>NZ_JBHXLO010000017.1:0-192887 GCF_042721395.1 Lentzea sp. NPDC058450
CCACGCTCGGCAACCTCAGTCCAGCCGACTACCGAGCCCGCGCCCTCACTACCTAACCTTCACACCCCAGTCCAACTTTCGGACAGCAGTTCAATCCGAGGGGACCCTTGCGCGAGCCTGCACCGCCGCCCGCCTCGCCCCTGCCGTGCCCCGCCCTCGCCTTGCCCCGGCCCTTCCCCCCTCCGCGCGCCTCCCCACCGCCGTCAACCACCTCCCCAAGGCCCGGCACACCCCGCCTGCGGCCCGTCCCTGCGTGCCAGCCTGACCCGGACACGGCGAAGGCCGCCCAGGCGAGCCTGGGCGGCCTTCTGCGGGGGACGGAGAGGGGTTTACGGCAGGCCGAGCTTCGCGCGGCAGCCCGGCCATGCGCCGTACGTGCCGCCTGCGCGGTCGCGCAGCTTGGTGGCGATGGCGATCTGCTGCTCGCGGGTGGCCTGGTGCGGGAGCTGGGCGTAGGCGGTGCCGCCGTTGGAGGCCCAGGTGCTGGCCGAGAACTGGAGGCCGCCGTAGTAGCCGTTGCCGGTGTTGATGGCCCAGTTGCCGCCTGCCTCGCACTTGGCGAGCTTGTCCCAGACGTCGCTGTCGGGGAGGGGCTTGGTGCCTACGGTGATCTTCTTCGGCTTCGGTTCCTTGGTGACCTTGGAGCTCAGCTTTTCCTTGCTGACCTCCTTGCCGTTCTTGATGGTCACCTTGTACTGCGAGATCTGCTCGCCGGCCTCGCCCGGGTCGGTGACCTTCTGCTCGCCCGCGTTCATGTTCGGGTCGTTGGTCTTCTCGACCGGCGGGGCGACCGGCTCGTTCACGTTGATGACCGTGACGCCGGTGCGGGAGATGTAGACCTCGGCGCCGGTGGCCAGCTTCACGTCCGCGCCGGACGTGATGGCGTCTTCCGCGCCCAGGGTGATGTTCTCGCCCTTGAGGAGTTCCTCGACGGACAGGGCGGTGGTCTGGATCTCGCGGACCGGGTTGGCGCCGTCGAACAGCTTGATGTTCTTGCGGGTCTTGACCTCGAGGTTCATGCCTTCGAGGGGGATGTCGTGGTTGCCCTGGGCGGACATCCACGCGCCTTCGAGGTTCACGCCGAGCTGCTTGGCGGCTTCCTCGACGGTGATGGAGCGGACCCAGTCCTCGCGGGCCTGGCCGTCGACGCTCATCTTCAGCAGGCGGCCGCGGTCGAGGCTGATCTTGCCGCCGTCGGAGATCGGGGCGTTCAGCGACGGGGACAGGGCGTCGTGCTCACCGACGACGATGCCTTCCTCCGCCAGGACGTCGCCGACCGTGCCCTCGTACGAGTGGACGGTCTGCATCGCGCCGTCGATCTCGACGGTCAGCGACTTGTCCATCGCCATGGCGGTCACGCCGCCGCCGGAGATCGACACGAGGATCGCGGCGACCGTGCCCTTGAGGAAGCGGCGCTTCCAGTTGGTGACGGTCTTGACCAGGAGCTGCGGGTCCTGCTTCTCCTCTTCCTCCGACGGGAGGACGAGGGGCGGCATGATCGTCGTCTCGGCGTTGATGAGACGGATCAGCTCGTCGACGTCGACGTTCGCCGAGGCGAGGAGGTCGTCCGCGTCCGGGCCGAGCACCTCGAGCACGTCCGCGGGCGTGATGGTCAACGCGCCGGGCGGGAAGCTCGGGTGGGGGTCAGCGACGCTCACCGACGTCTGGCCGACCGGCGTGAACCAGTCGGTGTCGTCGTTGAAGTCGTAAGGCGCGGCAGTTCTGTCGCTACCGGACATCAGGGTCGATACCTCCATTGCGGAAGCTTTGAGGCCACCGCACAGTTGGCGTTGACAAGATCATTCGAGTTGGAGCTCGAAGGTTCCCGGCAACTCCTCCTACGTGGTCTCGCTTCTTCGCGCTTCTGGCTTCGGTCCCGCCCCGACTGCGGGCGTGCACCGAACCGACAACGTCGGCTCTGGTGGCACGGTCACGGGACAGTAACGGGGCAACCGACGTTGCGCAAACACCCCCACCGATGTTGTGACGTCAGTCACCTCGTGGGGGTAGGAACCGCCTACTCCGTTCGCTCTAAGTCGCATTTCAGTCCCCGAGTCCGAACACTCGTTGAGCAGTACGGGTGACGGCGGAGCAAAGTTCAGAGAGATCTTCGCCACGGAGAGTAGCGAGATCCCGAATTGTGTAATTCACACAATAGGGTTCGTTTGGGCGTCCGCGGAACGGATGCGGCGTCAGGAACGGCGCATCGGTCTCGACGAGAAGCTGATCCTGCGGTACGAGCTGGGCCGCCTCCCGCAGCGCGCGGGCGTTCTTGAACGTCACCGGGCCCGCGAACGACAGCACGTACCCCGCGTCGACGCACCGCCGGGCGAAGTCCGCGTCGCCCGAGAAGCAGTGGAACACCACAGTGGACGGTGCACCTTCCGAGGACAAGATCTTGAGGATGTCCTCGTGCGCGTCCCGGTCGTGGATCATCAACGGCTTCCCGACGCGCTTGGAAAGGTCGATGTGCCAACGGAAAGCCTCGTGCTGGGCGGCCGGCGGCGAGTAGTCCCAGTAGTAGTCGAGACCCGTCTCGCCGATCGCCACGACCCGCGGCAGCACCGCGAGCCTCTCCAGCTCGGCCTTCTCGACCTCACCGAAGGTGGAGGTTCGCGTCGGGTGCACGGCCACCGCCGCGTAGACCCGCGGGTCCCAAGTGGACGCTTCGGCGGCCCAGGTGGCGGCGGCCAGGTCGTCCGCCACGGTGATCACGTGCGAGACCCCGGCGGCCTCCGCGCGATCGAGCAGAAGAGCCACGCCGGCCGCATCAGTGGCACCACACGCGTCCAGATGCGTGTGGGCGTCGATCACCGGTGCCGGAAGAGCTTCCGGCACCGGCGGTCGTTCGCGCTTGTCCGTCACTACGAGGTGACGATCGGGGCCCACTCGGGCCCGGTGTCGCCCAGTTCCTTCTCCAGCCGCGCGAACAGCGGGGTCGGCTTCTGCAACGGCCGGCCCACCTCCAGCGGCGTGGACTCCCACTTCGCCTGTTCCGAGGCGTAGTCACCGGTCAGCACCGGGTACGAGCGCTCCGGGATGTCGAGGTCGGTGACCTCGTTCATCTGCGGCTGTGCGGCCCACACGCCCGTGCCGCCCAACGCCTCGTGCACCTTCTGCGCCGAGTGCGGCAGGAACGGAGTCATCAGCGTGTTCGCGTCCTGCACGACCTGCAACGCCGTGTGCAGCACCGAGTCACGCCGCTCCAGGTCGTCCTTGAGCTTCCACGGCTCCTGGTCCGACAGGTACTTGTTCGCGGCCGAGATGACGCGCATGGCCTCGCCCGTGGCCTGCTTGAACCGCGAGCGGCGCAGGTGCGCGCCGACCGTCTCGAACGCCGCCTTCGACTGAGCCAGCAGCTCGTGGTCGGCAGGCGTCAGCGCGACGGCCTTCGGGATCGCGCCCACGTTCTTGTGCGCCATCGAGATCGAGCGGTTGACCAGGTTGCCCCACTCGTTCGCCAGCTCGAAGTTCGTCCGCCGGACGAACTCCTCCCAGGTGAAGTCCGTGTCCTGGTTCTCCGGACCGGCGACGGAGATGAAGTACCGCAGCGCGTCCGGGCCGAACTCCTTCAGGAAGTCGCCGACGTAGATCACGGTGCCGCGCGACGTCGAGAACTTGGAGCCGCTCATCGTCAGGTACTCCGACGACACGACCTCGGTCGGCAGGTTCAGCGTGCCGAACCGGCCGGGCTCGCCGCCCTTGTCGCCCGCGCCGTTCTGCCCGAGCAGCAGCGACGGCCAGATCAGCGAGTGGAAGACGATGTTGTCCTTGCCCATGAAGTAGTAGCCCTGGGCGTCACCCGTCCAGAACTCCTTCCAGGCGTCGGGGTCGCCCGTGCGGCGCGCCCACTCGACGGACGCCGAGAGGTACCCGATGACCGCGTCGAACCACACGTAGAACCGCTTCATCGGCTGGTCGCTCCACCCGTCGAGCGGGATCGGCACACCCCAGTCGAGGTCGCGGGTGATGGCGCGCGGCCGCAGGTCCTTGATCAGGTTCTGCGAGAACTTGAGCACGTTCGGGCGCCAGTCGGCCCGCGTGCCCATCCAGCCCGACAGCGAGTTGATGAACGCCGACAGGTCGAGGAACAGGTGCTCGGTCTCGACGAACTTCGGCGTCTCGCCGTTGATCTTCGAACGCGGGTTGATCAGTTCCGACGGGTCGAGCTGGTTGCCGCAGTTGTCGCACTGGTCGCCACGCGCGCCCTCGTACCCGCAGATCGGGCAGGTGCCCTCGATGTAGCGGTCGGGCAGCGTGCGGCCGGTCGACGGGCTGATGGCGCCCATCTCCGTCTTGGGGACGACGTAGCCGTTCTTCCACAGCGCGGAGAACAGGTCCTGCACCACCTGGTAGTGGTTGCCGGTGGTGGTGCGGGTGAAGAGGTCGTAGGAGAGGCCGAGGCCCTGCAGGTCACCGGCGATGACGCGGTTGTACTTGTCGGCGAGCTCGCGGGCCGTCAGGCCCTCCTTCTCGGCCTGCACCTGGATGGGTGTGCCGTGCTCGTCCGTGCCGCTGACCATGAGCACCCGGTGTCCGGACATTCGCATGTAGCGGGAGAAGACGTCGGACGGGACACCGAAACCGGAGACGTGACCGATGTGCCTGGGGCCGTTGGCATAAGGCCAGGCCACCGCGGTCAGTACGGAGGCACTCATGCACATAGCCTACGGAGGCGGTGCCAGGCGGTTTTCACCGAGTGGGAGGTCTGATTGTCCGCGACCAGAATGCTGGTGCTCGGGATCGTCAAGCTGGTCGGCGAGGCCCACGGCTACGTGGTGCGCCGCGAGCTCAAGTCGTGGTCCGCCGACTCGTGGGCGAACGTGCAGCCGGGGTCGATCTACCACGCGCTGAAGTCGCTGGCCAAGGACGGACTGCTGGAGCCGGTCGGCGTCGAGTCCGGAGAGGGACCCGCGCGCACCACGTACAAGATCACGCCGTCCGGTGAGCACGAGCTGACCGACCGCCTCGCGCACGCGCTGGCGAACCCGGCGGCGGGCAACGACGAGGTCTCCGCGGCCGTGGCGATGCTCAACCTCGTCCCCCGCAAGCAGGCCCTCGTGCTGCTCAAGCAACGGCTCGCGGGCCTCGAAGGCCAGCTCACCCCCACCCGGCACGGCATCGGCTCGATGCCGGAGATGGGCAAGCCCGCGCACGTCAGCGAGCTCTTTCGACTGTGGCTCGTCCATCTCGAAGGCCAGGTCCGGTGGACTCAGGAGCTGATCGCACGCCTAGAGGCCGGCGAGTACGAACTTGAGGACTAGTCAAACTTGATTAGTCGGAGCTAGCCTCTAGTCAAAGTTGACTAGAGGGGGTTTCGTCATGATCGAGGCACGCGGTCTCGCGCGCCGGTTCACGACCAAGACCGGTCCGGTGGACGCGGTGCGGGGCGTGGACATCGACGTCGCGGAGGGCGAGCTCGTCGGGTTCCTCGGCCCGAACGGCGCCGGCAAGTCCACGACGTTGCGCATGCTCACGACGCTGCTGCAGCCCACGGCGGGCGAGGCGACGATCGCCGGGCACGACCTGCTGAAGGACCCGGCGGGCGTGCGCCGCAACATCGGCTACGTCGGCCAGAAGGGCGGCGGTGGCCTCGACCAGCGCGTCGCCGACGAGCTGGAGTTCCAGGCCCGCTTCTACGGGCTGTCCAAGCACGACGCGCGCCGGAAGGTCGCCGGCCTGCTCGAACGGTTCGACCTGACCGGCCTGGAGAAGCGCGGCGTCGTGACGTTGTCAGGCGGCCAGCAGCGCCGGCTCGACATCGCGATGGGGATGCTGCACGAACCGCGGTTGCTGTTCCTGGACGAGCCGTCGACCGCGCTCGACCCGCAGAGCCGCCGCAACCTGTGGGACCACATCCGCCGGCTCAAGGCCGACGGCACCACGATCTTCCTGACCACGCACTACCTGGACGAGGCCGACTTCCTGAGCGACCGGCTGCTGGTCATCGACCACGGCGCGATCGTCGGCGAGGGCTCGCCGGACGACCTCAAGCACCGCGTCTCCGGCGACCTGGTCGAGCTGGGCACGCCCCAGGCGTCGCTGGTCGCCTCGAAGTTCGAGGACGCCGTGGTCGACGGCGAGAAGGTCAGCTTCCGGATCCCGAACGGCGACCGCGCGCTGCCGGGCCTGGTGCGCGACCTCGACAACATCGGCGTCGAGCTGCACTCCGTCCAGGTGCACCGGCCGACGCTCGACGACGTGTTCCTGACCATGACCGGTCGTTCCCTGAGGGAGGACGCCAATGCTGCGTGACACCTGGCTCGTGTTCTCCCGCGTGATGCTGCCGGTGCTGCGCAACCCGGTCGCGGTCGTGTTCGGCATCGCCCAGCCGTTGCTCTACCTGGGGCTCTTCGGGCCGTTGCTGGGCGACACCGGCTGGCAGTGGTTCGTGCCGGGCCTGCTGGTGCAGATGGCGTTGTTCGGCACGGCCTACGCGGGCTTCTCGCTGCTGCCGGAGGTCCGCACGGGCGTGATGGAACGGCTGCGGGTCACCCCGGTCAGCCGGGTCGCGCTGCTGGTCGGGCGGGTCGGCAAGGACGTGGTGCTGCTGGTCGTGCAGAGCCTGCTGATCATGCTGGCCGCGATGCTGTTCGGCTTCCGCGCCTCGGCCGGGCAGATGGTGCTCGGGCTCGGGCTGGTGGCGTTGCTGGGCATCGCGATCGGCTCGGTCTCGTACGCGATCGCGTTGAAGGTGAAGCTGGAGTACGTCTTCGCGTCGGTGCTGTCGGCGTCCATCGTGCCGTTGATGCTGTTGAGCGGCGTGCTGCTGCCGATGACCAACGGCCCGCAGTGGCTCTACTGGCTGTCGCGGATCAACCCGCTGGCGCACGTCGTGGACGCCGAACGCTCGATCTTCAACCCCGGCACGATCACGTACGGGCTGATCTCGGTCGCGGTGCTCGTGCTGGTCGGCGTCTTCTACGGCGTGCGCACGTTCAACAAGGAGTCAGCTTGACTTGATGGCCGCGTCGTAGAGGGTCTTCTTGCTGATCCCGGCCGCCTCCGCGACCTCGGCGGCGGCCGACTTCATCCGCTCCCCGTCCGCGACGCGCTGCTTGACCTCGGCAACGAGCGTGTCGAGGTCCGGCGTGTCCCGCACGGGCGCCGGACCGAGCACCACGGTGATCTCGCCGCGTGCGCCTTCCACGGCCCATGCGGCGAGTTCTCCGAGGGTTCCGCGCACGACCTCTTCGTACTTCTTCGTCAGTTCGCGGCACACGGCGACACGGCGGTCCGGTCCGAGCACCTCGACGGCGTCCTGCAGGGTGTCCGCGAGCCGATGGGGCGCCTCGAAGAACACGACCGTGCGTTGCTCGGTGGCCAAGGGCGCGAACCAGCGCTTGCGCTCACCGGACTTGCGCGGCGGGAAGCCGTCGAACGCGAACCTGTCGCTCGGCAGGCCGGACAACGCGAGCGCCGTCGTCACCGCGGACGGCCCCGGCAGGCACGTGACGGTGATGTCCTGCTCGACGCACGCGGCGACCAGCCGGTAACCCGGATCCGACACGGACGGCATTCCGGCGTCCGTCACGAGCAGCACGGTCTCGCCGTTGTGCAGCGCCTCGAGCAACTGCGGTACGCGCCCGACCTCGTTCTGGTCGTAGAAGCTGAGCACCCGGCCGGACGGCTTGACCTGCAACGCGGCCGCGAGGCTGTGCGTTCTCCTGGTGTCCTCGGCGGCGATGACGTCGGCGGTCTCGAGCGCCTCGATCAGGCGCGCGGAGGCGTCGCGGATGTCGCCGAGAGGGGTGGCTGCCAGGACCAGACGGCCTGAACCGGATACAGGACTCACAAGCTTCACCCTACGATCGGCGGCGTGACAGTCCTCGTGCAGCCAGGAGTGGCGCCCGTAGTCGTCGAGGAGCCGCGCTCGGATCGTGCGGCCGCACTCGACCCGCCTCCTTTCGGAGACCGGATGCGCGGGTGGCTCATGACGGCCGTCGTGACGCTGATCGGTGCCGTCGTGCGCTTCTGGAACGTCGGTTATCCGACGGACAAGGGCACGCCGATCTTCGACGAGAAGCACTACGTGCCGCAGACCGCGCAGGTGCTGCGCAACGGCGGCTACGAGGACAACCCCGGCTACGAGCTGATCGTCCACCCGCCGCTCGCCAAGCAGCTCATGGCGATCGGCCAGGACCTCTTCGGCTACGACGGCCTCGGCTGGCGCTTCGCCTCCGCACTGGCCGGCGCGATCACGATCCTGCTGATCGTCCGCATCGCGCGTCGCCTGACCCGTTCCGACCTGCTCGGGGCTCTCGCGGGCGTGTTGCTCATCGCGGACGGCGTCTCGCACGTCCAGTCGCGAATGGGCATGCTCGACATCTTCCTGGCGTTGTTCGTCGTCGCCGCGTTCGGCTGCCTGGTGGTCGACCGCGAGCAAGTGCGCGAACGACTGGCCGTCGCCGTGCGCGAGGGGTTCATCAACAACTCGGCCTTCGGCCCGTGGCTGGGCTTCCGCTGGTGGCGCTTCGGCGCGGGCGTGATGCTCGGCGCCGCGTGCGGCATCAAGTGGTCGGGCATCTGGTACATCGCCGCGTTCGGCCTCTTGTCGGTCGTGTGGAGCGCTTTGGCCCGTCGTGCGGCCGGCGTCGAGGAGCCGTGGCTGGGCTCGCTGGTGAAGGACGTCCTGCCGTCGCTGGGCGGCCTGGTCGCCATCCCGGTGCTCGTCTACATCGTCACCTGGTTCCCGTGGATGGCCAGCGAGACCGGCATCGACCGGCACGTGGTCGGCGGCAAGGTCAAGGACGTCTCGTACATCCCCGACGTGCTGCAATCGCTCTGGTACAACGCCCAGAACGTCTACAAGTTCCACGTAGGCCTGGTCACCTCGGCGACCAACACGCACCCGTGGGAGTCGAAGCCGTGGACGTGGCCGATGGGCCTGCGTCCGATGCTCTACTACTACGACAACACCGTCACGGGCTGCGGCGCGGCGTCGTGCCTCGGCGCGATCATGCTCATCGGCACGCCCGCGATGTGGTGGCTCGCGTTCCCGGTGATCGGCTGGGCCCTGTACCGCACGATCGGCCGGATGGACTGGCGCTACGCCGCCGTCCTGGTCGCGTACGCCGCCGGGCTGCTGCCGTGGTTCCTGAACCTCGACCGGCAGATGTACTTCTTCTACGTCACCCCGATGGCGCCGTTCCTGGTGTTGCTGATCGTGCTGGCTTTGGGCGAGATCCTGGGGCGGTCTTCGGCGGGCTCCGAGCGGCGCGGCACCGGAATGCTCGTGGTGGCGTTGTACGTAGGGATCGTGGTGGCGAACTTCGTGTGGCTGTGGCCGATCTTGAACGGCGTGCCGATCACGCCTGAGCTGTGGCAGCAGCAACTGTGGCTGCCCAGCTGGCGCTGACCGAGCCGGCTCACTGACGGGTCGCGGGAACGAACCGCGACCCGACCCCGGCATCAGCGGACAGCAGTTCGATGCCGTCCAGCTCCCCTGTCGGCGACCTGAGGTGGTCTGCGACGAAGGTGCTGGCTGATCGGCACGGCTGGTACCAGGCGAGCCAGCTCGGATCCGACACCACCACGGGCCTCGCGTCGGTGTCCTTCGTCGGCTTCCAGAAGAACGTGAAGCCGCCGTCCATCTCGCCCCACGGCACCAGGCCGCCCTCCTGTGGGTGGAACGGAGCGTTGAACGGCGGTTCTGTCGTCGGCCGGAACTCCTCGGCCTGCGCCTGGATGCGGTCGACGAGCGCGAACAGGTCGTACTCGGCAGCGAGAGCGTCGGGAGCGAAGACCCGGATCGAACCGAACTGGCCGGCGCCGAACCGGTCCACCAACCGCCGGTAGTCGCGGGGCAGGGTGGTGCCCAGACGCGCTTCGACCGCCTCCCAGTCCTGCAACGGTGGCGCCACCGCAGGTTCACCGACCATCTCCGCGAGCAGGTCGACGGAGTCCAGCGGGTAGTCCTTCATGAAGAAGGCCATGTGCGCCCGCACCCAGTAATCGGGATTGATCATCGCTGCGGTCTCCTGGTTCGGGCAGGCCGATCTTGAACGGCACATCCGATCACACCGCAGGTGTGGCACCGGCAACTGCGCAGCTCAGCAAGGCGTGAAAACCGTTCGCGTTGAGTTAGTATCCCCCGTCCTCAGCACGATCGGGTGACCCCTGATCAGGGCATAAATCACTGAAAGTGGTCGTGCTGATCAATCCTGGGGGATTCAGCCATGAGCACGACCGCGCAACTGAGCGAGAAGCAGGACACAGAGAGACCCGCCAGCGGCAAACCGGCCGGTGCCGGGTTCCGCACCGACATCCAGGCACTGCGGGCGATCGCGGTGCTGGCCGTGGTGGTCAACCACTTCTGGCCGAACGGTCTGACCGGCGGTTACGTCGGCGTCGACGTCTTCTTCGTGATCTCCGGCTTCCTGATCACGTCGCACCTCGACAAGGAGATCGTCCACACCAGCCGGGTGCGGCTCGGCAGGTTCTACGCGCGGCGCGTCCGGCGGCTGCTGCCCGCCGCGTTCCTGGTGCTCGGCTTCAGCATCGTCGCCGCCTACTTCCTGCTGCCGTACCCGCGCTGGACGGCCAACGCCTGGGAGTCGTTCGCCGCCGCCTCCTACTGGGAGAACTGGCTGCTCGCGGGCAAGTCGGTGAACTACTCGGCGCAGAACGAGGCCGCGAGCCTCGTGCAGCACTACTGGTCGCTGTCGGTGGAGGAGCAGTTCTACCTGTTCTGGCCGCTGCTGCTGATCGGGTTCTTCAAGATCGGCAGGCGCCGCTGGGTGGTGCTCGGCGTCGCGATCCTCGGCGCCGTGTCGTTCGCGCTGAGCGTCTACTACACGATCGTCTCGCCCAGCCAGGCGTACTTCATCACGCCGGTGCGGGTGTGGGAGTTCGCGATCGGCGCCGGGGTGGCGCTGGCCGCCGTGAAGCTGGTGCTGCCGCGGGTGGCGGCCGAGGTCGCGGCGCTGGCCGGGTTCGCGATGATCATCGCGTCCGCCTTCCTCTACGACCACCACACGGCGTTCCCCGGCTACCTGGCCCTGGTGCCGTCGGTCGGCACCGGCCTGGTGATCATGTCCGGCCTGCGGTCCGGCAAGCAGTGGCACACGGTGGTGACCGCGTCGAGGCCTGTGCAGTTCGTCGGCAACGTCAGCTACTCGCTCTATTTGTGGCACTGGCCGTTCCTGCTGCTCGCGCCGTTCGCGCTGAGCGGCCTGCTGGACCAGGGCAAGCTCGGCACGCCGTGGCTGCTGGGGCTGCTCGCGCTGTCGATCGTCGTCGCGTGGGTGTCGAAGGTGGTCGTCGAGGACCACGGCATGTCGTGGGGTCCCGTCACGCGCAGCAGGGGCCTGACGTTCTCCAGCATGATCCTCGGCATCGCCGTCGTGGCGATCATGGCGGGCGGGCTCCAGTGGACCTACCACCGGCACGTCGCCCAGGCGGACCGGGACATCGCGGCGGGCCTCAACGGTCCGTGCCACGGCGCGAACGCCATGATCGGCGTCAACGGCTGCCCCACCCCGTTCGGCCCGGCCCGCGTGCCCGCGATGGGTCCGGCCAACGAGTACTGGCCGATCGCGCCCGAGTGCCGTCGCGTGCCGGACCACAGGGCGGAGGACCGGGACACCACGTCCGTCTGCGACTTCTCCGGTGGCAAGGGCGGCGAGAAGGTCTGGCTCGTGGGCGACTCGCACGCCCAGCAGTGGCAGCCGCCGATCTTCGACATCGCCCGCGAACGCAAGTGGAACCTCACGGTCAGCTTCCTCGGCGCGTGCCCGTTCGCGGACGTGCGCAACACCGAGTTCCGCGGTGAGAAGCACCCGGAGCAGCAGGTCAAGCGCTGCGCGGACTGGACGAGGCAGATGACCGACGTGATCGCCGCCGACAAGCCGTCGATGGTCCTGACGTCGTTCTACGCCCGCGAGGAACCGGCGGAGCCCAAGAGCGGCAACCAGACCGAGCAGTACCGCAACGGCCTGGAACCGCGGTGGCGCAAGTGGACGGACGCGGGCGCCCGTGTCGTCGTGCTCGCCGACCCGCCGTACAACGGCAAGGTCCGCTCGCCCGACTGCGTGACGCTGAACGCGTCGAAGCCCGAGGCCTGCGTGGTGCCGCGGCCCGTCGCGCTGCCCGCCGACCCGTTGACCGAGGTCGCGAAGACCACCGGGAACCCCGGGGTGTCGACGGTCGACCTGAGCGAGTACTTCTGCGACGACAAGCAGTGCTACGCCGTCGTCGGGAACGTGGCCGTGTACTACGACTCCGACCACCTCAACAGCCAGTACTCCCGCAGCCTCAAGCCGATGATCGAGAAGGCGCTGGCTAGCTCTCGCTGATCTGGAGAGCCCGCTCCCTGGTCAGGTCGCCCTCGAGCCTGAGGGTGACCTGATCTCGTTGCCAGAGCAGGGTTTGGCCCGCCAGCTGCGGTTCCTCGGTGTGCCACTGGCCGGCGCGGTCGATGTAGAAGAACACGTGCGGGTAAGGGATCCAGATCCGGTCGTTGATCTGCTCGACGCCGTCCTGGTGGACGAGCTTGCCGACGGTCGAGCTTATGGTGCCGTCGAACTGGTCCAGCCTCAGCTCCCCGTAGTGCAGGGTGACGAACCGTCCTTCGTGGACGGTGACCTGGTCCGGGGTGCCGAGTTCCGCCGGCAGGTGGATCTCGAACGGCATCTGCTTCCTGGCTTCCTCCAGCGACACGTCCTGGCTCGGCAGCGGTGGAGCGACGCTCTGCGGAGCCTCCGTGCGGAACTCGACACCGGCGAACTCCAGCAGTTGCTGGACGCCCGCCCTCACCGCCGGCGACACCGCGAACGCGATGGCGAACGCCGTCACCGCCGCGGCCAGCGCCTGCAGCCAGCGGTTTCTCTTCGGCTTGTCGATCCTGGCGAGCACCTGTTGCGTGACGTCCGGCGGTTCGGGCACGTGGAGGTGGCGGCCGAGGTCGCGCAGGGCTTCCTCCTGGTCATCGATCACGGGCCACCTCCTCCAGCATCGGGCGCAGTTTGTGCAGCGCTCGGGACAGCCGCGACTTCACGGTTCCCCTGGCGAGGCCGAGGGTCTGCGCGGTCTCGGCCTCGCTCAGGTCGAGCAGGTACCGGCACGTGACGACCTGCCGGTCCGCGTCGTTCAGGCTCTGCACGGCTTTCAGCAGCTTGGCGCGCGAGTCGTCCACCAGCGTGCCGGGGTCGTCGTGGTCGACGGTCTCGGTGATGGTGGCGAGCCGGAGCTCCATCAGGTTGCGCCGCCTTCTGCCGCGGTGCAGGTTCTTCGTCTCGTTGGCGACGATCTTGAGCAGCCACGGCTTGAAGTCGGCGTCGGTCCTGAACGTGTGGAGCTTCCGGTACGCCTTCACGAACGCCTCCTGCACCACGTCACCGGCGTCCGCACCAGCCCCGAGCAGGTACGCCGTCCGGTGCGCGAGCACGGTGTACCGGACGACCAGCTCGCCGTAGGCCGCCTGGTCGCCTGCGATCGCCCGTGCCACCGCTTCGTCCGTGATGCCTCCTCTACACCGGGAACCGCTCGGTGGTTCCCGGTGTAGTCGCGTCATGAGGATTCTGGCCTTGATTTGCGCTTTTCTGCTTCTCGGCGCACCTGCAGCGCACGCGGGCGGCTGGGCGGTCACGTACGTCGACCCGGTGCCGTCGATCCAGCCGTCCACGACCCACACGGTCGGCTACTGGGTGCTCCAGCACGGCACCCACCCGTTCTCCGGCGACCTGGGCAAGACCGGACTGCGCTTCCAGTCCGGCACCGACTCGCGCTCGTTCACCGGCGTGGCGCTGGCCGAACCCGCGCACTACGCCGTGACGTTCGCGCTGCCCGCCGGCACCTACGAGGTGTTTGGCCTGCAAGGGATGTTCGCCGAGCACCCGCTCGGGACGTTGACGGTGCCGGGCACGTTGCTGGTGAAACCCGTGGACCCGCAGATGGTCCAGGGCGCGGGCAACACCTGGCCGTGGCAGGAGATCGCGCCACCGCTGAAGAAGGCGGCGGACGTCTCGGCCTCGCCGGCGCCCGCGGCCGCCGTGGAGCCGACCGGAAAGCCCTTGCCCGTGTGGGTCGTGGGGTTGGTGGTGCTCGGCGCGGCCGGGCTGTTCTTGCTGCTGCGCAAGAGGTTGCGGCCGTCCGGCCGAAGGTGAGTGGTGAGGCGATCGGCGGAAACCGCCTCACCACTCTTCGCGTGGCATCCCGTGAGATGCCGAGGCTTCCGGGTGAACCACGACCTAGGTCGTTGAAGGCTGAACCACTGTTACGGACCGGTCCAACGTTCACCCGGTTCGCCTAAGCGTCGACCGTGACGTCGGACGATTCGGGCACCGCGAGCGGCGGGTGGAGTTCAGGCCCGTCCTGCGACGACGGCGCCGTCGACACGAGCGCCACCGGTACCTCCGCGGGCGGCACGAACGCGGCCTCCGCCCGGATCTTCGGTGGTGTGGCGGACCACGGCTTGAGGTTCTGCACGATGTCCTCGTAGAACGACGAGACCGCGGTCAGCACCGAGTCGATGAACGAGTTGCGCCCGGTGCCGCGCTTCGAGCCCATCGGCACCGAGATCTCCACCCGGAATCCTCGGATCTCCTTCTGCGGGTCCGCGATGAGCAGCGCGGGGTTCGCCCGGACCGCCCCGAGCAGTTCCGACGCACCGGCTCCCCTGCCGTGCGCGACGAACGCCTCCAGCCGCACCGAGTCGGGTGCGTTCTTCAGCTGCCGCAGGAGCCAGTTGATCCGCGTCGCCGGACGCCCTTCCCTCGGGCCTTCCACGTCGACGCCACAGATCACCCGGCCGGCCCGCAGATCGGCGGTGACGTGCAACGTCCCGACCGTGTCGGGAATGCGGATCCCGCCGGAGAGCCTGCCGTCCGCCACCAACTGCGCGAGCTGCCGGGTCAGGCGGACCTGGGGCTCGGCGAGATCCTTGCGGGACAACGCGGGCGTGACGTCCGTGCCGAGGCGGCGGCCGAGCTGGAGTCCGGCGAACCGCAGCAGGGCCTCGAACCGGAGCACCACGTCGGGCGCGATCTTGTCGTTCGCCCGCAACGTGCGCGCCTCGACCGCGTCGCGCAGCGGCACCCACGACTGCCCCATGTCCTCGAACGCCATCGCGCCGGACCGCGGGTGTTCGAGGTACCTGATCAGCTCACCGAGCACCCACGCCTGGTCGGGGTCGGCCACCCCGCGGTGTTCCTTCTGCATCACGGCTTCGCAGAGCACCTCGCTCCACGACCAGTGGTGCAGCGCGACCTTCTTGAGCTTCTTCCTGTCCACGGGCGTGGGGTGCTGGCCGGGCAACGGCGAGATCTCGTTCGAGATCGTGATGACCGCGTCGAACCCGAACCTCTGCGCGACGTCGAGGTAGTTCTCCAACTGCTGCACCTGGAGCTCGTTGGAGCCGGTCTTCACCTCGACCAGCGCGGTCCACGACTTCTGCCCTCGGGTCACCCGGATCAGGCCGTCCGGGATGAGCTTGCGCTCGTCGAGCTCGAACGGGACCTCGATGAACGTCTGCACGGCGGCGGCAGGCGCTCCCAGCGGCTGGGTCAGCGCCCGCCCGAACTCACGCACCGCTGACATGACGGCCAGCAATGCCGAAGTCGCTCGTCTTTCTTGTTCCTCAGCACCGTTGATGCCCGAAGTCGGAATCAGACGTGCGGCATGCCAACTCTCTTCAGCGGTCATGGTTCCCTCGCATGGCGGCTTTGCGGTCAGGAAACAACGCGGTTGTCGTTATGCCCTTTATGACCGTTACCGCCGTGCGAGGTGTTCACCCGGTTCGCCTACATCGGCATGTGCCTCGTCGGCGGCGGACCCGGCTTGGTGATCATCTTGGTCACCGGGCCCTCCTTGCTCATCCCCTGCTGGTCGAGGAACTGCGACAGCTGCCCCCGCACCTGCGCGAGCGACGGACGACGGCCCGGTTCCGGGTCCATCGCCGCCAGCAGCAGCCGCGCGTGCGCGCTCTTCTGCGGCAGCTTGGTGATCGGTTCGCCCTGGGCGGCGGCCATCAGCGAGGAGATCGGGTTCTCGCGGGAGCCGCGCGGCGGGTGGCCGGTCAGCGCGTACGACACGGTCGCGGCCAGCTGCCACGAGTCCGAGGCGGGCGACGCCGTCTCGCCCCGCGCCGTCTCGGGCGCGAGGAAGTCCGGGGTGCCGACCATCATGCCCGTGGCGGTGAGGGTGCTGTCGCCCTTGGAGCGGGCGATGCCGAAGTCGATCAGGTGCGCGGTGCCCTGGCCGTCGACGATCACGTTGGACGGCTTCACGTCGCGGTGCAGGACGCCCCGGTCGTGCGCCGCCGCCAGGGCGTCGGCCATGTTCAGCCAGAGGCGGGCGGCGAGCTTGTCGTCGATCAGGCCGTTCTTCAGGACCGTCTCGGACAGCGAGGCGCCCTCGATGTACTCCATCACCAGGGCGAGGCCGTCCGGGTCCTGGACGATGTCGAACACGCGCACGCAGTTCGGGTGGCGGACGGCGGCCAGCGCACGCGCCTCGCGGAGCATGCGGGCCTCGGTGTCGTTGTCCGGGGCGTGCGCGAGCTTCACGGCGACGGTGCGGTCGAGCTGCTCGTCGACGGCGAGCCAGACCGTGCCGAAGCCGCCGGAGCCGAGCTGGCGGACGCGGCGGAACCGGCCGTTGCCCGGGTTCCAGACCTTGCCCGACTTCTGCACGGGTGCGGGCGACTCGGCGTTCGCCGCGCCCGGACCGAACGGCAGAGGCCCCGGCGTGTCCGCGAGCACCGCCGGGTTCGACGGCTGGGGCGGGCCCGGTTGCGGCATGACCTCGGCGACGCGGGTCGGCGGGTACTGGCGCGGCGGCTGGTTCTGCGGCGGCTGCTGCTGGGACGGCTGCGGCTGCGGCTGCGTGACCGGGCGCATCGGGCGGTTCATCGGTGCCGGCTGGTACTTCGGCACCTGCGCCGGCTGGTACGGCGGCGGGTTCTGGCCGGGCGGCGGCTGGTGCTGCGCGGCCGTGATCGGCTTGGTGGGCGCCTTCTGCTTCGGCTGACCCTGCGGCAGCTGGTTGTTCTGGGGCTGCGGCGTGCGCGCCACCGGCTGCGGTGGCTGGTTCTGCGAGTTCCGGTCCTGGGACCGGTCGCGGCCGGGGCGGTTGAGCATGGCGGTAGTCAACCCGAAAATCCGCACGACGATTGACCCGATTACAGCAATTGGCAGAAACCCGAGCAGCACATGGCCCACCAGCGTCACGGGAAACGCAGAGGTGGTCACCAGCAGTACCAGGAACATCGGCCAGAACACGCGGCGCGGCCAGTTCGGCCCGAGCCGGAACGCCGACCCCGACTGCAGCATGACGAACAGCAGGCAGAGCAGCGCGAGCACGATCGTGATGCCCGCGGCGACCAGGAACACGACCGACTGGCCGGGCCGCTGGATCACGCCGATGATCGACGGAGCCCCGTCGACCAGGTAGTTGCCCTGCGAGAACTGGCCGAAGCAGGTGGCCTCGTCGAGCGAGTCGGCGCCGGTGATGCTGCGCCCCGCGAGCCCCTGGACGGTTCCGCGCATGATCAGCCACGGCAGCACCAGACAGCTGGCGACGCCGAGCACGGTGAAGATGGCACCGGTCACGGGTCCGTAGGAGTTGCCGACGACCCGGCGCACCGCGATGGACAGCAACGCACCTATGGTCGGGAACAACCCGAGCACCGCACCGAGCGCCGTGGTGGTCCACACCCAGTCACCGGGGCAGACACTCGCACCCACGAAGCCGTGCAGCCACGTGAGCAAGGACTCAGCGAGCCCCACGACTCACACCACCCCTTCCGAGATCACCCCCAGCCTAGGCGCCCTGTCAGCTTACTGTGCGTAATTGGTCTGCGGTTGACGCCACAGCAACCCTTTCCTTGATCACCGCGTTGCACCTCCGCCCATCGCACGTTCGGCCTGTTGGCTCTTACACGTTGCGATGGACGGCTCCGTTGACAGGAGTCGCCCTTTTTGCGCGATTCGTTATCGAAGACACGCCGGAGGACGGGGTGGCGAACGGGTGATCAGGAACGGGCCTGGTGATCGATCCTGGTGAGGGAGCTCCCCTGCCCCGCCGACGCGCTGGAGGTCCGCACAGCCGGGTCGGGTGGCGCGGGCAGGTCGCTGAGGCCGGCGACGAACTCGACGGTCCACAGGTGGGAGGCGGCCTTCTCCGCGTAGGAGTCGGAGAGGACGTAGGAGGCGACGCGGGTGTTCCGCTGGTCGTACATCTCGACCGTGGCCTGGGAGCCTGCGTGGCCCTTCTCGCCCGGGGCGCAGCTCAGTTCCAGGCGGGCGCGGATCCACTGCGGCTCGGTGGCCGGGTCCGCTTCGAGCTCCTGGGAGATCGCGGTGCAGGCGGTGCCGTGGGCGCGGAAGGTCAGGGCGGCCCGGAAGACGACGAGCTCACCGGCCGTGCAGCCGGTGAGAACGCGTGCTTCTACAGCTGTCTCCGTGCTGGAGACGACAGGACGGGCGGCCGCGCACCTGGCGGCAGGGGCCTCGGAGGCCGCTGCACCGCTGGAGGTGACGGCCACGAGTAATAACGCGGCGACGACGGATCTCATGAGAGAAAACTATTTGCCGACGCCGCGTTGTTCATCCAACTTCACCCCATAGATGGGTGGCGCGCGCGAAAGCCGTTCCAGGTCAGGTCGATGCGGCGAAACGCCGCAACCGCCCCGGTTTCTGGTGGGGACCTGTCAGTGGTCGTGATCGTGGTCGTGCTCGGCGGTCGGTTGGTAGATGTAGAACATCGTCACCGGCTCGTCGCCCGCGACCGTCTCGTGGTCCACGCCCGGCGGCACGAACGCGTACGAACCCGCGGTCGCCTCCACACCGCCGATGCTCACCGTGCCGTCGACGACCCACGTGTGCTGCGTGGCCGACGGGTGGTTGTGGCCGACGTCGCGCGCGCCCGGAGCCATCTGGAGCAGGCCGACGATCGTGTCGCCGTTGGGGGACTTCCACAGCAGCTTGTTCCGCAGTCGTTCGTCGCCGTGCAGCGGGAACGCCTTCATCTGCGCAAGGGCATCGGCGGACAGGACCGTGACTTTGTCCTGCGGCGCGTCGCTCATGGGTACAGCCTTTCGCGGGAGCGGAGCTTACGGCTCTTATATAGACGAAAGGGCCGCTCACATTACGGTGAGCGGCCCTTTCACAGGTCAGTTCAGCTGCACTTCGCCTCGCTGTTGAACAGCAGGAACGTCGTGAGCTTCCCGTCGGCGAAGTGGAAGCTCAGCACGACGTCGTTCTGGTCGGGCACCGACACCTCGAAGGTCTTGCCGGCCTCCTTCTCCACCGCGTTCGGGTAGGCGGCCTTGAGCTGCTCGACCGTCGCACCCTTGGCGATGTCCTTCGCGGCCGTGACACCCGGCGGCGGCACGATCATGCGGATCTCGTCGCCCGCGAACAGCACCCCGCCGTTGGCCTCACGCGCCTCCGCCCGCGCCACGATCCGCTTCGTGGACTCCGAGATGAGCTCGGTCGCCTTGGCGCTGGCCTCGGCCGACGCGGCGGCCTTCTCGGCGTAGGCGGCGTACTCGGCGGCACCCGCGTTCGCACCCGGCGCCGGGCCGATCGCCGCCTCCGCGTCGTCGGCGGCCTTCTGCGCGGCCTCGTACTTCTTCTCGAACTCGGCCTCTTCTTCGAGCTGCTTCGCGTCGGGTGCCGGCGCGCCCGTGTACCGGTGGTCCTCGCACTTGCCGGTCCGGCCCGCGACGGCCGGGGCGAGCTCACCGGTCGCGAGAGCGTCCTGCTTGGACATTCCGGGCTTGAGCTTCCCGAACCCGCTGACGTCCAGCACCTTCTTCTCCGGTGCGGCCGGAGCCTGGTCCCCCGACCCCGTACCCGCGCTCGGCGAACAACTGACGACGGTGATGGCCACCGCCGCAACGCACACTGCTTTGAATCCCCCAAGGATGTTCACGCGCCAGAAGATATCCGGCGCGACGCAATGAGCCGAACGGATTCACGAGGTCTCCACAACCCCTGCACCACTCGTCCACAGTGGACGTACGCGCAAAAGAAGCAGGGCCGGTGGTCGTGACCACCGGCCCTGCTTCTTAAGTGGAGCTGAGGGGAATCGAACCCCTGACCTTCTCGATGCGAACGAGACGCGCTACCAACTGTGCTACAGCCCCTTGCTTCCTTACGAAGAGAACTATAGCAGTCCCTGGAGGGGTGTTTTCACCACCCCTCGTTAAGCCCCGACAGCACCTCGGTACCGCAGCGACTCCAGTCCCTCTAACTCGACGAAGACCGGGTCCTCGTCGTCGGAGTCGACCGGGATCGTGCCGGGACGGACGTGGTGTTCGAAGCGCGGCAACGGCGGCAGCGCCGGACGTTCCTCGACGACCTCGACCTGCGTGGTCTCCTGCTCGTCGGGACCGGCCTGCTTCGGCAGGTCCGCGACGACCGGGGCCGGCGCCTCCTGCTGCTGCGGACCCGTCGCACGACGGCGGCGGACCTGCTGCAGCCGGGCGAGCCGGCGGCCGCGGATCTCCTCCTCGATCCGCACCTGCCGGCGCAGGTACGTCAGGTACCCGACGAGCAGCAGGTCGATCGCGGCGTGGCCGTACCAGAGCTTCGTGAAGAACACTCCGGCGACGATGGCCGATGCCACCGCGGCGACGAACAGCAGAGCCACCACTCTGCGGCGGAACGCGTACTTGGCCTGGGCGACCAGCGCTGCGGTCTCCGGGTCGTAGCCACCACGGCCACGCCGGAACGGGCGCTCGACGTACTCCTCCTCGTCGAAGTAGTCGTCGTCGATGTCGTGGATGTCGTCGTACTCGGCGTCTGGCATGGCGTCGTACTCCTCCCCCACGCTGCGCGCACTCTCCTGGCGCTTGCGGGCCATCATGGGGACGAGGACCACGAGCCAGGCGACGACCAGTGCAACGATGATCAGCGAACTCGGCATTCCCCGTTCACCTCCCCCGGCCCACGCGTGGTGCTGCCAACCACGTTAGTCACAACAGTCACACCTGTGTCGGAGGCACGCCGACCCCAGTGCGTACCAAAGTGTGGTGTATCACCCACTTTTGGGTGAAGTGATTACGACGAACGGAAGCGAAGATCAGGGAAGACGGGCCTCTCCGCGTGCGACCAAACGGCGCACTAGGCCATCCGGGACCTCTTCGGACGTGAGCGCGAAGCAGAGGTGGTCGCGCCACTGCCCGGCAACATCCAGATAACGCTTGAAGAGGCCTTCCTCGCGGAAGCCGGACTTCGTGAGCACCCGAATCGAGGGACCGTTCTCGGGTCGCACGGTCGCTTCGAGCCGGTGCAGACCAGCGTCGCGGAAAGCGTGGTCCGCGAGCAACGCGACGGCCGCCGTTGCGACGCCGCCTCCCGCCCGATCAGCGGCTACCCAATAGCCGATCCACGCGGACAGCAGCGAGCCGCGCACGATGTTGCCGACGGTGATCTGACCGGCCACCTCGCCGTCCACGAGGATCATGAACGGCAGCGTGGATCCGCGCCGGGCCATGCCGCGCAGCGACGACCACTGCGCGGGCCAGGAGAGCGTCGCGTTGCGCTCGTCCCAGCCCTCCTGCGCCGTGGGCTCCCACTGTTCGAGGTAGGCGCGGTCACGCAGGCGCAGCCTCGACCACTTCGAGCCGTCGAAGAACCTCGGCCCGCGCAGCTCGACGACGCCCGCGCGCACCTGGAGAGGCCCCAGCCGGGCGGGCCAGCCGGGGTGTCTGCCCAGATCGGCGAAAGCGCTCATCCACGCTGCGCTAGGAAGCTGACCAGCACCTCTTCACCGACGGAGATCTCGGTGACGTCCTCGTCGACCATGATCAGGCAGTTGGCCTCCGCCAGTGACGCGAGCAGGTGCGACCCGGACGTGCCGAGCGGCTGCACCAGGTACTCGCCGTTGTCCGCGTCGCGCAGCAGCTGGCCGCGCAGGAAGCCCCGGCGGCCCTTCGCGGACTGCAACGGCGACAGCAGCCTCGCGCTGACGGCCCGGCGGTACGGGTTCTTCTTGCCCAGCGCGGCCCTGATCAGGGGCCTGACCAGCACCTCGAACACGACGAGCGCGCTCATCGGGTTCGCGGGCAGCAGGAACGTCGGCACGGCGTCGGGGCCGAGCCTGCCGAAGCCCTGCGCGGAGCCGGGGTGCATGGCGACGCGGTTGACGTCCATGTCGCCGAGGTCCGTGAGCGCGGCCTTGACCTCGTCACCGACCGTGCCGCCGACGCCGCCCGCGATCACGACGATCTCCGAGAGCAGCAGCCTGCCCTCGACGACCTCGCGCAGGCGGCGCGGGTCGGCGGACATGATGCCGACCCTGCTGACCTCGGCGCCCGCGTCGCGTGCGGCGGCGGCCAGCGCGTACGAGTTCACGTCGTAGACCTGGCCCTGACCGGGCGTGCGGTCCACGTCGACGAGCTCCTCGCCGAGAGAGATGACGGACACGCGCGGGCGTGGGTGCACGAGCACCTTGTTGCGTCCGACGGCGGCCAGCAGACCCACCTGGGCGGCGCCGATGGACGCGCCACGGCGGACCGCGACGTCACCGGTCTGCACGTCCTCGCCGGTGCGGCGGACGAACCCGGCGGACGGCACGCTGCGGTTGACGGTCACCTTGGCCTGGTGGCCGTCGGTGTAGCCGAGCGGCACGACGGCGTCCGCGAGCGTCGGCAGTGGCGCGCCCGTGGCGATCCGCACCGCCTGGCCGGGCTGCAGCCGGCGCGGCTGCCGGGAGCCGGCCGGGATCTCGCCCACGACCGGCAGCTGCACCGGGCTCGCGTTCGCGCCGGACACGTCGACGCTGCGCACCGCGTAGCCGTCCACGGCGGCCTGGTCGAAGCCGGGCAACGCGCGTTCCGCGACGACCTCTTCGGCGCAGAGCAGACCCTGCGACTCCGAGATCGCCACGCGTACGGGTGCGGGCCGCACGGCGGCCGCGATCACCCGAGCGAGCTGCTCGTCCACTGACCTCATGTGATTGGTCCTCGCGCTCAGGAGTTGTCGTCGAGGCGTTCCCGCAACCACTCGCGCAGATCGGGTCCGTACTCCGGGGTGTTGAGTGCGAAGTCAACCGCAGCCCGCAGGAATCCTGCGGGATTGCCGAGGTCGTGTCGCCCGCCGCGGTGCACGACGACGTGCACGGGGTGACCCTCGTTGATCAGCAGCGCGATGGCGTCGGTGAGCTGCAGCTCGCCGCCCGCGCCGGGGGTGATGCGCTTGAGCGCGTCGAAGATCGCCCGGTCGAGGAGGTAGCGGCCGGCCGCGGCGAACGTCGAGGGCGCGTCCTCGGGCTTCGGCTTCTCGACCATGCCGACGACCTGCTTGACGTCGTCGTTGCCGGTGTCGCGGACGTCGAACACGCCGTACGCGGAGATCTGCTCGCGCGGGATGTCGAACGCCAGCAGGACGCTGCCGCCCTTCTCCTCGCGGACCTTCGCCATCTTCTGGAGGGCGTCGTTCGGCAGGATGATGTCGTCCGGCAGCAGCACCGCGACGGCCTCGTCCTCACCGGTCAGGTTGCCCTCGGCGCACCCGACGGCGTGCCCGAGCCCGAGCGCCTGCTCCTGGATCGCGGTCTCGGCCTTGATCAGCTTCGGGGCGCGCTGGATCTTCTCGACCAGGTCGGTCTTGCCCTTGGCGGTCAGCGACTCCTCGAGGTCGGGGTTCTCGTCGAAGTAGTTCGCGACCGACGCCTTGGTCGGCGACGTGACGATGACCAGCTTCTTCGCACCGGCCTCGGCCGCCTCGCGCGCCACGTACTCGATGGCGGGGGTGTCGACCAGGGGCAGCAGTTCCTTCGGCACGGCTTTGGTCGTGGGGAGGAAACGGGTGCCCAGACCGGCCGCGGGCACGATAGCGGTGTGGAAGGCGCTGCTCATGGGCTGCGATGCTAACGACATACCGAGGGGTACCCGACATGACGTCCGATCTTCGTGACCGGAAGGCCACGTTGCGTTCACAGTTGCTGGCCGCCCGGCGTTCTCTTTCTCCCGAGGTTCGCTCATCTGAATCCCGCGCTTTGGCCGCGCACGTCGCTTCGCTGGACGTTTCCGCTGATCAGACGCTCTGCGCGTTCATCCCGGTCGGCTCGGAGCCCGGTGACGCCTCCTGGCTGGACGGGCTGCGGTGCCGCGTGTTGCTACCGATCGTGACGGGTGACGCCCCGCTGGACTGGGCGGTGTACTCCGGGCCCTCGTCGCTGGCGCCCGCCGGGTTCAAGCTGCTGGAGCCGACCGGTGAGCGGCTCGGCGCCTCGGCGATCGCTGGAGCCTCGCTGGTGCTCGTGCCCGCCCTCGCCGTGTCGGTGACCGGGGTGCGGCTGGGCAAGGGTCAAGGTCACTACGACCGGTCGTTGCCGCTGGTCAACGCGCCGCTGGTGGGCGTCGTGCGGGATTCCGAGGTGCTCGCCGACGTGCCCGGCGAGCCTCACGACGTGCTGATGAACGGCGTGGTGACGCCCTCGGTGGGCCTGCGATGGCTGTGACATTGACCTGGTGTGTTTGCGCTCCGGGAAGGTCCTGAGCGAAAATCGTGTTGGCACTCACAACGGTCGAGTGCCAGAGCTAGGAGCAGACCCAGTGCCTACGTACCAGTACGCCTGCACCGCGTGTGAGCACCGGTTCGAGGCTGTGCAGTCGTTCAGCGACGCCTCCCTCACCGAGTGCCCGGAGTGCTCGGGCAAGCTGCGCAAGCTCTTCGGCGCCGTCGGCGTCGTGTTCAAGGGCAGCGGTTTCTACCGCACGGACAGCCGTTCGGGCTCGTCCAAGAGCACGTCTTCGTCGTCCTCCACTTCGGACTCGAAGTCGTCGACGACGACCTCCACGTCGTCTTCGTCCTCTTCGTCCTCTTCGGACAAGAAGTCGTCTTCGTCCTCTTCTTCGAGCGCGCCGGCGGCCGCCGCGTCCTGAAGATCGCGAGTTGTCCACAACTTGCGGCTCAACCCGACTTGACCTGCCTCCGACCGCCCTACGGTCGGAGGCATGACCTTTTCCACGACGCTGCCCGACCGAGTCCGCTCGCTCCTCCGCCGCCCGCTTTCCGTTGCGTGGCGCCGATTCCTGGCTTTGGGCCTCACCTTGTCGGCGTTGGTGACCTTCTTCTGGCCCGACGTAGGCCACCCGACCCTGGTCGCGTCGCGCGACCTCCCGGCAGGCGCCTCGCTGACGGCCGCCGACCTCCGCCTGGTGTCCCTGCCCTCACCCGTACCGGGGACCTTCCGGAATTCCACCGATCTGGTGGGCAGACCGCTCGCGTCCCCGACGCGCGCAGGAATCCCGCTGACCGACGTGGACCTGGCGACCACCGCACCCGACCAAGCCTCCACAGCCGTACAACTGGCTGACCAGGCCTTGGCCGCCGTGGTCCGCCCAGGCGCCCGCGTGGACGTGATCTCCTCGTCCGGCGAGGTACTCGCCGAGAACGCCACAGTGCGCGAAACCCAGGGCCAGGTGGTCGTCCTGACGTTGCCGAGACTTAATGCAACTCGTGTGGCCGCGATGTCACTGGATCAAGCATTAGCCGTTACTCTCCGCTGATGCTGAAGGGATTCAAAGACTTTCTGATGCGCGGAAACGTCGTCGACCTGGCCGTGGCCGTGGTCATCGGCGCCGCGTTCGGTGCGATCGTCACCGCGTTCACCACGAACATCATCAACCCGCTGGTGGCGCTGTTCGGCGGCAACAACGTCGAAGGTCTCGCGTTCAGGCTCATCGAGGCGAACGAGAAGACGAAGATCGACCTCGGCGCCCTGATCACGGCGATCATCAACTTCGCGATCGTCGCGGCAGTCGTCTACTTCATCTTCGTGCTGCCGATGAACAAGATCAAGGAACGCCGCGAGAAGGGCGTGGAGCCGGGCCCGTCCGAGCCCACCGACGTCGAACTCCTGAAGGAGATCCGCGACCTCCTCCAGGCCCAGGCAGCGTCAACGCAGCAGACGACGCCCCAGCCCCCGGACCGCCGCGGCCCGGCAATCTAAACCACCCACCCCCTCCCCGCCGAGACGAAGCGCGCAGCCCCCAGCCCGCGCGCTCCGTCAAGGCACGCCTGCACGCCAAAGCGGCGAGCCAGGCCAAGAACGAGGCACGCGAGGCAGCCGAGTTGCGGAGCGGCGCGAGGTGCGAGCGAGGCACAGGCGCACAGGGTGGCTGCGGAATGCAGCGAACTGCGCTGAGACGAGGGGCACGGCGACAGCCGAGTACGCGATGAAGCCAAAGGCGAAACCGCAGTCGTCAACGCAAGGCGACCACCGTCTCAGCCCGGCGCACGCACCCAACCGCAGTCGTCAAAGCAAAACGACCACGCACGCAAGCCCGGCGCGCGGTGCCAGCCGGACAGCCGTCGACGCAAGCCGCCCACCTACGAGGCCTGGCACGCGATGCCGAAGGCGAGCCCGAACGGGCCAATGCCCGCCACAGAGCCGGTTCCACCCGCGCATGGCGATTGGGGCTTGACTTTGGGTGCGAGGTGCTAGCTTCTCGAGCTCGGCCGGGCGCTTTTCAGCCCGGCCTTTTCCGGCCGATGAGCGCCTCGCAAGGGCCCCGAAGTCAAGCCCCAATCGCACACCCCAGGTCTTTCGTCGAGACCTGCGCGACCAACTCTCGCAACCGCAGCCCAACCAACAAACCGCGACCAACCCGCTGGAACAGGAACCGGCCTACGAACCGGCACCCGCACCTCAACCACCGTGATGCGGCGGCCGATTCTCCCGGTACCAAGCCTCACGATCGTCAGAACCGGCACCAGGCGCCCGCTCATCCGACGAGGTCTCCGGCAGCACCTCACCGAAAACCTCAGCCAACCGGCGACGCCGCGCAACCGCGTCAGCGTCGCCGGCCGGCCCAGGCGAATCACTCTTCGTCAAGACCGCTCAACTGCTCGATCACATAAGGCACCAATGCCGACAACGTGGCCATCCCGTCCCGCACCGCGGAACGAGACCCGGCCAGGTTCACGACCAAGGTGCTACCGGACACGCCGACCAGCCCACGCGAGATCCCGGCGTCCACCGCCCCCGCGGCCAACCCGGACGCCCGCAGGGCCTCCGCGATGCCGTGGATGGGGCGGTCGAGCACGCCCTGTGTGGCGTCGGGCGTGACGTCGCGCGGGGACACGCCGGTGCCGCCCACGGTGACCACGAGGTCGACGCCACCGATGACGGCCGTGTTGAGGGCGGCCCGGATGTCGACCACCTCTCCCTCGACCGCGACGGTGCCGTCGACGATGAAGCCCGCTTCTTCGAGCAGTTCGGTGACGAGAGGCCCGGAGTTGTCGTCCTGCTCGCCGTGCGCCACCCGGTCGTCCACGATCACGACCAAAGCGCGGCCAAGGCGCTGCGCGCTGCGTTCCATACCGATCACCGTAGCGGGAGTCTGACTTCGAAGCGGCAGCCAGGACCGTGGTTCTCGACGCCGATCCGGCCGTGGTGGGCCTCGACGAGGCCACGCGCGATGGAAAGGCCCAGTCCGGCGCCTGAGGGGTTGCGCGCGAAAGTGCCTCGGAAGCCCACTTCGAAGACCTGTGGCAGCACGTCATCGGGTATGCCGCCGCACGTGTCGTCCACGCGCACCACGGCGTCGGGTCCGTCCACATCGACCTGGACGGACACCGTGCCGCCCTCCGGTGTGTAGCCGATGGCGTTGGACACAAGGTTGCGCACGACACGCATCAGTTCCGGATCGGAGCCGCGCACGACCGGCCACTCGCGAGCGTCCGCGCGCAGTTCGACGCCCTTCAGAGAAGCCACCGGGCGGGAGGCCGCGACGACGTCGGACACCACGTCGGCCAGTGCGACGTCGTGCATCGAGAGGTTCAGGGCGCCGGCGGTGATGCGGGAGAGCTGGAACAGGTCGTCGACCAGCTTGGCCAGGTGATCGGCTTCGAGGGCGATCTGCTTCGCGTAGACGGCCACCTCGCCCGGTTCCGAGACGACGCCGTCCTCCAGGGCCTCGGTCATGGCGCGGATGCCGGCCAGCGGCGTGCGCAGGTCGTGCGAGATCCACGCCACCAGCTGCCGCCGCGACGCCTCCGCCTCGCGCTCCCACATCGTCCGGCGGGCGATCGCACGGCCGAGCAGGATCGAGAACGGCACGGTCACCACGGCGACCACAGCGCACACCATCAGCGCCACACCGAGCATCGGCGTGAACATGAACCCGCTGACCACGAGCACACCGGCGATGGTCGCCACCACCGGCACGATGACCATCACGGTCATCACGGTGGTGAGCGAGACGCGGCTCAACCGATCGAACACGGGTCATACCTGTAGCCGACGCCCCACACGGTGCTCAGCCGACGCGGCTTCGCGGGGTCCTCCTCGATCTTCTCCCGCAACCGTCGCACGTGGACGGTGACGGTCGACTGGTCGCCGAACTGCCAGCCCCACACGCGCTCCAGCAGCTCGGCGCGGCCGAACGCCTTCCCGGCGTTGCCGATGAAGAACGCTAGCAGGTCGAACTCGCGGGTCGTGAGCTGCAACGGCTCCCCGGACAACGTCGCGGTGTGCGCGGCCACGTCCAGCACGAGGTTCCCGTCCCGCACCACCCGCGGTTCGAACGCCCGGTGGGCCCGCCGCAGCACCGACGAGACGCGCAACGCCAGCTCACGCGGGCTGAACGGCTTGGTGACGTAGTCGTCCGCCCCGATCTGCAGGCCGGCGATCCGGTCCTCTTCCTCGCCCAGCGCCGTCAGCATCACGACGGGCGTGCTGCCGCGCGCCCGGATCCGCCGGGCCACCTCGAGGCCGTCGATGCCGGGCAGCATCAGGTCCAGCACCACGATGTCCGGCTCCTGGGCCGCCATCAGCCGCAGCGCCTGCTCCCCGTCGCCGGCGAGCTCGACCTCGTACCCGGCGTGTTCGAGGTAGCGGCGCACCACGTCGCGCACCGTCGTGTCGTCATCGACGACCAACACCCGTTCCACCACGTCACCACGCTAAGCCACAAACGCCGCAACAGCGCGGAACCGTCACACGGACGTAAGAAGAGGCCCGGGCCTGTGTGCGGGGCAGGTGCGCACAGGTCCCGGGCCTCAGAGGGGGTCGTCAACGCCTCGGCTCGGACGGGCGGCGGTTGTCCGAGACGAGGCGTCCCCCGACCTATCCCACCTCGACGCCGTCGAGGGTGGCTTCCACGGTCTTGTTGTCGGCCAGCGTGATCGTCACCTTGTCGCCGGGTGCCTTGGACCGGACAGCGGCCACCAGCGTGTCCGACTCGTCGATGCGGCGGTCACCGAACTTGGTGATCACGTCACCGGCCTTGAGCCCGGCCTTCTCGGCGGCGCCACCGGTGGTGATCTCCGAGATGCGCGCGCCCTGCTCGGTCGACTCGACCTTCACACCCAGCACCGTCTGCTTCGGCTTGCCCGTCTTCACGATCTCGTCGATCGTGCGGCGCGCCTGGTCCATCGGGATCGCGAAGCCGATGCCCACGGAACCGGCCTGGCCCTGCCCCTGGCTGGGGCTGTAGATCGCCGAGTTGATGCCGATGACCTGGCCCTGCATGTTCACCAGCGGGCCACCCGAGTTGCCGGGGTTGATCGCGGCGTCGGTCTGGATGGCGTTGAGGACGGTGGCCTGCGAGTTGCTGTCGCCGCCCGCCGAGACCGGGCGGTCGAGCGAGCTGACGATGCCGGAGGTGACGGTCCCGGCCAGGTCGAACGGCGACCCGACCGCGACGACGTTCTGGCCGATCTTCATGTCACCGGAGTTGCCGAGGTTCACGACCGGGAGGCCCGAGACGCCGTCGGCCTGGATGACGGCGATGTCGGAGCTCGGGTCGCGGCCGAGGATCTTGCCGGACACGGTCTTGCCGTCCGCGAAGACCACCTTGATGTCACCACCGGTCGCGGCACCCTCGATGACGTGGTTGTTCGTCACGATCTGGCCGTTGCTGGAGATGATGAAGCCCGAACCCTCACCGGCGCCGGACCGCGTGGTGACGCGGATCTGCACGACGGACGGCAGCAGCTTGTTCGCCACGTCCTCGACCGACCCGGCGGGCGCGTTGGACGTCTGCGAGGCCGGGCGCGGCGAGTCGAGCGAGCTCACCGACGACGAGTCGTTGGCGAAGGTGTAGCCCAGGTAGCCGCCGATGCCCCCGGAGAGGCCTCCGACGAGCAGCACGAGAGCGGCGACACCGGCCACGACCTTGCCGCGGCCCTTGGGACGAGCAGGGGCGGGCGGCAGCTGGCCGGGCGGGAGGTAGTACTGGCCCGTCTGCGGTCCGGGCTGCTGGCCGGGCGCGGCGAACGGGTTGTGCTGCTCGCCGAACGGACCGGTGTGCGGTCCCGCCTGCTGTTCCGCGAACGGACCGGAGTGCGGTCCCGCGCCGAACTGCGCCGTCGTGGCGCCGAGGCCGAGCGGGTGAGGTTGGCCGGACCCTGAGGGTGGAGGGAGCTGCTGGCCGGGTCCGGACCCGCCGAGCTGCGTCTGACCCGCGTCAGGTGAGGGCACCTGCGGCTGGGTCGAAGTGAAGGAGGCAGGAACGTCGCCCAGCCCGGCCGGCGCGGACGGTGCCGCTGCCTGGTGCGCTGCTGGTGCGGAAGTTGTCCCAGCCTGGCCGGATCCCCCCTGCAAAGGATCCGGCTGGCCGGGTTCCGGCTGCGACGGGCCCTGCACCCGCGCGCCGGAGTCTGTCTGACCGGCGCTCGTCGGCACGGAGTCGGTGTCTTCCGGCTGCGGCGCTGGCTGGTTGCTCTCGGTCATGGCCATAGTCTCGCGGGCCGTCCTGAGAGAACCCTTAAACCAGCCTGGGAGCTACTTGTGTGTTCCCCGGAGGCGCTCGGCGATCTGCTCCGGCGTCACGTCGTTGATCCACACGGCCTCGCCCGACTCGGACCCGGCGAGGTACTTGAGCTTGTCCTTCGTCCTCAGCACCGAGAAGACCTGCAGGTGGAGCCACATCTCCTCGCGGCCCGCCTGCACCGGCGCCTGGTGCCACGCGGCGATGTAGGGCAACGGCCGGTCGTACAACGCGTCCAGCCGGTGCAGCACCTTCAGGTAGAGCGACGCGAAGTCGTCACGCTCCACAGAGGACAAAGCGGCGATGTCGGGCACCTGCCGCCGAGGCGCCAGCACGACCTCGACCGGCCACCGGGCCGCAGCGGGCACGAACGCGACCCAGTGCTCGGACGTCTCCACCACGCGCGCACCCGCGCGAAGCTCGGCCTCCAGGACGTCACCGAACAACGGCCGCCCGTGCTCGGCGAAGTAGTCCAGTGCCGCGGAGAGCATCCGCTCGGTACGAGGCGTCACGAACGGATAGGCGTAGATCTGGCCGTGCGGGTGCGACAGAGTCACACCGATCTCTTCACCGCGGTTCTCGAACGGGAAGACCTGCGCGACCCCTGGCAACGTTGACAAGAAGGCGACGCGGTCCGCCCAAGCGTCCACGACCGTGCGCACGCGCTCCGGGGACAGCTCGCCAAAGGACTTGTTGTGGTCGGAGGTGAAGCACACGACCTCGCACCGGCCGCGCCCCGGCGCGCGCTCGAACACCGCCTCGCCGTCCACAGTGGACGGCACGTCGGGAACGTTCTGCGCCAGCGACGGGAAGCGGTTCTCGAACACCACGACGTCGTAGTCGGCCTCGGGGATCTCCGTCGGACGGCCGGGCGTCGACGGGCACAACGGGCAGAGGTCCGCCGGCGGCTTGTACGTGCGCGTCTGGCGGTGGGCCGCCATGACGACCCACTCGCGGGTCAACGGGTCCAGCCGTGCTTCGGACATCGGCTGAGTCTCGGGAAGATCCCGGGTGTCCACCGCGACTCTCGGTGGCGCCTCAGCGCTGTCGTCGAAGTAGATGATCTCCCGGCCGTCCGCCAGTTTGCCCGCGGTACGCCTCACGCCAACTCCTCGCCACTTCCCGGTACATGAGCCAACACCAACTCGCCGACCTGCTCGGAGAGGATCGCCCGCGCGTCGTCCGGCAAACCCTCGTCCGTCACCAGGACGTGCGCCTCGTCGAGGTCGGCGATCGTGGAAATGCCCACGGTGCCCCACTTCTCGTGGTCCGCCACCACGACCACGCGCCCGGCCGCGTCGACCAGCGCGCGGTCGGTCTCGCTCTCGTTGAGGTTCGGGGTGGTGAAGCCGGAGCGCTCGGCCATGCCGTGCACGCCCAGGAACACCACGTCCAGATGCAGTGATCGCAACGCCTGCACGGCCACGGGGCCCACCAGCGCGTCGGACGGCGTGCGCACGCCACCGGTCAGCACGACCGTGCGGTCCGTGCGCCCGCTCTGCTGCAACACGTCGGCGACGCGGATGGAGTTCGTGACGACCGTGAGGTCCGGGATGTCGTCCAGGAACCGCGCCAGCGTCCACGTCGTGGTGCCCGCGGACAGACCGATGGCGGTGCCGGGACGCACGAGGCCCGCGGCGGCGGCCGCGATCGCCTCCTTCTCCGGCAGCTGACGGACCGACTTGGCCTCGAACCCGGGCTCGTCGGTGGAGCGCCCGACGACGGACGTGGCGCCGCCGTAGACCTTCTCCACCAGGCCGCGCGCGGCGAGCACGTCGAGGTCGCGGCGCACGGTCATGTCCGAGACGCCGAGCCGCACCACGAGGTCGCTGACGCGCACCGCTCCCGTGCGACGGACCTCTTCGATGATCACGGCTTGCCGTTGACGTGCCAGCACCTCACACCTCTTCCCTGAGGACGACGACGTCCCCGGCTCGCACGGTGAGGCGTCCGGAGACCTGCGTGCCGGACAACACGTCGACACCGGTCGCTTCGATCTCCGCGTCGGCGTCCGTGTGGTTCACGGCGAAGAGAAACGATACGTCTCCCCTGCGCCGCACGAGCTCGATCGGCGAACGCGACACCGCCACGCCCGCACCGGAAAGCGCGTTTTCCACCGTTCGGCCGAGACCGCCCTCGTCAAGATCGCACGCCACGTACCAGGCGACACCGTTGCCGAACGCGTTGCGTGTCACCGCCGCCACGCCGGGCAACGGCCCGTCCGCATAGGAGACAACGACGTCAGCGGTGCGCGTGTGCAGGTGCTCCGTCCACAGCGAGGCGGTCGAGCCGTCGCTCAACGAGACCGTCTCGTTCTCCGTCAACGGGTGGAACTCCTCCGACCACACGCCGAGGACGTCCCGGAACGCGCCGGGGTACCCGCCGAGTCGCACCCGCGTGTACTGGTCGGCGACGCCGGACAGGTACGTGACGACGACGTGCCCGCCGCCCGCCACGTAGTCCGCGACGACGGCCGCGTGCGCGTCGGACACCGCGTAGAACGCGGGCACGACCACCAGCGAGTACTTCGAGAGGTTCGTGCCGGGCGCCACGAAGTCGACGGTGACACCGAGGTCCCACAGCGCCTTGTAGTACCCGAGAACGTGCTGCCAGTAGTCGAAGTCCTGGGTCGGGTGGGCGTCCTGGCGCAGCGCCCAGCCGGACTGGAAGTCGAACAGGACCGCGACCGAAGCGTCCACAGTGGAACCGACGACGTCCGCGAGCTTCGCGTACTCGGCGCCGACCTCGCAGACCTCCCGGTACACCTTGGTGTCCGTGCCGGCGTGCGGCACCATCGCCGAGTGGTAGCGCTCGCTGCCGCCGCGCGACTGCCGCCACTGGAAGAACAACGTGCCGTCCGCGCCGCGCGCGATGTTCTGGAACGAGTGCCTGCGCTGCTCGCCCGGCAGCTTGGCGATGTTGCGCCGCTGCCAGTTCACCGCGGACGTCGAGGCTTCCATGAGCAGCCAGGGTTTGCCGCCCGCGAGGCCGCGCACGAGGTCGGCGGACATCGCCAGCTCGACGTGCCGGTCCGGCGACTGCGCCAGCGTGTAGTGGTCGTTGGAGACGAAGTCGACCTCGCGCGCCCACTTCCAGTAGTCGAGGTCGCCGAACGTCCAGTTGACCATGAAGTTCGTGGTGATCGGCACGTCCGGCGTGACCATCCGGAGCACGTCCCGTTCTGCCTTGTACAGCTCCAGGATCGCGTCGTCGGAGAACCTGTCGTAGTCGAGCACGTGCGCCGGGTTCTGGAACGTCGGCGTGACGCGCGGCGGCAGGACCTGCGCGAAGTCGGTGTAGCCCTGGCTCCAGAACGCCGTGGACCACGCGTCGTTGAGCTGGTCGAGCGTGTAGCGGGCCGCCAGCCACTCGCGGAACGAGGCCGCGCACGTGTCGCAGTAGCAGCGCTTCACGTGACACGCGTACTCGTTGCCGACGTGCCAGGCGGCCAAAGCGGGGTGGTCCCGGTAGTGCGAGGCCATCTCGGCGGCCAGCGCCGTGGCCCGGTCGCGGTAGATGGGCGACGTCGGGCAGTACGCCTGCCGCGAGCCGTGCGAGAGCCGCACGCCGTCCGCACGGACGGGCAGCATCTCGGGGTACTCGCTGGTGAGCCACGGTGGAGGCGCGGCGGTGGCGGTCGCGAGGTCGACCCGGATGCCACCCTCGTGCAGCAGGTCCATCACGCGGTCGAGCCACTCGAACCGGTACTCGCCCTTGCTGACCTCGATCTTGGCCCAGCTGAAGATGCCCAGGCTGACCATGGTGACGCCGGCCCGTTGCATGAGCTCGACGTCCTCGGCCCAGACGTGCTCGGGCCACTGCTCGGGGTTGTAGTCAGCTCCCCAGCCGAGCCCTGGCAGGTCCGTTGGCCATGTCGTCACGGCCGCAAGCGTGGCCGACAACAACCCCCAACGTCAACACAAGCAAACAAAACTCGCGTTGAGGTCTGTGGGGCAGATTCCCGGTACAAGTCCCGGTCCAAGCCAGGATCGTGGCTGTGCCCAGGTTTAACAGCTGAGTAACGGGGCTTGACATGCTGTGTGCCTAGGACCACATTGTGCGCAACTTTGTTTGAGTCCTGTTCGGTTCGCCCGAGCGGTTGTCACCCGTAGGAGCGATGATGGTTCTGCACACGCCTGGTTCCACTCCGTTACCGCACTTCGGTCGGCGAACGATGCTGCGAGTCATGCTGGCCGGTGCCGGTGTCGCCGCGACCGGTGGTCTGCTGTCCGCGTGCGGCGGTGGATCGAGCGCGGGCGGCGACTCGAAGGTGGTCACCTTCGGCAACAACCTGTCCGACCAGGTGCCGAAGGACGCGATCACCGCTGCGGTGAAGGCCTTCGAGGCCCAGTCAGGCGGCCTGTCCGTCACGATCAACACCAAGCAGCACGAGCAGTACCAGGAGCAGATCAACAACTACCTGCAGGGCAAGCCGGACGACGTCCTCGCGTGGTTCGCCGGCTACCGCATGCGGTTCTTCGCGGACCAGGGCCTCACCGCAGACCTCAGCGACCTGTGGGGCAAGGTCGGCGGCAACTACTCCGACGCGCTCAAGCAGGCCTCCACGGGCACGGACGGCAAGCAGTACTTCGTGCCGTTCACCCAGTACGCGTGGGGCATGTTCTACCGCAAGAGCGTGTGGCAGGAGAAGGGCTACGCGGTCCCGAAGACGCTCGACGAACTGGTCGCGCTCGCCACGAAGATGAAGGCCGACGGCCTGATCCCGATCGCCTTCGCGCAGAAGCAGGGCTGGCCGGGCATGGGCACGTTCGACCAGCTGAACTTCCGCACGAACGGCTACCAGTTCCACGTCGACCTGCTGGCGGGCAAGGAGGACTGGCAGGACAAGCGCGTCAAGGACGTCTTCGATACCTGGAAGCGCCTGCTGCCGTTCCACCAGGAGAACGCGCTCGGCCGCGAGTGGCAGGAAGCCGCGCAGTCGTTGCAGCAGAAGAAGTCCGGCATGTACCTGCTCGGCGCGTTCGTGGGCCAGCAGTTCCCCGACGCCGAGAAGGACGACCTCGACTTCTTCCCGTTCCCGGAGATCAACCCGACGCACGGCACCGACACGGTCGAGGCGCCGATCGACGGCTACATGATGGCGAAGAAGCCGTCCAATTCGGACGGTGGACTCAAGCTCCTGGAGTACCTCTCCAGCGCCGAACCGCAGCTCGCCTACCTGAAGGCCGACCCGACCGCGGTCGCCACGAACCAGAAGGCGGACCAGGCCGGCTACAGCCCGCTGCAGAAGAAGGTGGCGGACACCATCAAGAACGCCAAGCACATCACGCAGTTCCTCGACCGCGACACCGACCCGGGCTTCGCGAGCGAGGCCGCCACCAACGGCCTGATCGAGTTCATCAAGGACCCGAACAGCGTCGACTCCGTGCTCAAGGGCATGGCTGACCAGGCGAAGAACATCTTCAAGTGACCGCGGTTCAGGAGAAGCCGAAGGCGGTGGCCCCCTCCGGGCCGCCGCCTCGTCGGCGTGGAAAGCGTGCCACGGCCCTCGCCGGCACGGACAAGCTCGTGCTGGCCCTCATGCTCGGCATCCCCACGGTCGTGCACCTGCTGTTCGTGTGGATCCCGACCCTGGGCTCGGTCGCGTTGTCGTTCAGCAGGTGGAACGGCATCGGCGGCTTCGAGGACATCGAATGGATCGGCGTGGGCAACTACGTCGAGATCTTCACCGAGTACCCGCGCTTCTGGCCGGCAGTCCAGCACAACCTGATCTGGCTGCTGTTCCTGCTGATCGTTCCCACCTCGGCAGGCCTGCTGCTGGCCGTCCTGCTGGACCGGGAACTCAAGTTCAGCCGCATCTACCAGAGCGCCCTCTACATGCCGATGGTCCTGTCCCTGGCCCTGGTCGGCTTCATCTGGCAGCTGATCTACACCCCGGACGGCGGCCTGCTCAACTCGCTGCTGGGCCTGAGCGCCAACCCGGTCGACTGGATCGGCGACTCGGACATCAACCTCTACGCCGTCCTCGTGGCCGCAGCGTGGCGCCACACCGGCTACATCATGCTGCTGTACTTGGCGGGCCTGAAGTCCGTGGACCCGGCCCTGAAGGAAGCAGCGGCCCTGGACGGCGCGTCCGCGTCCCAGACGTTCTTCCGCGTGACGTTCCCGGTGATGAAGCCGGTCAACATCGTCGTCCTCGTCGTCACGGTCATCGAGGCGCTCCGGGCGTTCGACATCGTCTACGTCATCAACAAGGGCCGCAACGGCCTGGAACTGCTGTCCGTCCTGGTGACCGACAACATCATCGGTGAGGCCTCCCGAATCGGCCGGGGCTCGGCAGTGGCCGTGGTCCTCCTGACGATCTCGCTCGGCTTCATCATCACGTACCTGTACCAGGTGTTCAGCAAGGAGAACCGCGCATGACGGCCACCTTGGAACGCCCACCGGCAACAGCACGCCGCCGCCCCGTGACACCAGCACGCATCGCCCTGCACGTGTTCCTGATCCTGACGTGCCTGATGACGCTGGCCCCACTCCTGTGGGCGGTCTACGCGTCGCTGCGGACGTACGACGACACGTCGGTCAACGGCTACTTCTCGATCGCGAAGTCCCTCACCTTCGAGAACTTCGCCAAGGCGTGGGAGATCGGCGACCTGCCGCACTTCTACTGGAACACGCTGATCATCACGATCCCGGCGCTGATCCTGACCCTGCTCCTGAGCTCGATGGTGGCGTTCGGCGTCTCGCGGTTCAGCTTCAAGTTCAACATCGCCCTCCTGATGCTGTTCACCGCAGGCAACCTCCTGCCCCAGCAGGTGATCGTCACCCCGCTGTGGCGCCTCTACCGCCTGATCGTCGTACCCGAGTGGATGTCGGAGAGCGGCTCGCTGATCGACTCGCAGCTGGGCGTGATCCTGATCCACATCGCGTTCCAGATGGGCTTCTGCACGTTCGTCCTCTCCAACTACATGAAGACGATCCCGTACGAGCTCACCGAAGCCGCCAGGGTGGACGGCGCGTCCGTCTTCCGGCAGTACTGGCAGCTGACCCTGCCCCTCTGCCGTCCAGTGCTCGCCGCCCTGGCAACGCTGGAGTTCACCTGGATCTACAACGACTTCCTCTGGGCGTTGGTCCTGATCCAGGACGGCGACAAGATGCCGGTCACCTCGGCCCTGCAGAACCTGAAGGGCACCTTCTTCACCGACAACAACCTGATCGCAGCGGGCTCTCTCCTGGTCGCGCTGCCGACGCTGGTGGTGTTCTTCGTACTGCAACGGCAGTTCGTAGGCGGCCTGACCCTCGGCTCCACAAAGGGCTAGAGACGCAGCAAGCCCGCGCGAAGCCGAAGGCGAGCCCGTACGAGCTCAGCAGATCGGTGAAGCGGTGTGGTGACGTACAGACCCAACTCAGCCACGCACGCTTGAGATCGGGGCTTGACTTTGGGTGCGAGATGCTAGCCTCGCGGATCGGCCGGGCGCTTTTCAGCCCGGCTTTTAACGGCCGATGAGCATCTCGCAAGGGCCCCGAAGTCAAGCCCCGATCTCTATCGTCGCGAAGCGGCGATGAAATGACCCGGCTCGTCCGCAGTTGTCTTTGCACCCCAACGCAACCACCGCACTGGCGACGTAACACGCAAAAGGGGCGAGGGACCGCAAGGTCCCTCGCCCCTTTTGATGTCTCAGCTCGAAGAGCTACTTCCCACCAGTCTGCGGGTTGTAGTCGGAGATCGTCCCCCACCGCCCAACAGGGATCACGATCACCCGAGCCTTGCCCACCACGTTCGAAATCGGGATAGCACCATCGGCAGGCGTCGGATCCCCGTGCTTCCGCGAGTCCGACGAGTTGTTCCGGTTGTCCCCCATCACCCACAACTTCCCAGCGGGCACAGTCACCTTCTCGAAGGCTTCCTGCTGCTGAGGCCCCCCACCGAAGTTCAGGTACGGCTCGTCCAACGGCTTCCCGTCGACGAGAACCCGCCCCTGGTCATCACAGCACTCCACGGTCTGCCCACCCACGGCGATGACCCGCTTGATGAAGTCGGTGCCGGAAGGCTCGGACAGGTTCACCATCGACCCGAGATCCTGCAGGGTCCCGACCACGAAGTTCGGCGGCTCCTTGCCCCCGGTCCAGTTCGGCGGCCCGCGGAACACGATCACGTCGCCCGGCCGGGGGTCGTTGAACAGGTACGTGATCTTCTCGACCAGCACCTTGTCGTTCACACACCCGGTGCACCCGTGCAGCGTGGTCTCCATCGACGCCGACGGGATCACGAAGACGCGCGCGACGAACGTCTGGATGACGACGGTCAGCAGCAGCGCCACGCTGAAGATGACCAGCAGTTCCTTCCAGAACGGCTGTTTCTTCTTCTTCCTGCGGAACCGGGGTTCCGCATCTTCCTCGTAGGCGGAGGAACGCGACGAACGGTCCTCGTACGACGAAGCTCGCGAAGCGGACGTCGAGAAGCGTGACGTGGGCTCGGCGGGGCCGTCTCCGGAGGGAGGGGTGGTCTCCCAGGTCGACGAATCGTCGTTCACGCGATGACTCACACGCCCCACCTTACGGACGTCCGGGTAGGCGCAACGTGAACAGGGCCCCGCCTTCGGGGGCTCTGCCCGCCGTGGCCGTGCCGCCGTGCCGTTGTGCCACCTGCTTGACGATGGCGAGTCCCAGGCCCGAACCCGGCAGGGTCCGCGCCTCGGACGAACGGTAGAACCGCTCGAAAACGTGAGGTAGATCGGCGTCCGCGATGCCGGGGCCCGCGTCCGCGACCTCCACGATGGCGCTGCCGTCACCCATCTGCCGAAGGGTCAGCCGCACCGCCGAGCCCGACGGGCTGAACTTCACCGCGTTGTCGAGGAGGTTCAGCACGGCGCGCTCCAGAGCACTGGAATCACCCAGAAGTGTCCACGGTTGCAGCTGCACGTCGAACGTCACGGCGTTCGAGGCACGGCGGCGCGCGCGGTCCAGAGACCGTTCTACCACCTCGACGAGGTCGACCGGCTCGTGCACGACCTGCGGGGCGTCCTCGCGGGCGAGTTCGACCAGGTCACCGATCAACGTGGTCAGCTCGTCGATCTGCGCGCGCACGTCGGCCTGGATCTCCGATTTGTCCTCTTGCGACAACGTCGGGGAGTCCGGGCGTTCCGAGGCGAGCAGCAGCTCCAGGTTGGTGCGCATGGACGTCAACGGCGTGCGCAGCTCGTGGCCCGCGTCGGCGACCAGGCGGCGTTGTCGTTCCTGCGACTCGGCGACGGCGCCCAGCATCGCGTTGAAGCTGTGCGTCAACCGCGCGAGCTCGTCGTCGCCCGACACCGGGATCGGGGTCAGGTCGCCGGTGTTCGCGACGCGTTCGGTCGCCTCGGTCAGCCGTTGCACAGGTCTGAGACTCGTGCGCGCCACGGCCGTGCCCGCGATGGCCGCGAGCAGCACACCCGCGCCGCCTATCAGCAACAACACCACGCTGAGCTTCGCCAGCGTCGTCCGCTGCGGCACCATCGACTGGGCGATGATGATCGCCTGACCCGACTGGTACGGCACGGCGATGACGCGCGACTCGGTCTTGTGGTCGGTCCAGATGAACTCGGGGCGGTCGCCGTCCGCGACGTCCCAGGCCTCCTGCACGGTCGGCGGCGGGTCGGACTCCTTCGGGTAGGAGAGCTTCCCGGAGTCCGCCAGCAGCACGCCCATCTTCACGTCGCCGGCCGCGAGGAACGCGGCCGGGTAGTTGATGAGCTCGTTCGGGTCGTTGACCTTCTTGCCGTTGGCGACCGTGGCGGCACGCTGCCGCAGACCGTCGTCGAGTGCGTCGTAGGTGCTCTTCCGCACGACCATGTACGCGCCGAGGGACACCAACGCGACGGCGCCGGCGACGCAGAACGCCGCGAGCCAGGTGACCCGGGCCCGCAGCGACGCCCTCTGCAGGCGCCCCTGCGGTTCGATCACGGAGGGGTCTCCCGCAGGACGTAGCCCACCCCGCGCACCGTGTGGATCAGCCTCGGCTCGCCCTCCAGCTCCGTCTTGCGGCGCAGGTAGCCCACGTAGACCTCCAGGGCGTTGCCCGAGGTCGGGAAGTCGTATCCCCACACGTCCTCCAGGATGCGGCTGCGCGTGAGCACCTGGCGCGGGTGCGCCAGCAGCAGCTCGAGAAGCGCGAATTCGGTGCGGGTCAGGCTGATCGGACGCTCGCCCCGGCGGACGTCCCTGGTGGACGGGTCCAGCTCGAGGTCGGCGAACTTCAGCGCGGCCGCGGACTGCTGGGCGGCGTCGTCGTCGTGCGCGGCACGACGCAGCAACGCGCGCAACCGGGCCAGCAGCTCTTCCAGTGCGAACGGCTTGGGCAGGTAGTCGTCGGCACCGGCGTCCAGACCGGACACCCGGTCGCTCACGGCGTCCCGCGCGGTCAGCACGAGGATGGGCAGGTCGTCACCGGTGCTGCGCAGCCTGCGGCACACCTCGAGGCCGTCGAGGCGGGGCATCATCACGTCGAGCACCATCGCGTCCGGCCTGGCCGCGGTCACCGACTCCAGGGCCTGCATGCCGTCTCCGGCAGTCTCGACCTGGTAGCCGTTGAACTGGAGCGAGCGGCGGAGTGACTCCCGGACCGCCCGATCGTCATCGACAACGAGGATGCGCATAGGGGCAGTCTTGCCGAGCCATCTGAGAAGTGCCTGAGAAGCGCCCTAACAGCGGATGTGAGTTCGGCGTTAGCCTTCGAGGCCGCGCGCGACCGGCGCGTTCCACTTCCGCCAGAGCGCAATCAGCCTGATGGTGATGATTATTGACGCACCGGTCAACGCGACCAGGCCTTTCGGGAATCCGGCCCACTCGCCCACCGCCACCACCACCGCGCCGGACAGCGCGGCCACGGCGTAGATCTCTCTCCTCAGGACCAGAGGGATCTCACGAAGAAGAAGATCCCGCAGCGCACCCCCGCCGATTCCGGTCGTCATCCCGATGAGACACGCGGCATAAGGAGTCGCGCCAAGTGAGAGCGCAGTTGACGTGCCCGACGTCACGAACAGACCGAGCCCCACGGCGTCCAGCAGCAGCACCGAGCGGCGGAGCTTCGCGACCTGCGGGTGGAACCAGAAGACGATCAGGCCCGTACCACCGGCGACCAGCAGGTACGGCCAGTTCCGCAGCGACGTCGGCGGGTGCACGCCGAGCAGCACGTCGCGGATGATGCCGCCGCCCAGCGCGGTGGTGAGCGCCAGGATGATCACGCCGAACACGTCGAGGCGGGCCCGCACCGCGGCCACCGCTCCGGAGGCGGCGAAGACCGCGATACCGATCAGCTCCAGGACGATGAGCAGCACGAACGGAGAGAGTAGTGCCGTGACCGCCGGCCTTCGCCCCGTGGTCACCCACGTCAGCGGGGAGCGGCGTCCCGGCGGTACCCGGCGTCCAGCCGCCCGCCCGCGGCCAGCAGCACGCCCTCCACGGCGGCGATGAACCGCTCGGCGCCCGCACCCCGCACCAACGTCCGGTAGCCGTCCACGAGCTCGTTCTCGCCGGCGTCCCGCAGCCGCCGGGCCAGCCACTTGCCGTGCCCGAGCCACCGGTTCCGCACGACCAGCGCCAGCTCGCCCGCGCAGGTCAGCAGCCGTGCCGCGATGAACAGCCGCTCGTCCTCGTCCCGCGCGCCGATGAGGTCCTCCAGCAGGTCGGTGGTGCCGTACCGGCGGTCCTCCAGTTCGGACACGGACGCGGGCGCCGGACCGGCGGCGAGCAACGACCGCGCCTCGGCCCGCATGCGCTGCCCGGTGCCGTCGGCGTCGAGCATGAGGAACCCGTCGGCGCACATGTTCAGCAACGGCGGCCGGCGGCCCTCGGAGTCACGGGCCACGAACTCCCAGAAAGACTCGATCGTGTGACAGAACAGCTCGACCGGCCAGCCGCGGTGCCGCAGCGTCTCGCGGAACGCGCCGGGCAGGTCGTCCACGATCACGATCATGTCCAGGTCGGAGTTCGCGGTGTAGTTGCCCGCCGCGACGCTGCCGCCGAGGAACGCCGCCCTGGCCAGCGGGTAGTACGTGTCCAGCAGGTCACGGGCCACCTGGACCGGGTCCTTGTCCCAGTCCAGCGGGTGCCCGGTGACGTAGTAGTCCTCGTCGGGGCTGAGCGGGCCGAGCACGTGCTCCACGCACGGCCTGATGGCGGGCAGCACCTCGTTCAGATCGACGAGCCACGGGTTGTTCTCGACGTCGAAGAACGGCCTGATCATCAGGAACTCGGTGCGCGAGATCTCCCGCACGCTGACCGGGGCGCCGCTGAGGTGCTTGGCATAGCCCTTCAGGCGCCAACCCATGTTGTCGCCGTAGGCATGCCTGACCTCGTCCTGGTCCCCCGCCACGAAGCCATTGTTCACACGCGTGCAACCGCCAGCAAATACCCCAGCGACGGTTGGATGGCGAGCGGCGACAGGATCTCGTCCAAATAGCGGCGCGCTTCTTCTCCGTGCGCCGCAACGAGAGCGTCGTAATGCATGCGCGCGCCCTCCTGCATCCGCGGCACGGTCTTGCGCGTCTCGTTGCTCAGGTCGATCAGCTCCACGACCTGCAAACCCGCCGCAGCCAACAGCTTCGGGTAGCCGCCGAACGTCGGCAGCTCCTCGATGTCGTACGTGGTCAAAATGGACTCGATCTGGTCCAGCACCCCGTCCGCGACCGGCCTGCGCTGCACGAAGTCCGAGACCACCACCAGTCCGGACGGCTTCACGACACGGGCGAACTCGCGCAACACGCCGACCCGGTCGCCCAGGTGCGGCAACGTCTCCACGGCCCACGCCGCGTCGAACACGTCGTCGGGGAACGGCATCTCGTGCGGGTTCGCGTGCACGAACCGCACCTGGTCGTCCACGAACAACGCTTCGGCCCGGGAGTTCGCGCTCGAAACGTACTCGGCGAACGGCGACACCGAGACGATGTCCGCGTGCGAGGCCTCGGCCAGCCGGAACGCCGACGTGCCGACGCGGCGGCCCAGGTCCAGCACGCGCGAGCCGTGCCACGCGCCGAGCTTCTCGATGTGCAACGCCGTCATGCGTTCGGCGGCGATGCGGTTGGACGACTCGTCCTCTTCGGACGTCCACAGGCCGAAGTGGAGGTTGTGGTCCCAGATGGCCCGCATGACCTCGTGGTAGACGTCGGCCATCAGAAGAAGTCCGCGAGCCGGGGCACGCCGGACGTGCCGGTGAGCTGGTCGAGCACCACCGCGTCGGCCGGGTCGCCCTCCAGCAAACCCGCGCGCCGCAACGCATGCGTGTTCTGCGCGCCGGAGAACCACGGCCCCAGCGCCCGCGCGTGCACCCGCACCGCGCCGGTGCCGCCGGGTTCGACGCGCACCGCGCCGTCCTCGACCACGAGCCGGTGCAGGCCAGCGTGCCACGGCGCGTGCGCGTCGACGATCTCCAGATCGACCGAGGTGTCGGCCAGGCGGGGCCAGCCGCGGGCGGCCACGGCGGCGGGCAGGTCCACGACCCGTTGCATCCACGTCGAGCTCCACACCGAGTGGCGCATCGGGGTGCTGCCGAGGAAGTTCACGGTCGCCGGGTCGGTGATCCGCACGTCGATCGCCTCGAGCGTGCCCGCCCACGACGAGAGCGAGCGGAGCAGCGTGAGCTGGGCGTCCACGTCGACGGCGATGAGGTCGAACACCTTGAGCCGGCCCATGTCCCCGCCGGGCTCGCGCTTCGCCGTCAGGTAGCCGCGCAGGCCGTCCGGGCCGGGCAGCACCGTCATCAGGTCCATCTCCAGCACCTTCTCGACGTCGATGCGCGGTGGGCGGCGGTCCGCCATGCCGTCGATCGTCCTGGCCACTTCGAGATAGCAGTCGTGCAGCGCGGCGAGATCGCTCTCGGTCGCCGGGCGGGAGGCTACCGGTTCGGCGGGCCTCGGAACTGAGAGCAGCCTGTCCATCGGCAGCTCGACCCACTCGAAGACGCCGGCCTTCTCCCAGCCGCGGCCCCGGTACAGCGCAGGCACCGTCGGGTAGAGCGCCGAGATGGGCTGACCGTGCTCGCGCATGACGTGCAGCGCCGCGTCGAGCAACGCGTTCGCGACTCCCCTGCCGCGGAACGAGCCGTCGACGGCGACACCGCCGATCCCTCCCATGGGGACCGCGGCGCCGCCGTAGAACTGGGCGAACGCCCCGATGCCGAGCACACCCGCCGCCTGGCCGTCGATCTCGGCGAGGAGACCGTGCGTGCCCTCCCTCAGCAACCGTTCGGGCAGCTCGGTCGAGTTGAACGCGACGCGGCGGAGCCGGAACACGGCGTCGCGGTCGTCCTCGGTGTACTCACGGATGCGCACGGACAACTATCTACCAGGAAAAGAACCCCTGGCCCGTCTTCTTCCCCAGCTCGGCGCGCGCGACCTTGTCCCGCAACAACTGCGGCGGGTCGAACCGGGGCCCCAGCTGTGCGGCGAGGTGCTCGGCGATGGCCAGCCGGACGTCGAGTCCGACCAGGTCGGTGAGCTCCAGCGGGCCCATCGGCCAGCGGTAGCCGAGCTTCATCCCGGTGTCGATGTCGGCCGCCGACGCGACGCCCTCCTCGACCATCCGGATCGCTTCCATGCCAACGGCGACGCCCAACCGCGAGGTCGCGAACCCGGGAGAGTCACGCACTTCGATCACGGTTTTTCCCAGTTGTTCGGCCCAGGTTCGCACCTTGGCCACGTTCGCCGGGTCGACGCCGTCGTGGTGCACGAGCTCGACGAGCTGCTGCACGGGGACCGGGTTGAAGAAGTGCATGCCCAGCACGCGGTCGCCGGGCAGTCCCTCGGCGATGTCGGCGATCGAGAGCGACGACGTGTTGGAGGCGAGGATCGCCTGAGGGCACTTCGCGGCCGCGTCGCCCAGCACCTTCTGCTTGAGCGGCACGTTCTCCGGCACGGCCTCGACGACGAGCTCGGCGTCCGCCGGCGGTTCGCCCACCGTCAGGTTCGCCATCATCTGGTCGGCCTCGTCGACCTGGATCTTGCCCTTGTCCTCGGCCTTCTGCAGCGACGCCTTCACGGCGAGGAACGCGGCGGTCGACCGTTCGGCGTCGGCCTCGACCAGCCAGACCTGGTGCCAGCCGGAGAGCAGCAGGTGCGCGATGCCCGCGCCCATCGTGCCGCCGCCGATGACGACGGCCTTCACGACTCGACCACCTCGGCGCTGAACATCGCGACGAGCTCCATGCCGCCGATCTCGGCGAGGTTGGCGCCCGACGTGGCCCACTCGGGGGACTTCAGGGCAGCCTTCCAGGTCTCCTCGGACGTGAAGTACATCTCGGCGATCAGGTACGGCTCGGTCTCGCCGAGGAACCCGGCCAGGAACACCTGCTGCACCTTGGCGACCTCGGCGCGGACCAGGCCCGGGACCGATCCCACGATCGGCAGGTGCGACTCGAAGTACTTCTGGTCGAAGTCCTCGGGGTCGTCCGGCCGCCGGTACAGCGCGATGTACTTGATCATGTGACACCATCCTCCTCGACTCGCCGAGCACTGTAACGCCCGGAGCACCCGTCGAGCTGAGGCACGATGGTGGAGTGCGGATCATCCTGCTGCGCCACGGACAGAGCCTCGGCAACGTCGACGAGCTCGCCTACTGCCGCATCCCCGACCACGCCCTCCCGCTGACGGCGACCGGCGAGGACCAGGCGCGGGCGGCCGGACCGACGATCAAGGAGCTGATCGGCGACGGCCCGGTCGCGGCCTACGTCTCGCCCTACAAGCGGACCAAGCGGACGTTCGAGCTGCTCGGGATCGACGCGGAGCGGATCGTCACCGAGCCGAGGGTGCGCGAGCAGGACTGGGGCAACCTCCAGGACCCGGTGCAGCAGGAGGTGCTCAAGCACCAGCGGCACGCGTTCGGGCACTTCTTCTTCCGGCTGCCCAACGGCGAGTCGGGCGCGGACGTGGACGACCGGGTGGCGGCGTTCCTCGACGGCCTGACCGTGCGGATGCACAAGGACGAGCACCACCCGAAGACGGTGCTGATCGTGTCGCACGGGCTGACGATCAGGTTGCTGTGCCGCAGGTTCTTCGACTGGAGCATCGACCTGTTCGAGTCGCTGTCCAATCCGGACACCTGCGAGAACCGCGTGATCGACCACGTCGGCGACGGGTGGAGGCTGGACCGCCCCTTCGACCAGTGGCGCGACTCACCGGACGGAACGGCCCAGCACTCCGGTTAGAGCAGCCCGCGCTTGTAGGCAGCCACGAGACGGCGAGGCACGAGGAGTTCCTTGCCGTCCAACGTCCGCACGGTCACCAGGTCCGGCGCGGTCGCCTTCCACTGCGACCGGCGATGCCGCGTGTTCGAGCGGGAGGTCTTGCGCTTGGGAACGGCCATCAGCGCTCTCGCTTTCCGTAGCGGCGGTTGAACTTCTCGACCCGGCCCGCGGTGTCCATGACCCGTTGCGTGCCGGTCCAGAACGGGTGCGAGTCGGCGGTGATGTCGACGACCAGCAACGGGTAGGTGTTGCCGTCCTCCCACTCGATCGTCTTCGCCGACGTCGCGGTCGACCGGGTCAGGAAGGTCTTCCCGGTGGACGCGTCCTGGAAGACGACGGGGTGGTAGTCGGGGTGGATTCCTGGCTTCATACGTCCAGCTTTCGGATCGAGTCCACGAAGGACAGTTCGTCGTCGGTGAGCAGCGCCTGGGCGAACGCCGCCGTGATCGCGTCCGGTTCGCCCAAGGTGATCGCCACGATCTGAGTGGTCTTCCCGCCGCGCGGCCCGCCCTCGCCGACGTGCATCCCGCAGCCGGCGGACTCCAGGTGCAGCGCCACGTCCGGTTCGTCGGCGACCCAGAGCCGGCCGCGCGAGCGCACGACCGTTCCGTCCAGCAGCGAGTCGAGCGCCTGGTCGAGCCGGGCCGGGTGGAACGGCCGGTCCGCCGTGAAAACCGCTGTGGACACACCGCATTCGGGCGTCAACGGCACCAGCCGCGGCCGCGTGGACTTCCGGACGACGACCGTCTCGGGCGTGCAGCGGTGCGCGCCGGGAGCGAGCCGGTCGAGCACGGCGAGCGTGCGTTCGTCCGGTTCTCCTTGCAGCACCAGCACGTCCGCGGCCTCGGCCTGCGCGACGACGACCTGCGCCACCGTCCGCCGGTCGCTGGTCATCGACGCGTCGCTGAGCGCGTCGTCCAGCCAGCCGGCCGCGTCGAGCACGGTGATCACGCACTCGACGTCGACGCCGAGGTTGCGCCGCACCGCGTCCGGTTCCAGCAACGGGTCCAGGTGCAGCACGACCGTGTGCCCCTCGAAGCTCGCGAGCAACGAGCGCAGGTCCTCACGGACCGTGCAGGACACGCAGCCGTGCAGCAGTTCGACGTCGGTCGCGATGCCGTCGACCCACCGCCGCACGAGCGTGTCCGCGGCGACGTGCCGCACGAGCACCGAACCGGGCCGGTCGCGCCACACCCGCACGGCGACGTCGTGGTCCACCAGCCCCGCCACCATGACGACAACGGTTTCCATGTGAGGTACCGTAGATGAAAACGAAAGTCGTTTCAATCTGGAGGTACTCGTGCGCTGCCAGCTGACCGGCCGGGAGCCGGGCTTCGGCAACCGCGTCTCGCACTCACAGCGGAAGACCCGGCGCCGGTGGGACCCGAACATCCAGCGGAAGCGGTACTTCGTGCCGTCGCTGAACAGGTTCGTGACGCTCACGCTGTCCGCGAAGGGCATCAAGACCGTGGACAAGATCGGCGTCGAGGCGGCCGTCGCGAAGCTCAGGCAGCAGGGGGTGAAGGTCTGATGGCCAAGAGCACGGACGTCCGGCCGATCATCAAGATGAGGTCCACCGCCGGCACCGGGTACACGTACGTGACCCGCAAGAACCGCCGCAACGACCCGGACCGCCTGGTGCTGCGCAAGTACGACCCCGTCGCGCGCAGGCACGTCGAGTTCAAGGAAGAGCGCTGATGGCGAAGAAGTCGAAGATCGCCGCGGACCAGCGCCGCCGCGAGGTCGTGGCCCGGTACGCGGAGCGGCGGGCGGAGCTCAAGGAGAAGCTGCGGCACCCCGAGACGCGCGAGGAAGCGTTGCGGGGCCTGCAGAAGCTGCCGCGGGACGCGTCCCCGACGAGGTTGCGCAACCGCGACGTCGTCGACGGACGGCCGCGTGCCTACAACCGGAAGTTCGGACTGTCCCGCGTGCGGCTGCGGGAGATGGCCCACCGCGGCGAGCTGCCCGGCGTGTCGAAGGCGAGCTGGTGATGCGCGAACGGAAACCGCTCAAGCGCAGGGTGAACCTGCTCGCGAAGGAGGGCGTGACCGTCGTCGACTGGAAGGACGTCACGCTGCTGCGCAAGTTCATCTCGGACCGGGGCAAGATCCGGTCCCGCCGGGTGACCGGCCTGACGCCGCAACAGCAGCGTCAGGTCGCCACGGCCATCAAGAACGCACGGGAGATGGCCTTGCTGCCGTACCCGTCACAAGGGCGATGACGCGGATCGCCGCGCTGGCGAGGAACGCCAGCGCGGCGAGCTGCACCAGCAACGCGAGCGCCCAGGTCGTGTGTTCGTCGACCGTCAGATCGCCACGAACACCCACCAAGAAGGTCGCGTAGAGGCCCCAGCACTGCAGCGCGGCCAGGCCCGCCCCGACGATGGTGGTCTTCAACGAGACGACGACCACGACCGCGGCGAGCAGCACCAGAGCCACGAGCGGCCAGGCACCGGTGAACGTGGTCACGCCGACTCCGCCGCCGAATCCGAGCGCGGAGCCATAACCACCCCTCATTCTTCGCATCCGATCGGTGTAGCGCGTCAGGTGAGATCAGCGCCACCTCCCAAGCGTGAAGTTGGTGCTTTCGAGTGAGGCACGATCGGTCGAATGAACCTGTACGACGTGGTCCACCGCCGCAGGGACACCCGCGCCGAGTTCTCCGGTGAAGAAATCCCGGAGGACGTTCTCCGCCGCGTGCTGACGGCCGCGCACGCCGCCCCGAGCGTCGGGTTGTCGCAGCCGTGGGACTTCGTGCTGGTGCGAGATGAGACGACCCGGCGTGCGTTCCGCGACCACGTCCAGGCCGAACGCAGCGTCTTCGCGGCGCAGCTCGACGAGGAGCGCGCGGAGACGTTCTCGCGGATCAAGGTCGAGGGCGTCATGGAGTCGTCGCTCGGCATCGTCGTCACGTACGACCCCGATCGGGGCTCCCCGGCGGTGCTCGGCCGGCATGCGATTTCGGATGCGGGCTTGTACTCGGTGTGTCTGGCCATCCAGAATCTGTGGCTCGCCGCCACCGAAGAGGGCCTCGGTGTCGGCTGGGTGAGCTTCTACCGAGAAGATGTGCTGCGCCGCCTGCTGGACATCCCCGCCAGGGTCCGTCCGGTGGCGTGGCTGTGCGTGGGACCGGTTCGTTCGCTACCCGATACGCCCGATCTGGAACGTCACGGGTGGCGCAACCGCCTGCCTCTCGACGACGTCCTGCACCACGATCGGTACGGGGCGCGGCACACCCGGTAGCCTGTGCGGGCCGCTCGGCGAGTCGGAACGGAGTCGATGACCGAGGTGGAGCAGCGCGATCCGCTGGTAGCGGGCCAGATTCCGCGATCGGACCTCGAAGTCCGCGCGTTGTACAACGCTGGCCGCGTGCCGGAGGCGAACAGCCTCTTCGACGAGGTGGTCACGAAGGTGTCCCCCGGCGCTGACCGGTGGGCCCGGTCCGCCGTGCTGGTCAACCGGGCCGTGATGGCGTGGCGCCTCGGCCGCATCCCCCTGGCGCTGGAACTCGCCGCCGAGGGCTGGACCGACCTCGACGCCGAACGGTCGGACAGCCCGGCCGTGGCCCACACGATGGGCTCCCTCGGTTATCTGATGGAGGGAATCGGCAACCGGCGCGCCGCCCTGGACATGCTGCGGCTGTCCGTCCAGGTGGCACGGCGCGCGGGCAACACCGACGTGCTGGCCCAGTGCCTGCAACGCCTCGGCGGCTCCCTCAACTTCCGCGCCTGCTCCGGACCCGCCGCCGCGGCGCCCGCGATCTTCGAGGAGGCACTGGCCTATCTGGACGAGGGCCTGGGCATCGTCAAGGACGAGGGGCACCGGCGTGCCCTCCTCGGAGCCTGCGGGCGGTCGCTCGCCGGTGTCGGCCAGCTGGACAAGGCCGAGGAGATGGGCGAGGAGACCCTGCGGCTGTCGGTGGACGCCGAGGACCTGTGGGGCATCTCGGTCGGCAACTGGGTCCTCTCCGTCGTGCGCCGCGAGAAGGGCGACCTCGACGAGGCCCGCACACTCGCGTCCCGCGCGGTTTCACACGCCGAACGCATCAACGACACATCACTGCTGCTGCGGTTCTCCACGGAGCTCGCGGACATCTGCCACGGGCTCGACGACGCGCAGGGTGAGGCCGAGGCGCTGCGCCGGTCCATGCAGGCCTCCCGCACGGCCAGGGAGACGTTGCAGGAGGGCCTGGGGCAGGCGCTGGAACAGCGCCGGGTGGCCGTGCAGGCGCAACGACTGGCGGTGGCGGCGCAGGAGGCCGCGGCGCGCGATCCGTTGACGGGCCTGGCGAACCGGCTCGGGCTGGAACGGGCGGCCGCCGCGCTGCTGGAGTCGACGGCGGCGCGCGGGCGGGTGCCTTGGCTGGTGCTGGTCGACGTGGACTGGTTCAAGAACGTCAACGACGACGCCGGGCACGCGACGGGCGACGCGGCGTTGCGCGAGATCGCGACGCTGCTGCGGCGTGAGTGCCGCGCGGACGACCTGGTGGCGCGCTGGGCCGGTGACGAGTTCGTGGTGCTGCTGGGCGACACCGGGCCGAACATGGACGTCGGGCCGAACGTGGCGGAGCGGATCCGCGCGGCCGTCGACGGGCACGACTGGACGATGGTGCTGGGCGCGGTCCGCCGCCCGACCGTGAGCATCGGCGTGGCGGCGGGACCGGCCAAACTGGACCAGCTGTTCGCGGCCGCGGACATGGCGCTCTACCGCGCCAAGCGCCACGGCCGCAACAGGGTCGAGGTAGAGCCCTCGGTGGACGAGGTGGTGTCCGGGAACTGAGGTTCCCGGCTCTTCCGGCTCTCCGGGCTCCCGGCTAGGCGATCAGGCCGCCGCGGTAGGCCACCAGCGCGGCCTGCACGCGGTTGACCGCGCCGATCTTGCCGAGCACGGACGAGACGTAGCCCTTCACCGTCGCCTCCGACAGGTGCAGGGTGCCGCCGATCTCCGCGTTGGACATGCCCTGGCCGATCAGCACGAGCACCTCGCGCTCGCGTTCGGACAGGCTCTGGAGAAGCCGTCGCGCCGGCTCCGCCATTCGTTCGCCGTCGGCCACCGCCGCGAGAACTCTCGCCGCGACGCCGGGGTCGAGAACGGCTCCTCCGCGCGCGAGATCGCGCACGGCTTTGACGAGCTGTTCCGGTTCGGTGTCCTTGAGAAGGAAGCCGGCCGCGCCGAGACGCAGTGCTTCCGAAACGTATTCGTCGACGTCGAACGTGGTCAGGATGCAAACCCGGGGTGGGTCCGGCAGGGTCCGCAGCCTCCGCAAAGCCACGAGTCCGTCCGAGGTGCGCATCCGGATGTCGAGCAGAACAACGTGAGGACGGTGCTGGCGCGCCAGGTCGGCTACCAGGTGTCCGTCATCGGCCTCAGCAACAACTTCGATGTCTCCGACGCTGCTCAGGATCATGCGAAGGCCGGAACGGACGAGATCCTCGTCGTCGGCCAGCAGAACCTTGATCACGACGCCTCCCGCATTGGCGTTCCGTGCTCCCTCATGTTCGTGATCTTCGCGTACGCACGCCGAAGGTCACGTTAATTTTCAGTTATCTCATCATGTGGTAACGGATTTTCGAGATCACCGGCACCGTTCACAGTTACCGGAATTGACTTCTGACTTCGCTGCGTAGGCATGTCACCTGGTCTTTAGAGGGACCGTCGGAACTGTGCGTGACCAAAACCGTGAATCCCACTGAGTGGAATGCCGTACCAGAAACACGAGTCCACCCTCGGTAATCCGATTCAGATGTCTCGTTTGGTCTCGTTTCTGCCCATATGGCTTTTCGATGGGTTTCGGTATCGATACAGCGGTCTCGGCTTGGTTCCGGAAAACGCGAAGGTCTTTCGCAATAGCTCTACCGGAAAGTAACGTGCGTCACAACAGCCCTGCCCTGCACGGAGAGGAGCTTCGCGCGATGCGGAGAGCCAATCCGGTGACGTCCCTGCTGGCGATCGCCACCGTCACCGCCTCCCTTCTGATCGTTCCCGCCGCCGCTGCCGAGGAGCCGCCGCGCGCGGCCGCGTTCGCCGCCGACGACTACTGCCTCGGGCAGTGCGGCGACATCGTGCCGCCCGGTACCAACGGCAACGCGACGCTGGCCGAGATCCTGACGCACAAGGCGTTCGGCACCAGGCCCGCGCACTCGGCCGACCAGCTCGGCAAGTACGACGCGCTGGTGTCCGGCTATTCCGGCCTGACCAACTCCCAGCTGACGGACTTCTTCAACGACGCGTCGTTCGGGGTGCCGTCGGACCAGGTGGAGAGCACCCTGAAGCCGCGGTCGGACGTGACGATCGTGCGGGACAAGAAGATCGGCATGCCGCACATCACCGGCACCACGCGGTCCGGGACGATGTTCGGCGCCGGCTACGCGGCGGGCCAGGACCGGCTGTGGCTGATGGACATCTTCCGCCACCTGGGCCGCGGCCAGCTGACCGGTTTCGCCGGTGGGGCACCCGGCAACCGGGTGCTGGAGCAGAGCTTCTACAACCAGATCCCGTACACCGAGGAGGACCTGCAGCGGCAGATCGAGTCGGCCGCGGCGAACGGCGGTGAGCGCGGGCGGCAGGCGCTGGCCGACGTCAACGACTACACCGCCGGCATCAACGCGTACATCACGCAGTCCGTCTCGGCGCGGAACTTCCCCGGCGAGTACGTGCTGACCGGGCACGCCGACGCGATCACGAACTGGAACGACATCCAGCCGTTCAAGTCGACCGACATGGTGGCGATCGCTGCCGTGGTCGGCGGCCTGTTCGGCGCGGGCGGTGGCGGTGAGGTGCAGTCGGCGCTGGTGAAGCTGGCCGCGCAGAACCGGTACGGCGCCGCGGTCGGTGAGCAGGTGTGGCAGGCGTTCCGGGCGCAGAACGACCCCGAGGCCGTGCTGACCCTCCACGACGGACAGTCGTTCCCGTACTCGGCCTCGCCCGCTTCCCCTGCCGGGGTGGCGCTTCCGGACGGCGGGTCGGTGACGCCGGAGCGGATGGTCTACGACGAGGTGGGCGGGACGGGTGCCTCCGTCGCCGTTCCTGCCTCTGCCGAGGTGGCGAAGGCTCGCGGGATCTTCGAGGACGGCGTGCTGCCGCCCGACCTGCTGAACAAGAAGCACGGCATGTCGAACGCGCTGGCGGTGTCGGGTGCGGTGAGCGACACCGGCAACCCGATCGCCGTGTGGGGCCCGCAGACCGGGTACTTCGCCCCGCAGTTGCTGATGCTGCAGGAGCTCAACGGGCCGGGCATCCGTTCGCGCGGCGTCTCGTTCGCGGGCGTCTCGATGTACGTGCAACTGGGGCGTGGCGTCGACTACTCGTGGAGCGCCACTTCGTCGGCGCAGGACATCATCGACACCTACGCCGTCGAACTGTGCAACGCCGACGGGTCTCCCGCTTCCAAGGCTTCCACGTCCTACGTGTTCCACGGTGCCTGTTTGCCGATGGAGCGGTTGGAACGTCGCAACGCCTGGAAGCCGACGGTGGCGGACGGAACCCCCGCGGGTTCGTACACGCTGGTGATGTACCGGACCAAGTACGGGCTGGTGACGTCGCGGGCGACCGTGGGCGGGAAGGTCGTGGCGTACACGACGCTGCGGTCGACGTACATGCACGAGGTCGACTCGATCATCGGGTTCCAGGAGCTCAACGATCCTGGCGCCATCCGTTCGGCCGCGGACTTCCAGCGGGCGGCGAACAAGATCGGGTACGCGTTCAACTGGTTCTACGTGGACTCGCGGGACAGCGCGTACTTCAACTCCGGGCTCAACCCCCTCCGCCGGTCCACTGTGGATCCGAACCTGCCGGTGTGGGGCCGTGCCGAGTACGAGTGGGTGGACTGGAACGCCGACACGAACGTCAGCGCAGTGCTGCCGTTCGCCGGGCACCCGAACTCGATCAACCAGGACTACTACATCTCGTGGAACAACAAGCAGGCCAAGGACTTCACGTTCGGCGGGTTCGGCCACAGCGCCGTGCACCGCGGTGACCTGCTGGACCGCCGGGTGAAGGCGTTGCTCGCCACCGGGCAGAAGGTGACGCGGGCGTCGTTGACGCGCGTGATGGCCGAGGCGGCGGTGGCCGACCTGCGGGCTGAGCAAGTGTTGCCCGAGTTGCTCAGGGTCGTGGAGTCGGCACCGGTCGACGCGACGCTCGCTCCGGCCGTGGCCGCGTTGAAGGCCTGGCAGACCTCCGGCTCGCTGCGCAAGGAGACCGCGAAGGGCAGCAAGGCGTACTCGCACGCCGAAGCCATCCGGATTCTCGATGCCTGGTGGCCGTTGCTGGTCGAGGCGCAGTTCAAACCATCGTTGGGTGATGGGCTGTACAACGCCGTGGTGGCGGCCCAGCAGGTGGACGAGGCTCCGTCCGACGCGCACGGTGCCGCGCCGCACAAGGGTTCCTCGTTCCAGTACGGCTGGTGGGGTTACGTGGACAAGGACCTGCGCAAGGTCCTGGGCGACCCGGTGCAGGGCGCGTTCCCGCAGACGTACTGCGGTGGCGGCACCCTGGCGGGCTGCCGCACGGCCCTGGTCTCGTCGCTGGCCGCGGCCGTCGCCAAGCCGGCGAACGTCGTCTACCCGGGCGATGCCGACTGCGCCGCAGGCGACCAGTGGTGCGCGGACACGATCATCCACCGCGCGATGGGCGGCATCACCCAAGACAAGATCCACTGGCAGAACCGCCCGACGTACCAGCAGGTCGTGCAGTTCCCGTCCCGCCGCGGCCAGAACATCACCAACCTGGCGGCGGGCAGGACGGCCACCGCGTCGTCACACGAGTCGGGCTGGAACAACCTGCCGCCGTCCAATGCGGTGGACGGGAATCCGACTTCTCGGTGGGCGAGTGACTGGAACGACAACCAATGGATCCAGGTGGACCTTGGCTCTGTGCAACGCATCGGTCGCGCCGTGTTGCGCTGGGAGTCGGCGTTCGGCAAGGGGTACCGCATCGAGATTTCCAATGACGGCACGAACTGGCGGAACGTTTTCTCCACAAGTAGTGGCGATGGCGGCGAGGATGTCGTAGCGTTCACACCACAGGACGCGAGATACCTCCGGATGACCGGTACCCAACGAGCCGGGCAGTACGGATACTCCCTGTACGAGCTTGAGGTCTACAGCTTGTAGGCCTTCGAGATGAGGACGCCGATCCACCCCCAGGGGTCGGCGTCCTCTACTTATTTCAGGCCCTGAACAGGTAGTTCCTGACCTCGTCGCCGATGTTGTGCGTCGGCACCCACTCGCTGCCGTGCCACGTGCTCATCCGGTACCCGCGGCCGGTCAGGAAGTCAGCGACGTCCTTCGCCTGGTACCCGAAGCGCTCCACGTGCCGTTCCTCGATCTCCAGCAGGAACGCGGGCTTGAGCCGTGCGATCGTCTCGACGGCCCCTTCGAGCACCTTCAGCTCGGCCCCCTCGACATCGGCCTTCACGAAGTCGAGCTTCATGATCCCCTGCTCCTCGACGAAGTGGTCGAGCGTGTCCGTCTTGACCAGAACGTCCAGGTGCTGGTCGAACTCCTCGTTGGACCCCAGCCCGTTCGCCCCGACCGTGAGGAACGACCGCCCGGTGACCGGACTCCCGTGCCGCACAGGCACGGACATGACCTCACGCCCCTGCTTCTCCGCCCCCAGCGCAACCGAGTGCCGCCGGATGTTGGCCCCTTCGCGCGGCCGCAGGACGTACGAAAGGGCAGGGTGCGCGAACACGAGGGGCTCCACGCTGTGCACAGTCCCAAGTGGACCAACCAGTCTGGACAGCGTCACCGTGTACAGCCCCAGCGCGGCCCCGACGTCGACGCAGACGTCTCCAGGCTTGACGACCTTGCGGAGCCCGATGAGTTCCGCCTCGGCGTAGGGCGTGAGCCGGGCCAGCGCCCGCAACCCGGCAACAACCGCGGCACTGCGAAGTTGGGTCAACACCCCAGTCAGCCTAGACGTGCCCGTTCGCATGCCGTTCGCCCGCAGGCAACCCGACCTGATCAGCGAACTCAGCAGCAACCCGGGCCCCGCCGTAAACCCCGAGAGCCTTCACCAAATGCTGCTTGAGGTCCCTCTGATGAGCGTCCTCGAGCTCAGGCATGGCCCGCTCCACACTGCTGACCAACGACTCGGCCCAATGCGTCTGCGGCTCCCGCTGAGCGATCCGAACCAGCTCAGCGAGGTGATCGGCCAGCTTCACGGCCTCCTCGACCTGGTACCCGTTGCGCTGCAACCACCAGATCGTCGCCGTCCCCACATCCGTCAGCACCTCGTCCCGCAGGTACCGGATCTCGGCCCGCTCAACGTCCCGCTCAGCCAACTTGAACGTGGAGTTCCTCAACAACTCGATGTGCTTCTTGGCCATCTCCAGGTCGTCGTCGTTGACACTGACCTTGACCTGCTCGGCCCGAGCCCACACATGAGTCCCAGGCACTTGCCGCTCAGTGGCGAGCTCGTCCCCCAACTGCACCTGCAGAGCAGCGTGATGCACCAACATCGCCTTGCCGCTGATCTCCTTGGCCCGCTGCAAAACGTGATGGATGGCAGCACTCCGAGGCGAGTTGTGCCGCAGCCCGGTAGCCAGATCCAGCCGCCACACCACAGTGAGCTTCAACTGGAAGTCCAACCCGTAAACCGCACTAGCCAACGGCGTCTCGAACTCCTGCTGATGACTGCTGGCCGGCGGCACGAACGTGAAGTCGTCAGCCCGCTTGGGCACCCGCCGCCGCCACCAAGCCTTGAGGGCACCCAGGGGTCCAGGACGGAAGTCAGGCCAAGGTCTGCTCACACGCCCTCCCTACCTGACGTTTGTGCCCGGCAGAAGGTGGCCTGCCTCACTTCCCTCCAACGGCCGCACCCCCACACCGCCCCCTCTCACAGTGCGTGAGCGGCCCTCGCGCAGGCGGTTGGCGGGGGCGCTGGTCAACTCGGTAGCGCCACCCCGCTAGACTGCTCACGCCAGCCCTAGTAGCTCAGGGGATAGAGCATCGGTTTCCTAAACCGTGTGTCGCAGGTTCGAATCCTGCCTGGGGCACCACCTTTCGCCGGGTGAAATCAAGCTCTGACCAGCGGCAACGCGGTCGGAGCTTGATCTTTTTGGTCAGTCACCGTCGGGCGGAATCTGCCCCTGTTTGCCGCCGTCTGCGAAACCACCGCGAAACCGTTTTGGGGTGCTGGGACCGCTGAGGCGCGCCTTCACCACTGAGGCTCCGGACCGCCTTACTGTCCGCCCATGAACCTGCTGACCCTGGTGGGTCCCACGATCGCCTCCGTGGTGGCGCTCACGATCGCTGTCATCGGTTGGAGGAAGCAGACCCGCCGCGACGAGAAGGAACGAACGGACCGGCTCAAGTCGCAGAAAGCCGAGCTCCTGGCCGAACTGCTTGAGCTGTGCATTGCTAACAGCGGTCTGCCCGTCGGCCGAGACGTCGCCAGGGCGAAGGCCATCCTGCTCAGGCTTCCAGGCAACATCGCGACAGTTCTCCGTCAGGCCCTCAACCTTCGGTACACGATGCACGTACCGCTCGACGAGGCCACGGCAGTACGTATGAAGTCGACAGGCCCACACGACGCGAACGACAAGTGGGAGATCTTTGACGCGGCGTCGGCACTGACTCGCGGATCCTTCAGCGCACGACGCGAGTGGATCGAAGCTGAAATCGTCTATGACATCGCCGGGCTGATGGGCGACGACCAAGACGCCGTCCTCGCGGCTTTGAAGAAGGACGTTCGCGACTTGAGCACCGCGCTTCGCGTCAACATGCGGGACCAGCAAGCAGCCACCAAGAACGAGTCGTCTGAATGACTGCAACGCGTTCAAGCCCCCTGGCGTGCTCAACCAGGGGGCTACTCGAACCGCGCAGCTACGCCGCTTCAAACAATCGCTCGATCGTCGCGTTGACCGTCTCGCGCTGCCCATCGATGCACTTTGCGTAGATCTTGAGCAGCACCTCAACCGAATGTCCTGCCCGCTCCGCGACCTCCGTCGCAGGCACCCCTCCGTTGAGCCAGAGCGACACGGCAGCGTGCCGCAGGTCGTAGGGCCGAGCAGCCAGCGGCGAGGCCACCTGAGCCGAGGTGAGTCCGTACGGTCGCGCGTCCTGCCACACCCTGTAGTACGTCGAAGACGACACCACCCCACCCTTCGGTGTCCAGAAGAGCCGACCATCTGACGCGACTCCGAACCGGTCGACATGGTTCCGAATCCGCCGCACCAGCACCGGCGGGATGGGCACAGGCCGCACATCCTTCGCGCCCCGATGCTTCAGCCCGCGTTGGTCGTGCACCTCCCCCGAGTCCGTCCACCGCTTCCCCGCCGACGGCCGAGACTCGCCGAGCATCAGCAGCCCCCAACCCTCATCGGGAAGGGTGCAGTCGTCCAGCTTGAGCCCGAGCCCTTCAGCCGGCCGCGCCGCTGCGTAGTAGCAGGTGGCAAAGAACGCTTCGAGGTGCGCGCCTCGATCAGCGTTGCGCCGCCCGACGTACGACACGGCCGTAAGCAGTTCCTCGATCTGCCGAGGATTGGCCACCACACGCGGGTCAACCTGCTCCACAAGCTTCGCGACCTTGCGCTTGATCCGATTCAACGGGTTGTCCGGGATCAACTCCCGCTCGACCGCCAACGCCAGCAGGTTGAACAGCACCGCCCGCTTCCGCGAATACACGGTTGCAGCCGCGGACTTCCCATCAAGCTTCGTCGCCAGCGCGTCCAGGACCTCCCGAACCGACACCGCGTACGTCATGTCGTACAACGGCCGTGAGTACCGAACCAGCCAGTCCACGACCTCCTGCTGTTCGCGGTCGAGCTGATCGTCACGAGTCGTCGACGGCAACAGGTGACGCGTCAGCACCCCACGTAGCTCCCTCAACTCCGGCCGGCCAGGTCCGTTCTTCACGAACGCAGCACACGCAGTCGCCAGCGCATCCACCGTGCTGCTTCGCGTCTTCGCAGCCGAGTCCGGCCACTTCATGTCCACGTAGGACTGTGCGAACTCCAAGAACGAGAAGGAGTTCTTCCGCTTCAGCTCCGACAGCGGAAGCCCAGTCTCCACATCGAACTCTTCACCGAGCCGCGCCGCCTTCATCAGGTCGGAACGCCGGTTGATCGCCTGCGCCTTGTTCGCGAACCACTCCGAGTGGCTCTTCTTCTCCGTCACCCACCGGACGCCCCACGGCTTCGGCCGCTTCTTCCCCTTGGCCGTCTTCTTCTTCGTCCAGTCGGCGATCTCCCAGAAGGTGACCTTCAGCGTCGTCTCGCTCATGCGGCCCGCCCGTAGAGGTCGTCCATCCAGTCCAGGAAGTCCGAGCGCCGACACCGCAGCTCCCCGTTAGGGAGCGGGAAGCAACGAGGCCCCTTCCCCGTCTGCCGCCACTTGTAGAACGTGTCCCGAGAGACGTCCCCGCCGAGCGCCTCCAGCATCTCCGGAACAGACATCAGTTCAGCTATCTCACGCGCCTTGCCGTTCATGATTCCCCCCGTTTACGCAGCTTGATGAGTTGCCGAACTATCTGGCGGTCCGGCAGATGCGAGCAGCGCGGCCGTGTATTCGGCCTTCCACCTGCGCCGCTCAGCGACAGCGCTCAAGAGCAGGTGCGCCCGTGGCGGCACGTTCGGATCACCGGGCTGGACGTTGTTCCAGACGACGCGCTGCGCCTGGTCCTCGGGCTTGATCCCGACGTCCGCGAGCAGTTGCCGAACAAACGTCTTCCGGTCGTGCTTGTGGTCTGCGAGCGACTTACCCGACCACTTCCGCGACACGAGCACCCGCCGACCAGCCACCCCAAGCGTGGTTCGCTTGTGCGCCTTGCCTTTGCACTTCCCAGGCACCGTGGACAACCGAGCCCCACGAGGCTGGACGCCGTACAGCAGCCACACCGCGCACTGCGGTGAGCAAGGCGTCACGGCCAGCTCCGCGCACAGTCGTTCGGCGTGGTCCTCCTGCCGCGCGGTCTGGGCGTCGAAGCACTCGTTGATGCTCTTGGTGAGGTACTTCGTCAGGTAGCCGATGTGGCGGCCAGCCTCTTGAGTGCCACCGAGGATGCCCTTGGAGTGCACCTGCACGCCGAAGCGCGCCACATGAGCCGGACGCTCGACCTCATCCAGGGCTTCTTCCCAGGTAGGCAAGGCCCTTCGAGTCTGCGGGTCCACGAAGCCCTTGACCCGCACATCCCAGGACGGCAGCTGGTCGCCGCTGTACTTGATCTCATCGTGCGCAGGCCACCAGACCTGGTGGTAGGTGGCCTCGGTGACCGCTTTCAGCTCCGCACGCGAGATCGAGCCCCGGACCGCCGCGTGCCAGTGCGGAGCAAGCCGACGCTGTGGCTCAACCGCCGAGAAGTACTGGACCTCCCAACCCACACAGCGCCTGAGGTTCTGCACGAACCGATCGAGTAGCGCGGCGAAGTGCACCGCATCCCGTGCCGCACGGCGGTAGTCGTACCGCGAGGGATCGACAGGCGTGCCGTCGCTGCGAACCTTGCCGTAGGTGTCGAGCGTCAGCGTGAGGAACGTCGAGGGCTGGTACTTGCCCCCGAAGACCTTGCCCACGGTGCGCTTGCTGACCGGCCGCCGAGGCAGGTTGGGCGCATCCTGCCGACGCCTGGTCGACCGCTTTCGCACGCCCTTGAGCGGGACTTCCAGCGAAGGGAGCGAACCGCGGACTCCGAGTTGCCGAAGTTCGGCGTCGACCTCCGCGACCTCTTCCCGCACCTCCTCCGCACCCACTTCATCGCCCTCACCGAGGGCCAGGCGGAAGGCCTTCACCAGGTCAGCCCGGTACTCAGTCAGCTCCCGCTGTTCGTCGCTCGGAGCGTCCGGAGTGAAGTCCGGTTCCTCGGTCAGGTGCCATCCCTCGCGACACTGCGCCATCCGCAGACGCCGGTTCTTCTCAGCGCAGGTCGGACAGACACTCGCGACCGTTGAGCCGCACGGGACGGGCACGATGTCCACGCGCCCGGTGTCGAGGTCGATCCGCTCCTTAGCCAATGGCCGGACACAGACGCCGTGTTCCTCAGCCACGGCCCGCACAACGTCGAGCGCGGCTGGCTGCTTCATCCGCTCCGATCGAGTCAGGTACTCAGTCACGCCGCAGCCCTCCCGTCCGTCAGCTCGGGGAACTCGTGCACGGTGGCCGGAGCGAGGTACGCACCCAGCTCGACCAGGTCCGCGTCTGTGACGTTGAAGGCCCGCGCACGCTCGGGTTCGCGCTGCCCGTCCTCCTTGCCCCAGGCCACACCCGGCGTGTTCTCGCTGATCTCGTGAGCAGCCGCACCGCGTTGCCGAACGCCGTCGCCCAGGACCATGTCCACCTGCACCGGCTCATCGAGGCGCAGTGCGACACGGGTCGTGAACAGGTGCCGAAAGCCGACGATCTCCTTGCGCGGGTCCTGGACCAGGCCGACGACGGCGTAACCAGGAGCACGCCCTTGAGAGGTGATCGTCTGGATAGCCCGCGTCGCCCGTTCGCGAAGGTTCCGGTCCGGCTGGTAGGCGATCAGGTCCGCCAGTTCGTCCACGACCAGGACCGTGAAGGGCTCCCCCGTGCTTCGCGCCCACAGTCGCCGAACACCCCGGTAACGGGTGGCCCGCTCCTTCACCTCTGCGGCGATTTCTTCAAGCAGGGCAACAGCTTCAGGACCGTTGTCGTAGACGACCTTCTCGAACGCGTCCGGACACTGCCCCAGCTCCATACCGCCCTTGGGGTCGATCCCGACCAGGCGGACCAAGCCGGCTTTGATGGCCGGAGCGAGCTGCCACACGATCGACCACAACACCGAGCCCTTGCCGGCACCAGGAACGCCGACCACGAGGACCTGCGACCCGAGCAGCCTTAACCGCCAGGGCTTCCCCGTCTCCGTACGACCGACGACCACACGCTTGAGGTCGACCTCTCCGGGGTCGGCGAGCTGCGGCACCGCGACCGGACGCGCCAGCGGGTCAGCGTGGATGAAGTCGAGCTCAAGCACGCGAGGCTTCAGCACCCGCACCCGACAGGACCGAGCGTTGAACGAGTGCGCCAGGTTGTCTCGCCGCAACTCCCACTGCTCAGGAGACTGCGCCGGGATCATCCGCACGCGCACCTTGTCCCGCCAGCCCTCCGACCGAATGCGGCGCAGCTTCGGGAGGTACTCCTTCCCGCGGACTTCCTTCGTCAGCTCCGCAAGCCGCACCACGGTCCGCCACTGCGGCACGTACACGGTGAGCCGCCGCCACTCAGTCAGCACGCGGTACCAGCCATGCCGGAGGAACGAGTCCCGGTCGAGGCCGTACCAGACCGCCAAGACACACATGAGCGACAGCAACGCGAGCACCAGCGGCGAGAGCCCGAACCGGTGATAGGCGACGTAGCCGCCGAGGCCGGCCGTGACCGCAACCGGGTACCGAACGGCCAGAACGACCAACCGCACGACCAGGCGGACCGCGAACCACAGCAGGGCAGCGGGCGCGAGCACGAGCTTGACCCAGCCGGGAAGCCATACCCACCAAGGAACCTGCGGACGTGCACCCTCGAACGGTGCGGGATCAACCCAACGGTTTCCCTTCATCGCGCACCGCCAGCGCACTTCGGGCACTGGAAGACGCTCCCCACGCTCGGGATGCGTCCAACAGGCTGGAAAGCCCCCGAAGCGCCGGTGTGCTGCGCCCGACAGGTCAGGCATTCGAAGCCCCGAGCCTGCGCCGCCGTGAGTTCCATCGTCTCCAGTGAGCCGCCATCGAGCATCACGGCATAGCTGGAAACGGTCTGCCTGGTGGAGATCATCTGATCCCCGTCTAGCGCACGAATGCGCTCAGGCTCTACGCTCATCGTTGTTCACTCCTGAGTTGGGTGGACAACGCAGGAGCGGCGAGGTTGGTAGCCGGGTTCCGCTCCTGCGTCTCACGTTCTCTTTGCACCGCAACAAGACGTGCGGCATCGCCACGTGACCCAGCCGAGTCACGCGCTCTGTCCAATAAGGACTTCTGCTACTTCTTCGCCGTCTTGGTGACCTTGATCGCCTCCCCCTTCTCGCGCTCACGGTTCGCCCAGTACATGGCCTCGTGGTGGTGGCTGCGATCGGTCTCAGCGACGCGGGCGTAGATGGCGGCGGACCGGAGGTAGTAGTCCTTCAGCACGGCGGGCGCGGACTTGGGATTGGGGAGGAGCTTGCTCAGCACGTCATGTGCCTCGCTCAGCGTCCGAGCCTGCTCAGCAAGGCCCCAGTGCATCGCCTCAACCGCGGACATCAGGATCTCCCTCCGCCAGGGCGTGCCGGCCTTCCTGACTGCCGAGGTGATCCGCCAGCTTGGAAGCTTCACGCGACAACTCCCGGCAGAACCGCATCAGCACGTCCGAACCGCCGGGGAAAGGCGGGAGCTGGATCGCGATGTTGACCGGGTCGAGGTAGATGGCCAGCGCCGGAACCTCGGGCGTCACCCGGATCATGGCCGCGCCCGCGTCTTGCCCAGGCGTACAGGTGGCGTTGAACCCCATCACTGACCACCCCGCGCCGCATCAAGGGCCGTCTGTCCCTCAGCAACCGCCTCAGCAAGCCGGGGCAGCGCTTCCGCGTCGACCACCAGGACGGCTGGGAACGCGTTGCCCAACCGGAACTCGACCCGTCCGGCGAAGACGAGCGGTTCCACCCGAATCGGCAGGTTCGCCGTCAGGTGCAGGCGCATCAAATCGGGCACGGATCACGCCGCCTTGGGTGCGGGCTTGGCCGCGACGATGGCCTTCATGCCGGTGGCCCGCAGGCTGTAGCCCAGCTTCGCCCGGCAGCGGTGACGCTCACCGACGTGGCCACCACGGCAGCCCTTGTCATCGATCCACGGCGTCACCGTCAGACCCTCGAACATCGCCGGGCGGATGTCCGTACCCGGAATCGCCTCCGGCGGGACCGGCTGGTGAGGTGCCGAAATCTTGACCGTGACCGCAGCGTCCGCCTTGCGCTCCGCAGCCTGGTCGATCACCAGGACCGACCACACGAGCTGACCGGTCTCCTTGTCCTTCTCCTGTTCGGCGAGGAGGCCCTTGGCGCGCTCCTCAGCCGACTGGAACTTGAGGACGGGCTCGACGCCCATCACGAGCGCGCCCCTCGGGAACACGAAGTCGTGACCCGCCGGGAACCTGCTCCCACCTGTGATCGCCATCGTCGTTCTCCTGACGTTTGTGCCGGTCGGGGCCGCTCCCCGACATCTCGACACCTACGACTTTCGACGAATCGAGAGGACGTCAACACCACACAACAGGACAACTACAGACGTCTCGGCTACATTGAAGTCGTCCCTAGTTGTACGGAGAGTGGGTCATGCCGAACCAACGCCTACGGGATGCGTTGCTGCGCAACACTTTGGGCCTCGATGAGGTGGCTAAGGCAACCGGCGTAGACCCGAAGACCGTCGAACGGTGGATCACGCAGGACCGGACGCCGTACCCGCGCCACCGGCACGCCATCGCCGCGATGGTCCGCGAGACCGAGACCTACCTCTGGCCAGACGCAGTCGCGCCAGAGAAGAAGAAAGAGATCAACGAGTCCGAGGTCGTCCAGGTCTACGCGCACCGCCACGCGGTATCGCACGACATCTGGGGACACCTGATCGAGCAGTCGAAGATCAGCATCTCGATCCTGGTCTACGCCGGCATGTTCCTGGTGGACAACCCAGCCTTGATCAAGACGCTTCGCCAGAAGGCGGAGAGCGGCGTCAGGATCCGGCTGTTGCTCGGGGACCCGGCAAGCCGAGAGGTCGCGCGCCGAAGCGAAGAGGAGGGTATCGGCAAGGCAACGCTTGGCGCGAAGATCCGGAACGCCCTCGCGATCTACAAGCCGTTGGCCGAGGTGCCCGGCGTGGAGATCCGGATTCACGGCACGACGCTCTACAACTCGATCTACCGCTTCGATGACGAGATGCTTGTGAACACGCACGTGCACGGCTTCATGGCAGCTCACGCCCCGGTCCTGCACCTTCGACGGCTGTCCGGCGGCGACCTGTTCGAGACGTACGCCGAGAGCTTCCAGGGCGTCTGGGATGGCGCGAAGCCGCCGAAGTGGTAGGCAGGTAGGCATGGCTCGCACTGATCACTACAACGATCCGAACGCACCGAAGGCGACCAACATCGTCGTGGCGGTGACGGCGTTCGTGCAGGACGAGCAAGGCCGGCTGTTGATGATCCGGCGGACCGACAACGACCTGTACTCGATCCCCGGCGGAGCCCAGGACGTCGGCGAGACCATCGGCCACACGGTCGTCCGGGAGATCAAGGAAGAGACCGGGATCGACGTCGAGCCCGTCGACATCATCGGCGTGTACTCGGACCCCGCGCACGTCATCGCCTACACGGACGGCGAGGTGCGACAGCAGTTCTCCATCTGCTTCCGTGCGCGGCTGCTCGGCGGCGAACTGCGCACGAGCGACGAGTCCAGCGAAGTTCACTGGGTGAGCCGCGGAAACCTCGACTCGCTCAACATCCATCAATCCATCCGGCTACGGATCGAGCACGGGTTCGAGGAACGCTCAACGCCCTACTTCGCGGTGTAGTCGGATCGCGCCGCGCGTAGCCGTTCCTCGGTTCGCTCGACTGCGCTGACCAACTCAGGCTTGGCCTGACGGATAAAGAAAGTCACCAGATCCTCTGGGCCGTAGCGTTTCTGGATCTCTTCGATCCGATCATGCACGTTGGTGGGTTGACCATCGGGCGTGGTCGTCATATCGGCCCACCAAAGAGCGTCTCGCAGTGGTGTCTTCTCATCCTGCCACTCAGCCAACGCTGCAGACATTCCTCGGAGCTCAGCTTCTCTATACGCACACGAGTGATGCGCCACAAGTGCACACAGCCGGCCTGGAATCCCCTGGTCACGTAGGTATCGCGCTCCATCAAGCGGATGAAAACCTGTACATGCCAGCGAACGTGCGTATCCAATATCATGCAAGACCGCCGCTGCCACCAACATCTCAAGATCACTCTCAGGAAGAAGCAGGCTCAACGTGCGCGCCTTGTCAGCAACTCCTTGAACATGCGCCCAACGTCGAGGCAGTTCGTCCCGCAGCAGACCGCACGCCATGCGGAACGGCCATTCGATCAAATCCACACATCTACTATAGTCATCCAAAGCCGACAAACTCAAGAACCCGATGAGCGACGAAAACTATCCTTTACGCCTCGAAGACCTTCGTTACTGAATGTGAGCGAGTCCGCCAGGTAGTCAACAACCGACCGTACTCGCTGCTCATACCAGTCGCGCAAATGATCGATATGAACAACGTCGATTCGGAACCTTCCGCTGACGTTCTCAGAAGATAGTGTTCGCTCCAAGGTCACCTGACCAACTTCCTTGACCTCGGGATCACCATTCGCCGAAACAGCATATATCTGCGAAGATACCACGAGCACCGGAAAAATCACCTGCATTTCCCTACTGCTTCCAAGATAGCCTTGCTCTTGTCGGTCATCAAACCTCGTCTTAAGGAAGTTCGACGCCTTAGCAAGAGGATAAGTTACATCATTAAAAATGTCACCACTCGCAGCATCCCATCCCCCCGACTTCTTATTTAGTTTCACTAGCTGAACAGCTCTCGGCAAGGCCTCGGCTCGCACTCTTTGATAGCCCTGAAAGAACGTTTCCTCATCGCGATTCGCGAGTGCCATGCCCTCATCATCTATACCCAAGTGAAACCGCATCGCCTGCGTCAACGATAGGTCATCAGAAGTCAAAAACCACCGTCGCGCCCCCCAGGGTTTCGTTAGAGCCACCCAGGGCCACTGATAGTTTTTACACTCACCAAGAATATACCATGAGATTTCAAATGTTCGGTATTTCTGATCATGGTCGTATACTGAACCAACCTTGAAGAGGTCTATCTCACGACTCGTACCAAGATCAGGATCTTTAAAAGCCCATCCAGTCTCAGTATCTTCAAGGATGTTCGCCGCCTTCTGCTCAAACAGAAAACCCGTCGAAGAAAGCGCGGAGATGATCTGATCAGCTGACGGCACAGGCGGATTACCCATAGGGTTCTTCCCTTTACTCTTACAAAAATCCATGGCACCAAAGGCGAGCGACCCGCAGGGAAGAATCCAGAGAACCTACCCAACCGAACGCCACTAAAGCTACATTTAGCTACCTTCAGATTTCGACCCGTCGCGAAGCAGCACGATCCGCTCCCCATTGGAGGAAAGCTCCTCACGCCAGCCGGCCGGCCAAAACCGGTCGTTATCATCCGAGATGCTAGCAGACGCCCGAGTTAGATCCACCCTGGTCAACTGAGCTAGATCAACATCGTCTCCAAAGCTCGAACTTCGCATGTTGAAGTTACGCTTGTTAGTGGCTCCCGTAAATTCTGCAGTCCTGGCAAATTTTGCATCATCCCACTCCGAGTCACCCCTAAACACAGCCGAGCTAAAGTATGCGCTACCTTTAAAATCAGTTCGCTCAAACCAACTAGAAACATCAAACTTCGCGTGCTCAAACGAAGCATACGACCTAAAAACACAATCGTCGAAACTGGCGACACCCCGAAATCGGGTACCGCGAAAATCGCACGACCCCACAAAAGCCACGCCATCAAAATCCACCGCAGGAAGGACGCAGCCAGATAGATCAAAGTTTATCAGTGTCGCACCAGACAGACGAACTTCCTCAACCTCCCATCGCTCCTTTACGCCTATTCCACCACCCTGAAAATCCTCCTCCGGTTTCAGATGTTCACGTATCAGCCCCTGGGCTGTGCGACGGACTTCTATCTCCTCGCGTACTTCTACAGCAAGCTCGACATTAACTTCAGAGCGATTCTTCGCAAACGTCCTAATGTAAGACTCCATCGACTCAATGGGGCCATTCAAGGGCATGCGAAGGTAAGCGCATATGACATTGAATACAATTGAGCGGAACCCGGGATCATCGTCTGCAAGCCGCTCTAACGTATAGAGAGCACCTAAGCGAACCGGCGCTTTATCGCTACCCAACTGCTCAACAGCGCTATTGTACATTTCATTCACGCGACGCTGAGAAGCATCTTTTTCCGAATTCGAAGCTAAGCGTTCTTGATGCTTCTCGGTCGTATCAGCCACGCGTTCCTGATGCAACCTAGTGACTTCGGCAACTTGAACCTGAAGCTGATAAGTTTGCTCCCTATTGAGAATATCTCGCTCGGTTGACCTTTGTCTCCTAATTGCAAGCCAGAGCGCCACAGCCCCTCCGGCTCCAATCCCGAAACTCAAAGCTGTACGAACTGCATCAAGTTTCGCTTTCGCAGATTCTGTATCAAGCGAAATTCCTGGCCACCAAAGGACGCACACAAGCGCCGCTACGGTCACCAGCAACGTGCCTGCAACTAGCGCAATCTCAGCTCGAACGCCGAGCGCCGTGGTCTTGGATTTCTCCGCGGCAGGTTGAGTCATACTCGAAGTATCGGCAGCAAGACTTCGAACGTTAGTACGGTACGACTGCCGAATTCGGCTCTACAGGATCAAGGCCGCCGTTGGCGGCGCGCTCCGCGCGTACGGCAAACACCTTCCATCCCGGCACTCCCGGCATCCGCTTCGCTGCGCCGGTCGGCCGGGCGGCGCAGCGCGCCGTCCTCCGGCCTTGCCCCACCGACGAGCTCGACCCATAGAGCCACGCCGGCCAGCAGCTCCCCACGAGCGCCGTCAGGGTCACCGCGGACTTGCCGGTCCTGGCGCTCGACTGCCGCGACGGCTGCGCCGCCTTGCCACCGATCATGAGCACGCGTCGACGGGGCTCCATGCCGACAAGGAGACTGCACGCCGACAGCCCGACCTCCGAGCATGACGAACGGCCGGCATCGACGCGTCAAGGCTGGAGGACGTACCTTGACTCGACGGCACCGGCCGCGTGCAGGCTGAGGATCGGGCTGATGGCCGGGAAGTGGCAGGACGCGAACCGCGAAACCATCGCGAAATGCGGAACCCAAGCGCCACAACGGAAGCAGCCGAAGCCGCAGGTCAGCAGGTACAACGAGCGTTAGCCCTGTCGTCCCTTCCTAAACCGTGTGTCGCAGGTTCGAATCCTGCCTGGGGCACCACCTTTCGCCGGGTGAAATCAAGCTCTGACCAGCGGTAACGCGGTCGGAGCTTGATCTTTTTGGCGAGGTCGCCGTTCGCTGAGCCCGGGGAGGTCAGGCGCCTGAGCGGACGTGGGCGATGTAGGGCTCGTAGGGCGTCAGGTCTTGGTGTGGTTCGTAGGTGCTGAGGTAGTAGTAGTCGGCGATTATGTTCGCTTGCTGTTCGGTGTTGAAGTCGGCGAACGTCTTGTCGCGCAGGCCTTCTGCTCCGCCGTAGTTGTAGAGGTTCTTGTTGAAGAAGCCCGCCATGGCGGTGGGGAGCAGGCTCAGGATGCTGCGGCCGTGCTGGTACTGGTAGGCGTGGGTCAGTTCGTGGACCAGCCAGCGTTCGAAACGTGCCTGGTGTTGTGGGGTGGTCAGGACGCCCTTGGGGAAGGTGACCAGTTTGGGGAGGGTTCTGGCCACGCCGAAGCTGCCCAGCAGGCCGCCTTCGGCGAGGGTCAGGGCGCTGAGGTCCAGGGCGTCGCCGAACACCTTCTGGGCTATGGAGATCTCGGTGGACTCCAGGTTGCGGCGGAAGGCTGCTCGGAACATCTTCACGCTCCCGGCTCGGCTACTGGTGTGATGGTAGGCCGGTGGTACTGACGCCAGTAGTGCCCTGGGTCAGGCGGTAGCGCAGTTCCGAAAGCTCGGCGCCGCCGATGGTCTCGGTCCTCACGAAGCCATCGGTGTGGAAGCCGAAGCGTTCGTAGAAGCGGCGGGCGCGTGGGTTGTCTTCGAACACCCACAGGCCCACGTCGGTCTTGCCCGCCAAAGCTGCTGACGCCAGGGCGTAGCCGAGGCCTGTGTCGTAGGCGGTGGCCAGGACGTAGATCGCGTGCAGCTCGTGTTCGGCGTCCGGTTCGCGGGACGGGCCCACGCAGGCGAAGCCGACCACCTGGTCGTCGGCGAGGCCCACCCAGACGCCGCCGCGCGGGATGTCGCGTTCCCACATCTGTGTGCTGCGCTCGACTGAGCGGCCGTCGAGCACGGCGTCCGGGACCAGGCCTCGGTAGGCGTCTTTCCAGGCTTGGACGTGCACGAACGCCACGGCTGGGGCGTCGGCGGGAACTGCTGGACGTACCGTCACGGCATCCCCCAAGATCGAAGACATGCGGATCATCGTCGACGCGGACCCCGGCATCGATGATGCCCTCGCTTTGTACTACCTGCGTGCGCAGGCCGACACCGAAATAGTCGCCATCGGCACCGTTCACGGGAACGTGCCGGTCCACCAAGCCACCGCGAACGCCCTCAGGCTCGTCGAACGTCTTGGCATCGACGTGCCGGTGGCGATGGGCGCCGCGAAACCGCTGGCCCAGCCGCTCAGGACGGCCGAGGACGTGCACGGTCACGACGGGCTGGGCGGGCATGCCGGCGCGGAGCCCAAGACCGCCCGCTCACACGAGAGCGCCGCCGAGCAGCTCGTGAACCTGGCGCGCAGGAACCCCGGGGAGCTCGGCCTGCTCGCCATCGGGCCGCTCACCAACGTCGCGCTGGCGCTGCAGATCGAGCCGCGGTTGCCGGAACTGCTCGGCGATGTCGTCGTCATGGGTGGCGCGCTGAACGTGCCTGGGAACATCACCTCGCAGGCCGAGGCCAACTTCTGGCACGACCCGGAGGCCGCCGACCTCGTGCTCGCGGCGGGGTTCGAGAACCTCACGATCGTCGGCCTCGACGTCACCATGGCGAGCCACGCGCCGCAGGAGTGGCTGGACGCGCTCCCGCAGGACTGCTATCCGCGGCGGATCCTCGGCTTCTACGCCGACTTCTACGGCAGCTTCCTCGGCAAGAAGGGGTTCGTGCCGCACGACCCGCTGGCGGCCGCGATCCTCGTCGAACCCGGGCTCGCCACCTACCAAGAAGACCGGTTCGCGATCGAGCTCACCGGGCGGTACACGCGGGGCAAGATCGTTGCCGACCAACGGTTCCTCGCACCGGACAGCCCGTTCGGCCGTGACATCGCCCCCGAACGCACGAAGGTCAGGTACGCCACGACGGCCGACCACGCCACCTTCCTCGACCAGCTGAGGTGCGCTGTGACACAACCATGACAATTCGCCTACGGGAACCGAACAAACGCCGGGGACCGTGGAGGACATGAACGTCCACTTGAAACGATGGCTCGTGGTCTCGGGGGCCGCCGTGGTCATCGCGACGGGCGTCGTGGTCGGGGGCAGCTACTGGCGGCTCGAGAGCAATCTCAAGACCGTCGATCTCGCGAAGGAGATCACCCACCCCAGGCCTCCGTCGACGCCGGGCCGCCCCCTCAACATCCTCCTCATCGGCAAGGACGACGGCCGGTCCGACACCGCCATGGTCGTCCAGCTGAACGCGAAGGGCGACACGGCCCGCGTGATCAGCATCCCGCGCGACACGATGGTGCCGAGGCCCCAGTGCGGGGCCAACCCGCCGGCCTCGCTCGCCATGTTCAACAGCGCCTTCTCCACGGGCGGCCCCGCCTGCACGGTGGCGACGGTCGAGCAGATGAGCGGCATGCGGATCGACCACTTCGTGCAGATCGACTTCAACGGGTTCCGCGACGTCATCGACAAGCTCGGCGGCATCGACGTCACCATGCCCGAGGCGATCGACGACGAGAAGAGCGGCCTGCACGTCCCGGCCGGGCCGACGAAACTCGACGGAACGCAGGCGCTCGCATTCGTGCGCACCCGCTACAGCATCGGTGACGGCAGCGATCTGAACCGCATCAAGAACCAGCAGCTGTTCATGCGCGCGTTGAGCGAGAAACTCGCGAACGAGAACTGGCTCGGCAGCCCGCAGAAAACACTGGAACTCGCCGACATCATGACGAAGTCCATCGTCACGGACTCCGAAATCGGGTCGATCGCGAAACTGGCCGATCTCGCGGGCAAGCTCACCGCGTTGAAACCGGACGCGATCACCTACGTGACGCTGCCGACCGAGACCTACCTGCCCGACCCGAACCGGGTCCAGCCGAAGCAACCGGAGGCGGACGCGCTCTGGCAGGCGGCGTGACCTAGCAGGCAGCGCCCTGCCAGTCGTCCGGAACCTGCCCTGCTGACCACGGCTGAGGAGACCCCCAGCGCTCCTCAGCCGTGGACGCTCTGCCCCAGTCGATCACTGCCACTCCCACGGTCTCCCGCCGGTTGAAAGCATGTCCGGTCGAGGTTGTCAGACCACCTCGTTATGGTGGGTCTTCGACCGCCTGTCCGGTGCGTGCGCCGCAGCTCAGACGTGCGGTCGGAGTTTTCCGGTCCGGACGAGGAGGAGGCTGCTTGGGACCCCGTGGCGTCTTCGCGGAGCGGTTCGCGCTGCTCTACGCGGAGGCTGGCGACCCTCCGCTGAAACGAGTCACGGAGTCGGTCGCGCGTGCCCGCCGGACGGACGAACGGGGCCGGCCGCTGCGAGTGCCCGCGCAACGGGTGAGCGACTGGCGGCGCGGGCGGAACGTGCCCGCGCGGTTCAGCGGCCTGAGCGCCGTCCTCGAGGTGCTGATCGGCGAGGCCCGCAAGCGCAGGCCGCAGCCGGCGATCGACGGCCTGTACGAGGTCGACGCGTGGAGCGCGCTCTGGGAAGAGGCGCTCGCGAGCCCCGTCACCGACCCCGGGCCGCCGCCGCAGGAGGACAACGCCGTCTGCCCGTACATGGGCCTCAGCGCGTTCGGGCCGGACGACGCGAATTGGTTCTTCGGCCGTGAACGGGCGACGAACGCGCTTCTCGAAAAACTGAACGACAACGGCATCACAATGCTCGTCGGCGCGTCCGGTGCCGGTAAGTCGAGTTTGCTGAAAGCGGGCGTGCTGCCCCGGCTGAACAAAGAAGCGATCGTCATTTCGCCGGGCACCGATCCGTTGAAGGAGCTCACGCTCCAGGTGCCGGACCTGGTCCCCGCGCTGGAGGACGCCGACACCTTCGCGCAGGAGGTGCGGGTCGCGGTCGGCGACCGGGTGGTGATCGTCGACCAGTTCGAGGAGGCGTTCACCCTCGGCGGCGACGAGGACCGGCTGCGGATCTTCGTGCAGGCCCTGCACGCGGCGGCGGCGAAGACGGCGGTCGTGCTCGGCGTCCGGGCCGACTTCTACGCGCGCTGCCTCGACTTCCCCGAGCTCTCCGAGGCCCTGCAGACCAGGCAGATGGTGCTCGGCGCGATGTCCGCGGCCGAGCTGCGCGACGCCGTGACGAACCCGGCCAAGGCCGCGGGCCTGCAGCTGGAGGCCGGGCTGGTCGAGGTGATGCTGCGCGACCTCGGCACGCACAACCGCCGCGGCAAGGACGCCTACGACGCGGGCGCGCTCCCCCTGCTCGGCCACGCGCTGCTGGTCACGTGGCAGCGCAGGCAGGCGGGCAGGCTCACGATCGCGGGCTACCGGGCGGCGGGCGGCATCCAGGGCGCCGTCGCGGCGACCGCCGAACGTGCCTGGTCCGACCTCGACGAACCGGCCCGCGCCGCCGCACGCCAGCTGCTCCTGCGCCTGGTCAGGGTGGGTGACGACACGCAGGACACGCGCCGCAGGTCCAGCCGCCACAGCCTGCTGGAGGCCAGCGCCAACCTGTCCGCCACGGAACGCGCGCTCGAAGTTCTCACGCACGCCCGCCTGATCACCGCGGACGCCGGCTCGGTGGAGATCACGCACGAGGCGTTGCTCCAGGCGTGGCCGCGGCTGCGCGGCTGGATCGACGAGGACCGCGCGGGCAACCTCACTCGCCAGCGGCTAGAGGAGGACGCGGCGACGTGGTCCGAACACGGCCACGACTCGTCGTTGCTCTACCGCGGCGCACGGCTGGAGGGCGTGCGTCAGCAGCAGGACGTCACCACGGTCGCCAAGGAGTTCGTGCGGACGTCCGAGCGTCAGCACCGCAAGAGCGTGTGGCTGCGGCGCAGTGCCGTGTCGCTCGTGGTGGTGTTCGCGCTGATCGCCGCGACGGCCGCGGTCATCGCCGTGCGGCAGCGCAACGACGCGGTGTTCCGGCAGGTCGTGGCCGAGGCGGACCGGCTCACCGACACCGACCCGTCGGTCGCCGCCCAGCTGCTGCTGGCCGCTCATCGGATGCGGCCGGACGACCTGGACGTCGGGTCGAAGCTGCTCGCCAACCAGCAGACGCCGCTGGCCGTGCCGCTGGTGGGGCACACCGGGGCGGTCTACCTGACCTCGTTCACCCGGGACGGCGAGGTGCTCGCCACCGCGAGCTACGACCGGACCGCCCGGTTGTGGGACGTGCGGGACCGGTCTCGTCCTCAGCCCCTCGCGGTGATCCCCGGACACGACGGGTGGCTCAGTTCGGCGGTGTTCTCACCTGACGACCGGCTGCTCGCCACCACCGGTGAGGATCGGACCATCCGGCTCTGGGACGTCAGTGATCAGGCTCATCCGCGGCACGTCTCGACGGTCGACACCGGGAACGGGATCACCTACCTGCTGGAGTTCAGTCCGGACGGGCGGACGTTGGCCGCGGCCAACGACGACAAGACCGCCCGGTTGTGGGACGTGTCCGATCCGGCTGGCCTGAAGCCTCTCGGTGAGCCGTTGACCGGTGCCACCGCTGCGGTTCGGACGCTCGCGTTCAGTCCGGACGGGCGGACGCTCGCCGCTTCCGGTGACGACCGCACGATCCGGTTGTACGACGTCGCTTCTCGTGCGTTGATCGGCAAGCCGATGGTCGGGCACACCGACGGGCTGCACTCGGTGGCGTTCAGTCCGGACGGATCGTTGCTCGCGTCCGGGAGTGACGACTCGACCGTGCGGTTGTGGGATCCGGCTGCCCAGCAACCCGTCGGTGACGCACTGGTCGGGCACACCGGTGGGGTGTGGTCGGTCAAGTTCAGCCCCAACGGTCAGGTGCTCGCCTCCGGGTCGGCCGACGGGACCGTTCGGTTGTGGAACCTGAGCGATCCGGCCGCGCCTTCTTCTGTCGGCAGACCGTTGACGGCTCCCAGTGGCGGGGTGTTCGCGGTGGGGTTCACGCCGGACGGGCGTACGCTCGCGACCGGGGCCGGTGAGAACGCCGTGCGGTTGTGGTCGTTGCCGCAGAACATGGTTCTGGTTCGGTCGACGAACCTGGTGCAGCCTGTTTTCAGCGCGGACGGCGGGCTGCTGGTGGCCGGGGACGGGGTGCGGACTGCCCGGTTGTGGAGCATGCGGGACGGTGTCGTGTCTCTGGGGACGGTCGAGGTCGGGCCTGATCGCGGGACTATCCGGCCCAAGTTGCGGCCGGACGGGAAGGTGCTCGCCACCGCCAACGGGCTGACGGATCAGTCGGTGCGGTTGTGGGACCTGAGCAATCCTGCCGCGGTCACTCCGCTTGGGGCACCGCTCGTGCTCGGCACGCGGTTCAGTTCCACCGTCGGGTTCTCGCCGGACGGGCGGATCATGGTCACCGGCAACGACGACAAGTCGGTGCGGTTGTGGGACGTCAGCGATCCGGCCCGTCCGAAAGCGCTCGGCTCGCCGTTGGTCGGGCATCGGGAGTACGTGAACGACGTCGCGTTCAGTCCGGACGGGAAGACGTTGGCCACGGCCAGTTCCGACCGGACGTTCCGGTTGTGGGACGTCAGCGATCCGGCTGCCGGCCGGCCGATCGGGCAGCCGGTCGCGGGGAACCTGGAGCCGGTGCAGCGGGTGCTGTTCACGCCTGACGGGAACACGGTGATCACCGGGGGGACGGACAGGACGATCCGGATCTTCGACGTTCGGGATCGGGAGCGGCCTCGGGCTTTGAGCGTGCTGCGGGGGCACGGGCAGCAGGTCAGCTCGTTGTCGATCACGTCTGACGGGAAGACGTTGGCCAGTGGTAGCGCGGACAAGACTTTTCGGTTGTGGGACATCAGCAACCCGGCTGAGGCTGCGCCTCTTGGGCAGCAGATGGCGTTGGCTTCCGGGGGTGAGCCGTCTGTCCACTTTCGACCTGACAGCCGGGTGTTGCTGACCAACGGTGGGGATGGGGTTTTGCGGCTTTGGGACATTGATGTGGAGCATGAGGTTGCTCGGATTTGTGGGGCTACTCGGGGGGCGTTGACTGAGGAGTTGTGGCAGTCGCGGTTGCCTCAGGTCGAGTTTCGTTCTCCTTGCTGACGGTTGGTCGCGGGTCGGGTCACCTTTGTTGTGTGGTTGCGTTTGGTGCAAAGACTTTGACGAGCGTGGTCCAGTCATCGCCGCTGCGCGACGATAGAGATTGGGGCTTGACTTCGGGGCCCTTGCGAGGCGCTCATCGGCCGGAAAAGGCCGGGCTGAAAAGCGCCCGGCCGAGCTCGAGAAGCTAGCACCTCGCACCCAAAGTCAAGCCCCAATCTCAAGCGTGCGTGGCTGAGTTTGTGCAGGCACGTCACGACACCGCTTTGACGATCCGCGCGCTCTGTCGGGCTCGCCTTCGGCTTCGCGAGTGGAGTGGCTTCGCGGGTGTTGTGGGGCTTCGCGTTGGGGGCGGGTGGCTTCGCGGGTAACTGGTCTCACTCGGTGCGGTCTGTCCGTTACTGTCCGCAGCATGCGTCTTCTTGCTCGGGTCGGCAGCTTGCGCGCGGTCGTGGCGGTGACCGTTGGGTTCGTCGCCCTCAACATGATTCTGGTGGTCCTCGGCAACGTCACGGACTACGGCACCAACGAGGCGTTCGTGAAGCACGTGCTCGCCATGGACACCACGTTCGGCGAGGGGTTGAAGTGGCGGGCCATCACCAGCTCTGCTGTGGTGACGGTCGTCTACGTCGCGATCATCCTCTGGGAGGCGGTGTCTGCTGTGCTGCTCACCGCCGGGACGATCGCGTACGTCCGCGACAAGGAGGACAGTGCGCGGAAGTTCGCTTCTGCTGGGTTGATGATGATCGTGGCGTTGTTCTTGGGCGGGTTCATCACCATTGGTGGTGAGTGGTTCGCCATGTGGCAGTCGAAGGACTGGAACGGGATCAGTGCCGCGTTGCGGATGGTGACCGTTGCCGGGTTCGCGTTGGTGCTGGTGCACCTCAGGCCTGGGAAGGCCACTCCGTAGTCGGTTCCACGCAGAAGGCCGGGCCCACGCCCGCGTCTGCTCCCAGTTCGGTCCACCAGTCGTGTTGCTCGGCGTCCTCGATCGCGTCGATGACCACGAGGCCGCCTGCCTCGTGGACGAAGCCGATGAGGTCGCTGAGCACGTGGGAGACCAGGTCGTCCGGTTTTTGGCAGCGGCCCTTCATGCGCACTGCCCGGACTCCCAGGGAGCGGACCAGTTCGATTTCGGCCGTGGAGCCCTGGAAGTCCCTTGCGCCGATGTGGATTCCCATGTCGGACAGGAGGTCCAGGTTGTCGGCTGCCTCGCTGTCCTCGGAGGCGAGGACGTGGACCGGGAAGCCCAGGAGCAGGCGGCCTGCCTGCAGGCCGGTGTCGGCCAGGATTCGGCGGACGTCTCGGACGAGGTCCGGGCTGTTGGCCATGCTCTCGGTCAGGCAGACGGCGAGCATTTCGTCGTGGGCGCGCGCTGTTTCGGCTGCTGTGCGGAGCATCCACTCGCCCAGCGGGAGCATCAGGCCGGTGTGTTCGGCCATGGAGACGCACTTCTCGTGCGGGATCAGGCCCGCGTCTCGGTGGCGCCAGTTCAGTTCGGCCTCGACGCAGATGCGGGCCGTGCCGTCCAGGCGCATGACCGGGTTGAAGACGACCTCGATCTCGCCGCTCTCCCAGGCTCCTGGCATGACGGCGGCCAGGGCGAACTCCTCCTGTTCGCGCTTGTCCTGGGTGGCGTCGTGCAGGCCCCACTGGCGGCGGCCGCTGCGCTTCGCCCTTCTCAGGGTCATGTCGGAGGCGCGCAGGACTTCGGCCGGGTGGTCTCCCGGGTGCAGGCGCGGGAGGACGCCGATGGTGGCGGAGACCGCCACGCCCTGGTCGTTGAAGTAGACCGGTTCGGCCAGTTCGTGTTCGATCGTCCGGATCGTGGTGTCCACGTCCGGGGTTTCCGGGCCGTTCTCGACCAGGACGGCGAACTCGTCGCCCTCCAGGCGGGCGACCATCGCCTTTTCGCCGGCGAAGACGGAGCTGAGGCGTTCGGCCACCAGTTTGAGGACCTTGTCGCCGATCTCCCTGCCCAGGCCGTCGGTGATCACGGCGAACGCGTCGAGGTCCAGGTGGTAGAGGGTCACGCCGTGCTCGATGTCGCTGTGCAGGAGCGATTCGAGCCTGGTGGTGAGGTACTGGCGGTTGGGGAGGCCGGTCAGGGCGTCGTGCAGCGACTGGTACTGGAGGCGGCCGCCCAGGAGGGTCAGCTGGCTGTCGTCGTCGATCATCACCACGTAGTGGCGAGGGTTGTCGTCGGCGTCCTTCTGGACGGTGGCCGCGAGGAGGACGCGGAAGTGCTCGCCGTCCCGGTCGATGAGGCGGGGGCGTTCTTCCACTCGGCGCATCCGGCCGTAGCGCAGGCCCGCCAGGGCGTCGTTGATCAGCGGGAGGTCCGCCGGCGCGATGAGGTCGGTCAGGGTCATGCCGTCCACGTCCTCGCGGCGCAGGATGGTGCACAGCGCTTCGTTGGCGCGCACCAGGTCGCCGTCGAGGCTGACCATGGCGATGCCGGTGGACGAGTGGGCGAAGATGTCCTCGAAGCGTTCCTCGCTGGCCTGGAGGTCCAGCTGGACCGCTCGGTTCGCGCGGAGGAGCGCCTGGCTGACGCTTTCCTGCTGTTCCAGGACGAACGCCTGGATCGCGGCCGTGTAGGCGGAGGAGACGGCGCCGATCACCAGGGCCGCGGACGAGGCGTCGGCGCCTTCCTGCACCACGAACTCGGCCAGTACCTCGATGGAGACGGTCAGGCTTTCGGCGCCCACGCAGTGGATCTCCACCAGGCGCCTGCCCACGAGGGAGGCGACGGCCGGTTCCTCGGTGAGGGCCTCGGCCACGACGTTGAGGAGCTCGTGCAGTTCGTCGGTCAGCTTCGCGGCCGACAACGGGATGTACGCGGTGCGGCTGACCTTGTGCGCCCAGTCGCGCGCCAGCTCGTCACGGCCCCGTGGGCGTGACGGTCTCGCGTCGTCCTGGCTCGGCAAATCGATCCACCTGACCTGCTCGGCGAGCAACGGTGGGGAAGCCTACAGCCAGCAACCCTCACCGTCCCCTTGCACGGCCTCGTTCCCCCCAACGGGGGCATAGCCACCTCGTAGCGTTACAAGTTCCTTGCGCTCGATCGGACCAATTTTCTCATGACCACGCCAAACCCTCACCTCTCCATCGAGGGAAAGGCGGTCAGCGGAGGGTTGGCGACGGTGAGCGGGCGTCAGGAACCGATGATGTGCCGCAGCTGCGCCAGGAGGTCCGAGCGCGAGGTGGAGCCGAGGCGCTGCCGCATCCGCGCCATGTGGTGCTCGACGGTCTTGGCCGAGATGAAGAGGCGGTCGCCGACCTGCTTGTAGGTCATGCCCTCCAGCACGAGCTGCGCGACCTCGCGTTCGCGGTCGCTCAGCTTGCCCGCGTCCTCCGCCACCGGAACGACATCGGCCTCGGCGGCGCGGCGTGCGGACACCGGACGGCCCTGCAGCAGACGGGCGCAGTCGAGCAGCCGGACCATCGCCTGGCGGTCGGCCGTGCGGATCGCCGCCTGGCCCGCGAGACGCGACGCGTCCCACCACAGGCCCACGGCGTGCAGGCTGCGCGCGGCCTCCTCGACGCGGTCGGCGTCGACCTCGCCCGCCACGACGTCCAGCCAGCACTCGGCCGCGGCGGACAGGATCGCGCAGTACCGGCTGCGGTCGCGCACGGCGCTCAACGCGCCGGCGTGTTCCTCGGCGGCCGCGGTGTTCTCGTCGATGATCGCCGCGTGCAGCAGGCTCCAGTGCAGCTGCGTCGACCACAACGGCGGATTTCCCAGCGACCGCAACAGGGCCGAGGCCTGGGCGAGGTGCGGGGCCAGGCGTTCCTGGTCGCGCAACCGGGCCGCGGCCGCGGCGAACTCCCCCAGCGGCAGGAGGCTGAACAGGTCGACGGGATGCCGCAGCACGGCCTCGCAGGCCTGCTCCCACGTGCGCCGCAACGTGGCGAGGTCGCTGTTGCGCCGGGCCACGCCGACCTCCAGCGCCACCGCGAAGATCCAGTCCCGCGGCTCGAACGCGCCGCGCACCGACATCAACGTCTCGCGCGCCACGGCCAGGTTCCCGCGCAGCATGTGCAGCCACGCCTGCAACAACCGGTGCCGCACCGACATCAGCACGCCGCCGGTCCCGGTCTCCACGGCCCGGTCCAGCACGGACTCGGCCACGTTCGGCTCGCCGCAGTGCACCGCGACCAACGCGGCCAGCGCGGCGGGGCTGTCCGGCAGCAGGACCGCTCCCCCGGCCGGTTCGAGCATCGACGAAGCACGCACCAAAGTGGACAGTGCGGTGGTCTCGGCCCCGACGACGGACTGGCGAACGCCCTGCAACATCAGGGATGCCGACCCGCCGAGCATCGTCGGCGGCTGCGGCGGCGTCTCCTCGAACAGGTGCCCGGTGCCGATCAGCCCGATCCCGGCGAACGCCGACGCGTACGGCGTCGCGGCCCACCGGAACAGCTCGGTGCTGCGCGCCAGCTGGCCGCGGTGGGCCAGCGCGACCGCCGCCACCTCGGCCGCGGTCCGCCGATGCGGTGAGTCCGGAACGCTGATGACCTGGTCGGCGAGCCGCAACGCGCCGTCGAGGTCGCCCGCCATCGCGGCCGCCGTCGCCCACGAGGCCGCGGTCTCGGCGGACGGCGTGCCGCCCCCGGTCGAGGCCTTGAACAACCGCGCGGCCAGCGCGGGATCGGACGGCAACGCCTCGCGCGCGGCCGCGACGAAGATCGGCCCGCCGATCCCGGTGTCCAGCAACGGCCGGACCAGGTCGAGCACCGGCCCGCCACGTTCCAGTTGCAGCCGCGCCAGCTTCTGCCGCACCGCGATCCGCCGCTCGGCCCTGGTCAACGCCCCGACCGCGCGGTGCGCGAGCGGCAGCAGCGTGCCGTCCTCGGCCAGCAACCCGGTCGCCCTGGCGGCCTCGATGATGTCGCTGACCTCGTCGAAGTCCTTGTCCAGCAACGCCGACAGCAGGTCCAGCCGCTGGGCCGCACCGGCCTCGGCGGCCAGCAGGAACTTCTGCAGGTCGGCGTCCAGCCAGTCGAGCTCGGCGCGGAACGCGGCGAGCACGTCGGCGGAAACCTCGGACACGGCCCCAAGGCGTTCCACGAACAGAGGAACGCCACCGGTCTGCGCGAACACGAAGTCCGCCACGGGTTTGGGAGCGTTCAGCACCTCGCGGACCTGGTCGCGTGTCAACGGCGCCAACGGCACCACAACAGCACCCCGGCTCAACTCGGCCAGCGCCGCGCGACGCGGCCAAGGCCGATAGGCCAGCACCAACAGCGGTTCGGCAGCAAGCGCGCGCAGAGCGGAATCGTCCAGCAGGTGCGCGTCGTCAACCACGCGCACGGCGGTGTTGGTGATCTCCGAAAGCAGCGCTGTCTTGCCGTAACCACCAGGCGCCGCAACGACAACGCGCAGGCTTGTGCCCGGTTCCGCGTCGTTGATCCGGTCGAGCACACCTCGCACGGAGGCGTCCAGCACCAACCTGGCTCGCGTGGTCACGCTCAACGGCCGTCCTCATCGTCATCTCGGGATCGGGAGCTGGAGCTCGAACGGCGCCCGACGGGCTTGAGCACGTTCGTCACGCGCTTCACCCGCCTCGGCGGCAGCTCCAGCGGGGACACGTCCACCGGCGGGCGGGGCGGTGGAGCGGAGAACTCGTCGTCGTCGGGGCTCGGCACCTCGCCGACGGGGAAGCGCAGCGAAGCTTCACGGGTGTGGACCAGGACCGACGTGTCGAACGGTTCGGGTTCGACCTCGGGTCCCAGCAGGACGAGCCGCGCCGCGACGGCGAGGCCCTTGGCGACGGAGTGCTCGGGCGCGGCCTCGGCCAGCACCCGGCAGTCGACGGTGGACGACAACGCGTCGCCGATCACCGTCATCCGGCAGCCGCCGCCGACCAGCAGCACGGCGTCGGGCTGCACCGCCCCGACCGCGCGGACGAACGTGCCGACCAGGTGCTCGACGGCGGGACGGACCTCGTCGACGAACTCGTCGCGCCCGATCTCCACCCCGCTGACCACCACGGACTGACCGGACGGCCCGAACGCCCGCTTCGCCGCCTCGCACTCGGCGGCCGACACGAGGGCGTCCTTGCCCGCTCGTCCGCGGACGAGCCCGAGCAGCAGGTCGTCGAAGTCGGCGCCGGTGTGGTGGTCGACCCCGTCGACGTGGGTGACCAGCTCGAACGTCCGGTTCTGCGCGCGCTTGACCACGGAGGCGGAGAACGCGTGGCTGCCCAGCGAGAACACCGCGAGCGACGCGTTCGGCGTCACGCGGGCCCGCACGGCGTGGTTCTCCGCGGCCGCCAACGGCTCGGACACGAGCGTCACGTCGTTCAGCCCGACGGCCCGAAAAGCGGTGTAGAGCTGGCCCCGGCGATAGGGGCCCCACCCGGCCGGGTGGCTCACGGCGAGGTGACGGGGCTGTTCACCCTCCCGGGCGACGACCTCGCCGACCACCCACATGACGAGCAACGCGGTGAGCTCCTCGGCCGGGCACAGCTCGGGACCCAGCGAGAACGGCACCGCGTCGCCGACTCGGCGGGCGAAGCCGGAGGCGCTCCAGCCGGGCACGCCGCGCTCGCCCACCGAGAACGTTCCCGCGTCCGTGAGCTGCAACAACGACGGCACCACCAGGACGATCTCGGCATCCCTGGCGCCGTCGAGGCGGCACACGGCAGCCGTCGTGCGGGTGGTCCCGACATCGACTCCGAGTACGTACGCCAAAGCTCTTCCTCACCTGTTCGCAGCAGCGACCAGTACCTACACGGGTGAACAAGAGACGCTCAAGCGCGGCCCCTAATCCCCTAGGGGGTCAACGAGCGTCACCCGTCTGGGGAACGGGGATTGACTGGGAGTGATCCCCGATGCTGCGCGAGCACGGCTCTCATAGCTTTCAGCTCGCACACCCCAACTGATACGACGTGCCTCTACAGGAGCTCCTTCGATGACCCAGCCCAGCAACCTCCACGACTTCGTGCTCAACCTCCTGAGCGACCCGAGCCTCAAGGCCGCGTTCGCGAACGACGCCCAGGGCACCCTGGAGCAGGCTGGCCTGGCTGACATCACCGCGCTCGACGTGCAGGAAGTCATCCCGCTGGTGCTGGACCTGGTCCCCGCCGTCGACGGTCTGCCCACCGTCGAGAGCCTGGACCTGAACCTGCCGGCCGACGACCTGCTCGCCGAAGGCCCGCTCGGCGCCATCAGCCAGCTGCAGGCGGTCGCGTCGCAGCTGACCTCGTCGGGCGTGAGCCTCAGCGACCTCCACACCTCGTCGGCCGGCGTGCTCGCCGCGGACGCGGACGGCCTGAACCTGCTGATCGCCAACAAGGCCCTCGGCGACTTCACCACGGCCGGTCTCGGCCTGGGCGGCGACTTCTCCGCCGTCAGCGACGTGACCTCGGTCCTCGACCAGACCGCGTCCCCGCTGACCGGCACGGTCCTCGACGTGGCCGACACCGCCACCGCGACCGTGGACGCGCCTCTCGACGGCGTGACCTCGACGGTCCCCGGCCTCGACGGCGTCCTCGGCCAGCTCGGCGGCGTGACGGGCCTCGCCCACGACGCGCTCGGCGTGCTGGGCGGCTCCGACGCCAACCTCGGCGTCGTCAACGTCAGCGGCCTCGGCGACCTCGCCAACGGCAACCTGGACGTCCAGTCCCACGACACCATCACGCAGGTCACCAGCACCGCGACCGGCGTCGTCGACACCGCCACGGGCCTCACCGGCACCGCGACCGGCCTGGTCGGCGACCACTCCCCGGTCGGCGGCGTCCTCGGCACCGTCACCGACGTGACCCACAACGTCCCGGTCGTCGGCGACCTGGACCTGGGCCTGCTCGGCTGAGCCACCCTCCCCGACGCGGACCGGCCCTGTCTTCCGGACAGGGCCGGTTCGTCGTCTCAGCCGTTTCGCAGCCTGACAAAACGTTGAAAACGGTTCACGTCTTGCTCGGTGAGCAACGTCACCGTCCTCCCGAACTGCCCCATCCGCCCGAACGAAACCGGTATTGCGTTCGAGGCTTTCACCCAAGGGGGTGAACACGGCACTATGAGTCAGGTGATGGCACCGCCCTGGCTCGACGTGCTCGACGAGACGATCGGGGCCTGCGTCACGCACCGGAGGCCCGATCTGGAGGCCCGGCTGCGCGAAAAGCGGGCACAGCAACTCGACCCCAAGTTGCGCGTTCTCGTCGTCGGCGAGTCCAAACAAGGCAAGAGCCAGCTCGTGAACGCGTTGCTCAACGCACCTGTGTGCGCGGTGGGCGACGACATCACGACGACTGTGCCGACCTTCGTCCAGCACGCCGACACGCCGTCGGCGGCTCTGGTCCGCAACGCCTCGGCGGGCGGATCGATCTTCCACACCCCGACCGAGCGCATCGCCGTGCCGATCGACCAGGTGACGAAACAGGCGACCGCGCAGCACGTCGTGCGGGCCGAGATCGGCATCCCGCGCGCGTTGCTCGACAGCGGCCTGGTCCTGATCGACACCCCCGGCGTCGGCGACACCCGGTCCGCGCACACCGCCAGCACGTTCGCGACGCTCATGCAGGCGGACGCGGTGCTGATGGTGTCCGACGCGACCGGCGAGCTGACGTCGGCGGAGATGACGCTGCTCAAGAAGGTCATGGAGGCCTGCCCGAACGTCACGGTGGTCGTCACCAAGATCGACCTCGTGCCGTCGTGGCGCAGCGTCGTGGAACGCAACCGGGCGTTGCTCGCCCGCGCCGGCGTCCGCGCGAAGCTCATCCCGGTGTCCTCCGCGCTGCGGTTGCGGGCGGCGAAGACCGGCGACCAGCGCCTCAACACCGAGTCCGGGTTCCCCGAGCTGGTGACGTGCGTGCAGAGCGACATCGTGGCGAGCGCCGACCTCCTGGCCCGGCGTGCCGTGGCCATGGTCGCGTCGTCGGCGATCACGCAGCTGGTGACGCCGTTGCGCGAGGAGCTGACGGCCCACGACTCGTCCCACACCGTCGCCACGATCTCGACGTTGCAGGAGGCCCAGCGGCGCGTGGACGAGCTGCGGCGGCGGTCTGCGCGCTGGCAGAACGTCCTCAACGACGAGATGGCCGACCTGATCTCCGACGTCGAGTACGACCTGCGCGACCGGACCCGCAAGATCCTGCGCGAGGTCGACAAGACCTACGACGAGGCCGATCCCGCGATCGGCTGGGACAAGTTCGAGCAGTGGCTGGAGGACAACCTCAACGAGGCCGCCACCACGAACTTCTCCTGGCTGATGGAACGCGCGGAGTGGGTCGCGGCCAAGGTGGCGCGGAACTTCCCCGTCTACCGCGAGGACCTGATCCCCGGGTCGGTGCTGCCGGACGACCTGCTGGAGCCCGCGAGCAGGCTGGAGAAGCCGAAGATCGAGCCGTTCTCGGTGCCGCAGAAGCTCTTCACGGGTCTGCGCGGCTCGTACGGCGGTGTGCTGATGTTCGGTCTGGTCACGTCGCTGGCGGGCATGCCGCTGATCAACGTGATCTCGCTGGGCGCCGGCGCGCTGTTCGGCGGGAAGTCCATTCTGGACGAGTCCGACCAGCGGCTGAAGCGCCGCCAGGCCGCCGCGAAGGCCGCCGCGCAACGGCACGTGGACGACTTCTTCATGAAGTTCTCCAAGGACGTCCGCGACTCCGGCCGGCACATCCAGCGGTCGCTGCGCAACCACTTCAGCAGCCTCGCCGAGGAGCTGCAGGAGACGTTGCTGGAGTCGGCCCGCAGCGCCAAGCGCGCGGTGCAGGACGACCAGACCGAACGCGAGCGCCGGCTGCGCGAGGGGCGCAAGGAGCTCGACCGGCTCGTCCTGCTGTACAAGAGGGTTCAGGCACTCGGGGGTCCCGCTATGGAGCTCACCGCGTGACATTGGACCGCGTCGTCTGGTCGATGCTTCAGGAGGCGCTCGGCGTCTACCGCGACAGCCCGCGCGCCACGGCCTGGTTGCGCTCGCACGTCGAGCGCTACACCGAGCCGGTGCGGATCGCGGTCGCCGGGCGGTCGCGGATCGGCAAGTCCACCGTGGTCAACGCCCTGATCGGCGACGAGTTCACGCCGCAGGGCGCGTTCGTCTGGTACCGCGGCGGTGCGGAACCGCGGGCGCACGTGTTCGCCGGGCCCGGCCGTCCGCACGAGGTCGCGATCGGGCGGCGCGGCAGCCGCAACCACGTGGAGACCGGGCAGTTCGACCGCTCCGACCGGGTCGTCGTGGACTGGCCGGCGCGGACGTTGCGGGACGTCGTGCTGATCGACACGCCCGCCGAGGCGACGCCGGAGCAGGTGCTCGGGGACGCCGACGCGTTGCTGTACCTGATGCGGCACGTGCAGGACGAGGACCTGAAGTTCCTGCAGTCCGCCAACGACCACCCGATCGCGCGGACCGCCGCCGTGCACACGGTCGCGGTGCTGGCGCGGGCCGACGAGATCGGCGCGGGGCGGATCGACGCGCTGTCGTCGGCCAAGCAGATCGCTCGCCGCTACCGGCGTGATCCGGCCGTGCAACCGTTGTGCCAGAACGTGGTGTCGGTCGCCGGGCTGCTGGCGGTGGCCGCGAAGACGTTGCGGGAGGACGAGTTCGCGGCGCTGCGGGTGTTGTCGTCGCTGGGGCGCGAAGAGCTGGAGGACCACCTGCTGTCGGCGGACCGGTTCGTCGGGGAGCAGTTCCCGGTGGTCATGGAACCCGCTGTGCGGCAGGCGTTGCTGGAGCGGTTCGGGATCTTCGGCGTCCGGCTGATCACCGCGTTGATCAGGCAGGGCTTCGACTCGCAGGTGAAGCTGACCGGGCAACTGGTGCAGCGCAGCGGGCTCGGCGAGCTGCGGGACTCGATCGCGGTCCACTTCGTCGAACGGCGCGAGGTGCTGAAGGCGCGGTCCGCGTTGCTGGCGCTGGACGTGCTGTTCCGGATGGAACCGCGGCAGAACTCCCGCAAGCTGATGGCCGACCTGGAACGGGTCGTGGCCTCCGCGCACGACTTCCGCGAGCTGCGGCTGGTGGCGGCGCTGCAGTCCGGCCGCACGAAGCTGCCCGCCGAGCTGCAGACCGAGGCGTTGCGACTGGTCGGCGCCGAGGGCGTCGCGCCCGCCGCCCGGCTCGGGTTCGAGTACGAGGCCGACGCCGGTGAGCTGCGGGAGGCGTTGCTGGACGCCCTGCTGCGGTGGCAGGCGCAGGCGGCGGACGTGCACGCCTCGTTCGACCACCGGAAGGCCGCCCAGATCGTGGTGCGCACCTGTGAGGGTCTGCTGCCGCAGTTCTCCTGAGGCACGATGGATCACATGGAACTCGTGCGCTGGGAGGACTCGCACTTCGGCTACATGCTCCGGTGGGCCTCCGATCCGCGGATGACCGCGTTCGTCGGCAACGGGATGCCCTGGACCCCTGACTACGTGTCGTTGCGGCACGCGCAGGCGTTGGAGCACTGGGAGGTGCACGGGTTCGGGCTGCACGTCGTGGTCGTGGACGAGGTGGTGGTCGGGCTCGCGCAGATGCTCGACGGGGATCTCGGGGAGATCGAGATCGGGTACTGGATCGACCCCGCGTGGTGGGGGCGCGGGATCGCGACCCTCGTCGCCGGCGAGCTGCGGGACAAGGCGCTGGCGATCGCCGACCGGGTGGTGGCGGGGACCGATGCCCGGAACGCCGCTTCTCAGCGGGTGCTGGAGAAGGCCGGGCTGCGGTACTTCACCAGCAAGGTCATCGATGGAAGGCTTCAGCACTGCTTCGCGTTGCAGCGGGGTATGAGCGACAAGGGTGTCCTGCGGTACAGCGCTTTCACGTCCGATCCCGCCGGTGGGAATCCGGCAGGGGTGGTGCTGGACGCGTCCGAGCTGAGCGACGTCGAGATGCTCGGGATCGCCGAGCGCGTCGGGTACTCGGAGACGGCGTTCGTGCTGCCGCGCGGTCCTCGGGAGTTCGGCGTCCGGTACTTCAGCCCGAAGGCCGAGGTGCCGTTCTGCGGGCACGCGACGATCGCGACCGCCGTCGCACTGGCGGAGCGTCTCGGGGACGGGCCCTTCGTGTTCCACACTCCCGCCGGGGAGATCCGCGTGTCCGCCGCCGACGGGACGGCCACGTTGACGAGCGTGCCGACCAGCAGTGCTCCTGCCGATCCCCTGCTGGTGTCCGCTGCTCTGGACGCGTTGGGGTACAAGGAGATCGGGGACCTGCCGGTGCACGTCGCGTTCGGCGGGGCTCGGCATCTGGTGGTGCCGTTGCGGGACCGTGAGCAGTTGCGATCGTTGTCGTACGACTTCGACGCGTTGCGCGACCTGATGCTGGCGCACGACCTGACGACCGTGCACCTGTTCTGGCGCGAGTCAGCCGCGTTGGTGCACGCGCGCGACCCGTTCCCCGTGGGCGGGGTGGTCGAGGACGCGGCGACCGGTGCTGCCGCGGCGGCGTTCGGCGGGTACTTGAGGGATCTCGAAGGGCCGCAGCGGTTCGTGATCTCGCAGGGCGAGGACATGGGGCGGCCGTCACGGCTGGAGGTCGACGCGACGAGCGAGGACCGCCGGGTGTCGGTGACGGGTGCGGCCGTGGTCATCCCGTAGCGCGTTGGGCTCGACGCCGCTGCCCCGCAGCGCAGGGTACGAGGCAGCAGCGTCGAACCGAGGGGTGCGCACCCTCCCGCACCGGACCCGTTGAGCGCTGCCGCAAGCGCCGGGCCGGAAGATCGATCGAAGCCACTATGCCCCGATCGAAGGGTGGTGGCGCATTCAGAAGGGGGATACAAGGTCTTTATGCCCGAGCTGGAGCTTCGCCACCTCCGTGCGGTACGGACCATCGCCGAGGAAGGCAGCGTCACCAAGGCCGCCACGCGCCTAGGCCTCACCCAACCAGCGCTGTCCGCGCAACTGCGGACGGTGGAACGACTCGTCGGAGGCCAGCTGTTCGACCGGACCCGCAGCGGCTGCGTCCCCACCGACCTGGGCCGGCGCGTGCTGGGGACGGCGCGGCTGGTGCTGGACGAGATGGCCCAGCTGATGTCGACCACGCAGGCCGTGGACCGGCGCGGGCCCTTGATCTTCGGGTGCATCCCGATCCTCTACTTCGCCTCGCTCGTGACGGAGCTGCGCACGTTGAACGCCGACGTGCGGGCCGAGGTGCGCCCGTCGTCCGCCGAGATCGTGGACATGCTGGAGGGCGGGCAGGTCCACGTCGCGTTGTTCGAGTTCTTCGACGGGATGCACGCCCGTGACCTGGCCGGGATCGAGCTGCGCAAGCTCGTGACGGAGCCTGCCTTTGTGGCGTTGCCGGAGACCGATCCCTTGGCGGCGTTCGACGAGGTGGACCTCGGGTTGCTGGCGGACCGGGACTGGGTCACGCCGCCCAAGCAGCAGATCGGGTCGCGGACGCAGATGTTCCAGGTGTGCGCCGATGCCGGGTTCGTGCCTCGGCTGACGCATCACACCGGGGAGGCGAGCATGGCTCGCGGGCTGGTGGCCGGTGGGTGTGTCTCGTTCGCTGCCGCGCCTTCCCGGGGTGGGGAGGGGATCGTGATCCGGCGGTTGCGGGGAATGCCGTTGATGACCGACATCTTCGTGGCCACGCGGAGGGATTCGCCGGTGGCCGGGCGGGCGCACGAGGTCTTCGCTTGTGCGGCAGAGGCTTATCGGTCCGTGCTGGACCGGAATCCGGAGTACCGGAAGTGGTGGGACGCGCATCCGGAGGCGCATCCGGAGTTCACCTGAGCCCGTTGGAGTGCCGGGTTCGTTGGTGTGTTCCTGTTCCAGCGGGGTTGGTTGCGTTCCGTTGGTTGGGCTGCGGTTGCGAGGGTTGGTTGCGCGGGTCTCGACGAAAGACCTGGGGTGTGCGATTGGGGCTTGACTTCGGGGCCCTTGCGAGGCGCTCATCGGCCGGAAAAGGCCGGGCTGAAAAGCGCCCGGCCGATCCGCGAGGGGTAGCACCTCGCACCCAAAGTCAAGCCCCAATCGCCTTGAGCGGTGGAACCGGCTCTGTGGCGGGCATCAGCCCGTTCGGGCTCGCCTTCGGCTTCGCGTGCCAGGTTTCGTAGGTGGTTGGCGTGCGTTGACGGCTGTCCGGTTGCGTGCGCGCGCCTGGCCAAGACGGTGGTCGCCTTGCGTTGACGACTGCGGTTGGTTGGGGTGCGCTCAGACCTTGATCGGGGTGGTCGGGCGGCCCAGGAGCTTTTCGAGGTCCGGGCGCACCTCGCCGAAGGTGCCGATGCGGATGTTCTTGAAGAAGTCCACGAGGAAGGCCGGGACGCCCGCGGCGATGAGGTCCTCGTCGCTGACGTCCTGGTACCTGTCGCCCGCCAGTTCGGGGAAGGACCAGCTCGTCGAGCCGGTGAGCTCGTAGGTCTGGTTCTCGTGGCCCGGGGTGGTGAGGGCGACGGCGGCGGCCTCGGCGAACTCCTCCCTGGGAGCGCTGGCCACTCGGCCGTCCTTGGTGGAGATGGCGACGGTGTCCTGGGCGAGGGCTCCGAGGTAGTTCTCGTGGTACATGCCGTTGCGCAGGAAGGTGTACGGGATACCGGTGGCCTTGATGACCTCTTCGGTGGCCTTGTGGACCTCGGCGGCGAGCGACGGGGACGTGGTGGCGTCGGTGAGGCTCGTGTAGAAGATGTGGCCCACGCCGTGTTCGACGGCCTTGGCGATGGCGTTCTTGTGCTGCTGGATGCGGGTGGCGGAGTCGTGGTCGTCGGCGGAGACGATCAGGAGCTTGTCCACGCCGCGGAAGTTCAGGGATTCGAGGTCGTTGAAGTCGCCCTGGCGGACCTCGACGCCTTCGAGGGTGAAGTTGGACGGGGTGCGGACCGAGACGATCACCGGCTCGGTGGTGCGCTTGAGGGTGTGACGGACTGCTGCGTTGCCGAGTTGGCCGGTGGCTCCGGTGATGAGGATCGTCATGCGGCAAGAGTGGAGTTAGTGCTAACTTTTGGTAAGTACCCACTTTGAAGTCAGGTACTTACGTGGAGGTGAGCATGCAGGTCACGATGTGCCCTGAGCGGGCGATCATGGAGCACGTCACAAGCCGATGGGGTGTGCTGGTGCTCCAGGCCCTGTCGAACGGGGAGGCCTGGCGGTTCAGCGCGCTGCGGCGGGAGCTGGAGCTCGCCAGCGAGAAGATGCTGACGCAGACGTTGCGGACGCTGGAGCGGGACGGGTTCGTGCACCGGGAGGTGTTGCCGGTCATTCCGCCGCACGTGGAGTACACGCTGACGCCGTTGGGCAAGGGGGCCGCCTCGCACCTCGTGGCGCTGGCCGAGTGGATCGCGGCGCACCAGGTCGAGGTCGCCGAGGCGCAGGCCGGCTATGACGGCTCCTGAGGCTGGCCGGAGACCGAGGAGTCAGAGATCGGGTCAGTCACTCGTTTGCGCAGTGAAAGTTCTCACTTGAACCCTGGTTTTCAGGGGTAGAGGTCGGATGGGTCACGATTAGGGGGCGCAATCTGCCCCCTGGGACTGGCAAGATGTACCAATGGCCCAACCGTTCACCGACGAAAGCCATCCGGCGGAGCCCTATCCGGGCACTCGTCCAGACCACTGTTTCGTCCACGTCGACGAAACCGGCTGGCCAGTGCGCCCGGACCTCACGATGGAGTCGGGGTGGCGAGTTGAGCCGGAGAACGTCGATCTAGACCAATGGCTCGCTGACCTTGGTGAGCCGCCGTTGGCCGGTCGGATGCCGGTGCTGGGGTACGGAAGCAATGCGAATCCGAGCAAGCTGACCTGGCTTCGTGAAGAGCTCGGACTTGAGGGCCCCGCGGTCGTGCTGCGCGCACGGTGCGAGGGCCTTTCTGCTGTCTGGGCCGCGGGGTTGCGGATGCGCGACGGGCAGCGTCCGGCGACGTTGGCCGGTGCGCCCGGCGTGGTGGAGGAGCACTCCATCTGGTTCGCGACGCCCGAGCAACTGCGGGTTCTCGACCGGTGCGAGGGGCGCGGGCTGCGGTATCGGCTCGTGCGTGTCCATACCGGGCGTGTGGTGCTCTACAACGGTGGCGTCATCGACAGCGTTCTGGCGTACACGGCGGGCAACAAGAAGCGGATGCCCGTGCTCTTCAACGGCCGTATGGTCCGGTGCGCGGACGTGTCGCAACGTGGTGCGCGCGTGCTGGGCGAGAGGCCTGCCATGAACGACGGACTGGACGTGACCGAGGTCCACGGCGACCCGAGCGCGGACGACTGGCCCGAGCTGCTGTTCGTCTACGGCACGCTCAAGCCGGGCGCAAGCGCTTGGCACCTGATGGAGCCGCACGTCGTCGAGACCGAGGAGACGCACCTCCCCGGCACGTTGTTCGACACCGGGCTCGGCTATCCCGCGCTGCGGCCCGGTTCCGGGCTCGGGGTGCCGGGGCACGTGCTGCGGCTGAGGTCCCCCGAGGACTCGCTGCCGTTGCTGGACGAGTACGAGGGCGACGACTACCGGCGCGTGCGGGTCGTGCTGCCGGACGGGCGCATCGCCTGGACGTACATCTGGACCGCCGAGGTGCAGGGCATGCCGGAACTTCCGGACGGATGGGACGTCCACCAGATCCGGTGAATTTCCGGCACGTTGTGTTGGTCAGTTGATATTTGGGCACATCCTTCGGTGGTAGGAGGTGCACCCATGAATCGACGGTTGATCGGCTGCGGACTCGGACTGCTGGTGCTCGCTTCCGTGACGGCCTGCGGCGAGAGAACCTCGGGCAGCGGCTCGGCCCAGACGTTGCCGACCACGACGCCGCCCTCGTCGTCCGCCGCGCCGTCGTCGTCCGCCGCGCCCGAAGGCAACTCCGGAGCGGCGACCCCCGCCGTGAAGCGGTGCGACTCCACCGTGCTGAAGGGCGAGGTCGCGCCCACGGACGCCGGCGCGGGCAACCGGTACGGCAAGTTCGTCGTCACGAACTCCGCCACGATGCCGTGCACGCTCAGCGGCTACAGCGGTTTCCAGCTGGAGAACGCCTCCGGCGCGGTGCCGACGAAGCTGGAGCGCAAGGCCGACCCCGGACCCGTCCCGATGACGCTCGCACCGGGCGGCAAGGCGTCGGCGAACCTGCACTGGGGTGTCATCCCGTCCGGCAGCGAACCCGTCGAGGGACCGTGCCAGCCGGAGGCGTCGAAGGCCGCGGCGATTCCACCTGACGAGACGGCGCCGCTCACCGTGCCGTGGACGCTTGGCCCCGTGTGTTCCGGTGGCCGGATCGAGATCAGCGCCTTCTACGCTTCGTAGATGGACGCACCTGGATGGCTCGCCGTGCTGCCGCACGGCGAGCGCATCGCCTTGTCGCTGCGCTCGGCCGGTGTGCCCACGACCGTGACCGACCGGATCGAAGCGGTGGTGCAGGCCGCCGACCGGCCCGTCGTCCTCATTGGACACTTCACCGGCGCGCCCGCCGCGGTCCGGTTCGCGCAGACCCACACCGGCCTCGCCGCACTGGTGCTGATCTCCCCCGTGCTCGGCATGTGGGACGGCGCGTCCGCCGACCTCGCGGACCTCATGGACGAGGTCAGCTTCGGGCCGTCGCTCGGTGACCTGCCGACGTTGTGGCTGCACGGTTCGGACGACGAGATCGTGCCCATCTCCGACACCCGCGCGGGCACCGACCGCATCCGCGGAGCGGCGTTCGAGGAGCACGTCGCCGACGGACTGCTGAGCGACGGCGAGGCTGTCACTCGGGTGCTGGAGTTCGCCCGAAAGGTCATCTGACACCATTTCGGGTGCCATGGACCAAGACGACCTCGTGCTGCTGATCACCGTGGTGGTCGAGGCGGCGAACGAGCCCCAGGCGCGTGCCGCGTGCGACGCGCTCCTCACCCGTGCGGGTGCCCAGATCGTGGACGCCCGGGACTGCTCCGACGAGGAGCCAGGCTGCTGGGCCGTCGTCATCACGCGGCCGAGCACCGAGAAGGCCACCCACAACGTCGCCGCGGCGCTCGCGCGGGCCGTTCGCACGTTCGTGCGCGGACTGGGTGACGACTTCCCGACGCCGAGGGTGGCGTGCGAACCGCCGACGGCGTGGACCGTGCTGGACGAACCCGAGCTGATCAGCAGGCTCGTGCCGGGCGCCGAACGCGTTCTGGTGGAGGTCTGGGCCGGAGATGACCCGTTCGGTGCAGGCACTCCGCGTGACAACTCGCCCAGCAGGCCGTCTTGATTCACCCGGCCGGTCGGCAGTTCTCCACGACAGGCTGTAGGCGGCATTGTGAGAGTCATGACACGCGTGAGCAAGGGGCCAGCAGCGCGCTCAACTGATCATTAAATCAAGGCCCGTTCGAGTGGATTCAGGCATCCACCCGGTTAGCCGATCTTCGCTCTCAACTGTGAAAATCTGGGCACAATCTCTACTAAGGGTGGTCGTCAGACCATCTTGTTCCGGAGGGTTCGGGAGCCGACATGGCCAGCATCGAAGAGGTCCGTGCCGCAATTGCCCAGGCGATCGACAAGGCGGCTCAAAGCCAGTCGGCCCTCCAACAGGCGGCTGAGCTCGCCGAGGACGCGCAGCAACTGCTGACATCGGTCACGCAGGGCTCCGTGCAGGCGGACGTCGAGACGACGAACGCCCAGTTCGCCCAGGTCGTGTCCGGCGTGAGCGAGCTGCAGAACTTCCTCGGCGCCGGCATCTCCGGGGCCGAGGGCATCAACAGCAGGCTTTGATGGCGTCCATCGGCGAGGTTCGTGCCGCGCTCGAGCAGGCGAGCGAGATCCTGCGGGAGTCGTACCGCAACGTGCGCACCGCGCAGGAGGACCTCGACGAGGCCGTCGCGATCCTCGCCGAATCGAGTGAGAACCACCACGAATCGCTGCTTCCACCCGAGTTCGTGCGCGCGAAGGAAAGATTTCCTGATCAGCTGGAGCTGATGGTGGGAACCCTAGAGCGCATCCAACGACTCACCGTGGAGCTGTGATGAGCAGGCGGGACGACCGGCGGACGAAGATCGAGAACGCCTTCGCGGAGTTCCAGCGCGCTGTTTCGGCCGCGCTGGGCTCCGTGGCGCGCGAGCACCGGGCGCTCGCCACCGAGCACGCCAAGGACATGTTCGAGCTCACCGTGCGCGGCATGGGCGTCGACAAGGCGTTGCAGGACGTCGCCCTGCGCGACGTCACGCCGTTCCTCGTCGTCGACGAGAAGCGCCCGCAGAACCCGCGCCGGGCGCCGTTGTCGATGGCGCAGTTCCAGGAACGGCTCGACCAGATCCGCTACGACTGGCAGCAGTCGTTCCACGAGTGGACGTCGTCCGGCCCCGCCCTGCTGACCGAGCTGGTGAACTCGGTCGCCGCCGGGCCCGCGTCGGCTTCGCACGAGTCGTGGCTCGGGCATCCCGGCACGCACGACGGCAGCGAGGGCGTGCCGGAGCTGTGGCGGATCGGCACCGGCGTGGTGACGTCGGCACCCGAGCCCGTCTCGTTCCCGGTGGCCGTGCCGCTGCTGGACCAGGCGCACCTGCACATCTCGTCCACTTCGGACACTCGCCAGCAGGCGGACACGCTGGTGGAGTCGCTGTTGCTGCGAGTGCTCTCGCACTTCCAGCCCGGCCTCGTGCACGTGCACGTGTGGGACGTCGGCCAGCTGACCGGGTCGTTGCCGGGGCTGTACCCGCTGACCCGCGCGAACCTGCTGACCGTGCACGACCCGGCCCGGCTGCACGAGCTGCTGGACGAGCTGTCCGAGCACATCCGCCAGGTGCACACCAAGGTTCTCGTCGACGGCCACCTGACCGTTCGCGCGGTCAGCGGTGAGGGCCGGCGCACCGAACCGTGGCGGATCGCCGTGCTGTTCGGCAACCGCAAGGCGTTGAAGGAAGACCAGCAACAGCAGCTGCAACGCGTGGCGCGCAACGGTTTGGCGTGCGGCGTGCAGCTCTTCATCGTGGACATCCCGATCACGATCAACTCGCCGGTCGAGACGGTGTCCCTGCGCAGCGACGGTTCCGCGACCTGCACGATGACCGGCAAGGACGTCGCCGTGACGCTGGATCCCGCGCTGCCGCGCACCCTGGTGCCGCGCGCGTGTGCCGCGATCGCGGAGAAGCGCGAGGAACGCCGGTCGCGCATGGGCACGTTCGGCGACCTGCTGCCGGACCGGCCGTGGACGGAGAACTCGGCGGCCGGAGTCGTTGCGCCCGTTGGCTTCGACGACGGCGAGCAGGTCTGCGTGCAGCTCGGCGACACGTCGCCGCACGCGTTGATCGGCGGGCCGTCCGGTTCCGGCAAGACGAACTTCCTCTACGCCATGCTCGGTTCGTTGTGCGCGCGCTACTCGCCCGACGAGCTGGAGCTGTACCTGCTGGACTTCAAGGAAGGCGTGTCGTTCGCGCAGTTCGCGCCGGGCCGCAAGGACCCGTCGTGGCTGCCGCACGCGCGCCTGGTCGGCGTGAACGTCAACACCGACCGCGAGTTCGGCGTGGCGCTGCTGCGGTACCTGTCCGACGAGATGCGCCGGCGGGCGGACGCGGCCAAGCAGCACGAGGTCACCAAGCTGCAGGACCTGCGCTCCGAGGACCCGTCCGGCCGCTGGCCGCGGATCGTCGCGGTGATCGACGAGTTCCAGTACCTGTTCGGCGAACGCGACCAGGTCACCGCCGCCGCCACCCAGCTGCTGGAGGACGTGGCGCGCCGCGGCCGGTCGCAGGGCATCCACCTCGTGCTGTCGTCGCAGGACGTCTCGGGCATCGAGGGCTTCTGGGGCAAGTCGGCGATCTTCGAGCAGTTCACGGTCCGGATCGCGCTGCCCAAGGCCCGCCGGGTGCTGGCGGAGCCGCAGAACGACGCCGCCGTGGAGCTCCCCCGCTGGCACGCGGTGATCAACCACGAGTCGGGCGTGAAGCCCGGCAACGAGATCTGCCGCGTCCCGGACTCGACGTCCAAGGGCACCATGGACTTCCTGCAGAACGAGCTGTGGCGCCGCGAGCCCGGCCAGGCGCCGGGCCTGTTCGACGGCAGCAAGATCCCGCTGCTCGACGCCACGCCGGACTTCCTCGATCTGCGCCCCGGCGAGGCATCGCCTACCGTGCTTCTCGGACAGGTGATCGACGTCGCGGGCAGCGCGGCACGGGTGCGGTTCGCCCGCACGCCGGGCCGCAACATCGCGGTGATCGGTTCCGTGGTCCAGGACGCGGCCGCGGTGCTCGGCGGAGCGGCCGCGTCACTGGGCAGGCAGCACCACCCGCACGAGGCGGTGTTCACGCTCGCCTGCCTGGTCGAGGAGGCGATGCCCTCGGCGTTGCATCTGATGAAACGCCTGAACAACGACGGGCATGATGCTGAGGTGATCGGCATCGACCGGATCAGGGACGTGCTGAACGAGACGGCCGCCCGGTTGCAGTCGATCAACACGGGCCAGGCGGACGCGCCGCTGAAGCCGCACTACCTGGTGCTGTACGGCGTCGACGCCGCGCAGACGTTGCTGGAGCAGAAGGATCCGACGACGCGAACGTCCGGTGTGGACAGTCTGCGCACGGTGCTGAAGCACGGCCCGGAGAACCGCACGCACGTGCTGGGCTGGTGGCGCGGCGTCACGAGGCTGAAGGCGAGCCTCCCGCCCGGCGTGTACGACGACATCGGCGCCTGGGTGGCGTTCGACGTCCAGGGCAAGGAACTGCTGTCGCTCGGACCCGAGCAGGTGATGTCGTGGTCGCCGAGGCCGCGCCGCGGCCTGTTCTTCGACAGGTTCGAGCACTCGCGACCGCAAGTGATCATCCCGTTCGACACAGGAGAAGCGTGATGAACCCGATGATGACCTCGATGTTCGAGTCGGTCCCATCGCAACGTCAGAGCGAGGAGGTGATCGAGGTGCCGACGATCTCCGCCGTTGAGCGCTACAAGGAGATCATCGCCATCGCCACCGACGCGGCGGCCCGCCAGCGCAAGCTGGACGAGGTCAGGTGTGCCGAGCTCGCCCAGCGGATCGCGGCGACCCAGCTCGAGATCGCCGAGGTGCGCGATCGCGAGCGGGTCGTGCGGATGGGCGCCGCGCTGCACTGGGAGGCGGCGGTCGAGCAGCTCTGGAACGAACGCTGGCTGCAGATGGTCACTCCCCCGCAGCCCGACGAGTCCGTTCCCCCGCGCCCGCAGGGCGAGTACAACCGGGCGATGGATCTCGCGTACCAGGAGCTGGAGGAGTCCCTGCAGAAGCGGACCCTGTTGCGCCGCAAGCAGAAGGACTGAGTGCGCCGGTTACGCACCCCCGCCGACGTGCAGGACGCCAGCACGGACCCGTTGGTCCGCTGGGCGGCCCAGGCGTTGTCGGCCGGCGGTGCCGCCTGGGAGCACAACGGCGCCGTGGCGGTGCATGCCCCGTGCCTGACGCGCCGCCGCCGTCTGGTGTTGTCGGGTCCCGCCGAGGGCGTGGCCTCGCTGTTGGCCGCGCACGGCCGTGGCGTGGACCTGCGGCCGTTGATGGAACGGCAGCTGGCCGAGGTGGTCGAGCCGCTGATGCCCACGCCGTGGATCGAGGACAAGCCGTTCGGCTGGATGGACCGCGGCGGCACCCTCGACCTGCCTGACGACGTCTCGTGGCTCTCGTCGCTGGACGACGTCGAACCCCTGCTGCGCTCGGCGAACCCGGACTCCTGGGCGTGGCCCGGCGAGAAGGGCGTGACCCGCTGGGCGGGCATCCGCGTCGGCGACGAGCTCGTGGCCACCGCGGCGGAGGCCTGGTCGTCCGCGGACGTCGGCTTCATGATGGGCGTCGCCGTCCACCCGTCGCACACCGGCCAGGGCCTGGGTCGGCGGGTCTGCCAGTTCGTCACGTCCGCGCTGCTCAGCCTGTACGGGTGTTGCGCGCTGTTCGTGGAGAACTACAACGCCGCCGCCATCGCCGTTTACCGAAAACTGGGCTTCGAGTACCGAGACGTCACCACTCTTCTTCCTGCGGTCTGAGTCACAGTGCGGAACAGTCAGAGCTACCGGTCGGTTGAAACGGATAACTGATCCGCAACGTCAAGGGAGATGGTCCGATCATGACCAGCACCGCACTCGAAGTCCGCCTGGCCTCCCGCCCGTCCGGCTGGCCGACCGACGAGAACTTCGAGATCGCCGAGGTCGAGGTCCCCACGCCGGGCGACGGCGAGATCCTCGTGCGCAACGTGGTCATGAGCGTCGATCCGTACATGCGCGGCCGCATGAACGACGTCAAGTCCTACGTCCCGCCGTTCCAGGTGGGCGCCCCGCTCGACGGCGGTGCGGTCGGCGAGGTCGTCACCTCGAACTCCCCCGACTTCAAGCCGGGCGACCACGTCCTGCACGGCCTCGGCTGGCGCGACTACGCCGTCGTGAACGCCGGCCACGCCGTGAAGGTGGACGGCGACCTCGCGCCGCTCTCCACGTACCTCGGCGTCCTCGGCATGCCGGGCCTCACCGCCTACGCGGGTCTCCTCGCCACCGCCGAGTTCAAGCCGGGCGACACCGTCTTCGTCTCCGGCGCGGCGGGTGCCGTGGGCCAGATCGTGGGCCAGATCGCCCGTCTCAAGGGCGCCGCCCGCGTCATCGGTTCGGCCGGCTCGGCCGACAAGGTCAAGTACCTGACCGAGGAACTGGGCTTCGACGCCGCCTTCAACTACAAGGACGGCCCCGTCCTGAAGCAGCTGGCCGCCGCGGCCCCCGAGGGCATCGACGTCTACTTCGACAACGTCGGCGGCGAGCACCTCGAAGCAGCCATCGAGGTCATGAAGCTCAACGGCCGGATCACCATGTGCGGCGCCATCTCCCAGTACAACGCGGCCGAGAAGCCGGCCGGCCCGGGCAACATGATCCAGATCCTGGCGAAGCGCCTCACGCTGCGCGGCATGCTGGTGGGCGACCACAAGGCGTTGCAGCCGGAGTTCATCAAGGAGGTCGCCGCCTGGATCGCGTCGGGCGAGCTGAAGTACTCCGAGACGGTGATCGAGGGCGGCTCGCGCCAGGCGCCGGCGGCGTTCCTGGGCATGCTGCGGGGCGAGAACACCGGCAAGATGCTCGTCAAGTTCTGACCGCACAGCCGAGAGCGGCCCGCGGGTGGATGCCACCCGCGGGCCGCTCTCGGCTGGATCGGTTGCCGGAATTGAAGAATGCGGTCAGATCAGCTTGCCGGGGTTGAGAATCCCGGTGGGGTCCAGCCTGTCCTTCACCGCGCGCAGCACCGAGACGCCGACCCCGCCGATCTCCTTCTCCAGCCACGGCAGGTGGTCCCGGCCGACCGCGTGGTGGTGGGTGATCGTGCCGAGCCTGGAGAGGGCGTCGGACGCCGCGATCTTGGCCTTCGCCCACTGCCCCACCGGATCAGCGCCGTCCCTCGGAACCAGCACGGTGAAGTACAGCGAGGCCCCGGTCTCGTAGGCGTGCGAGACGTGGCACATCACCACGGGGTTCCCGAGCTCGCCGGCCAACGCCTCCCGCACCGCGTCGCGCAGCTCGGACACCGAGGACCAGTGGGTGGCGGTCTCCAACGTCTCCACGCACACCCCGGCGTCCAGCAGGGCGTCCCGCTGCCGGGGCCCGTTGAACCGCCCGTGCAGCCACGAGTCCCCCATGGCCCGCCCGAGCCGCACGACCTTGTGCCGCCGCAACACCTTCAGCGTGGCGAGCCGGTCCCGGCACTCCCACCCCAGGATCACCAGGCAGGGCTGCGCGACCCGGCGCACCCGCAGGTACTTCTTCACGATGTCGGCCTTGCCCCCGGCCAGTTCCAGGGCGACCTCGGTCTCGTCCGCATCGGACAGACGGGTGATGTCGGCCAGCGCGCCGGACTGGGCCAGGTCGCGCACCAACGCGACCCCGGCCTCCCAGCCGTCGACCACGAAGCCCTCGTACCGAGGTGAGACGGGCTTGGGCCGGACCCGCACGGACACCTCGGTGATCACCCCGAAGAGCCCCTCGGAGCCCAGCACCAGCTGCTTCAGGTCCGGCCCGGCGGCCGAGGCGGGAGCCGTGCCGGCCACCCACTCCCCGACGGGCGTGGCCATGCGCACCGACTCGACCATGTCCTCGAACCGCCCGTAGCCGGACGACGCCTGACCGGCGGACCGGGTGGCGGCGAACCCGCCGATGGTCGCCCGCTCGAACGACTGCGGCACGTGCCCGAGCGTGAACCCGTGCTCCCCCAGCAGCTTCTCGGCCTCGGGCCCGGTGACCCCGGCTTCCAGCACGGCCACCCGCGAGACCGGGTCCACGGACACCAGCCGGGACAGCCCGGCGAGGTCCAGCGCCACGACGGCCGACTTGGTGCCGCGCAGGGCCTCGACCCCGCCGACCACCGACGTTCCACCGCCGAACGGCACCACGGCCACGTCGTACTCGACGCAGACCCGCAGCACCTCGGCCACCTCGTCGTGCGAGCCGGGCGACACGACGGCGTCCGGCACCGCCAGTTCGCCCTGGCCGCGGTGGCGCAGCAGGTCGAGGTACGACAGGCCACCGGCGCGGCCGAGTCGGTCAGCGTCCTCCACGGACACCGCGCACACGGCTTCCAGCGCCGTGAAGGCGTCCTCGGACAACGCCGTCGGAGGCACGGAGACCGCCACCTCCTCGGACGGCGTGCCCAGGCCGATCCGCCCACTCAGCCAGGTGAGGGCGTGCGGCGGCAGCGGGACGGTTTCAGTGGTCCATCGGGCTCTGGTCACTGCTACAGTGTTACACATGACGTCTCAACGTCACACCCACGACGCCCTGCTCGACGCCACCCGTGAGTGTGTTCTGGAGGTGGGGGTGCGCCGGACGACCCTCACCGACGTGGCCAAGCGCGCCAGCGTGAGCCGGATGACGCTGTACCGGCGCTACCCGGACGTGGACCACCTCGTCAGGGCCCTGATGACCAGGGAGTTCGCCGCGATCCTGGCGGAGGTCGAGCACAGCGTCGGCCACGGCGACGCCCGGCAGCAGCTCGTTCAGCGCGCCACCGACGCCATCCGCCTGCTCGAAGGCAACCCGGTGATGCAACGGGTGCTGCAGCTCGACGCCGACCTGATGCTGCCGTACCTGACCGACCGGCTGGGCAGCACGCAACGGCTGGTCGAGCAGTTCCTCGTGGCGCAGATCGAGGCAGGGCACCTCGACGGCTCGATCCGGTTCGGGGACGCCAAGACGCAGGCACGCGTCGTGCTGCTCAGCACCCAGTCGATGGTGCTCAGCACGAAACCCGCCACCTCGGGGCTCGACTTCGGCGCCCTGCTGGACGAGCTCGCCAAGCAGCTGGACGGAGCCCTGAAGCCGTGAACACGTCCCTGAACGCCACCCGGCGCGCGCAGGACCTCGAAGCAGCCCAACAGGAAGTCGTCGACGTCCTCGTCGTCGGCGGTGGCGTCACGGGCGCGGGCGTCGCGCTGGACGCGGCGTCACGAGGCCTCAGGACGGTGCTGCTGGAGGCGCACGACCTGGCGTTCGGGACCTCGCGGTGGTCCAGCAAGCTCGTCCACGGCGGCCTGCGCTACCTCGCCAAGGGCGACGTGAAGCTCGCCCACGAGAGCGCGGTCGAGCGCGGCATCCTGATGACCAGGACCGCGCCGCACCTCACCCGCACGTTGCCGATGCTGTTCCCGCTCCACGGCACCGCAGGCCACTTCGTCATGTCCGGCTTCCGCGCCGGCAACGCCCTGCGCGTCGCCGCCCGCACCCCGGCCGACGTCCTCCCGCCACCCCGCCGGGTCTCCCGGCACGAGGCCCTCGCGCTCGTCCCCGGCCTCGACTCGGCGAAGCTCACCGGCGGTCTGCTCAGCTACGACGGCCAGCTGCTCGACGACGCCAAGCTCGTCGTCGCGCTGGCCAGGACGGCGGCGGGCCACGGCGCGAGGATCATCACGAGGGCAAAAGTCCTTACCTTGCAAGGCGATGGCGCCGAAGCCGAGGACACGCTCACCGGCACGAGGTTCACCGTCAAGGCCACAGCGGTGATCAACGCGACCGGCGTCTGGGCCGGCACGCTGGCCCCGGTCAGCCTGCGCCCGTCGCGCGGCTCGCACCTGGTGATCGACGCACAGCAGGCGGGGATCACCGGCACCGCGCTGACCATCCCGGTCCCCGGCGAACGCAACCGCTACGCGTTCCTGCTGCCCCAGCGCAACGGCCGCGCCTACCTGGGCCTCACCGACGAACCGGTGGACGAGATCCCGGACGTCCCGGAGGTACCGCAGTCCGATGTGGACTTCCTGCTCCGCACGGCTTCCCAGTTCCTGCAACGGAAACTCACCCAGGACGACGTGATCGGCAGCTACGCCGGCCTGCGTCCGCTGCTGGAGGCCGAGGGCACGACAGCAGATCTGTCCCGCCACCACGCCACGCTCAGGGCGCCGAACGGCGTGATCACGATCGTCGGCGGCAAGCTCACCACGTACCGGAAGATGGCGGCGGACGCGGTCGACGCCACCGGCATCACTGAAATCCCCTGCCGCACCAAGGACATCCGCCTGGTCGACGACGCACCGGAGCCGACCACCCCGATCGCGCCGGGCATCACCGAGGCCGACGTCCTGCACGCCGTGCACCACGAAGGCGCACTGACCCCGGACGACGTCCTCGACCGCCGGACCCGCACCGGCCTCGTCCCGGCCGATCGCGCGAAGGCCGAACCGGAGATCGCCGAGATCCTGGCCAACGCATGAAGAACGGGGCGCCCCCGCCAAGGGGACGCCCCGCCTCAGATCAGCGCAAGGACAGCAGGATCACTCGCCGATGACCGGCTTCGCGGCCTTGGGCGGCTCGACCAGGGACTCGCCCTCGATCTGCACCTTCCGCTTGTGCTCGTTGCTGCCGCCCTGCTGGCCACCCGCACCGGCCATCGGGGCTCCACCCATCATGCCGGCGCCCATGCCACCACCGGGGCCACCCTTGCCCGCGGCACCGGCAGCGGCCGCCGGAGCAGCGGCAGCAGCACCGCTGCCGGACGCCATCACACCGGCCGCGCCACCGAACTGCGTGGCCGAGGTGCCACCGGCACCGCCGCCACCGGCCGGGCCGCCACCGAAGCCGGCGGGCATGCCGCCACCTCCGCCGCCGCCCATGCCCTTCGGCGCGCCACCGCCGCCACCGCCCGCGCCACCCGCCGACGCCGTCGCGGCGTGGTCGGTGGTCGTCGGCCGGTACCAGTCGGCGTTCGGCGTGGTGGGCATGCCGATCGACGGCGGCTTCGTCCCGGTGTTGCCACCGGCCGTCGTCGTCGTGTCGGGCTCCCAGTGACCGGGCACCCACCGGCCGGGACCGGACGTGCCGGCGCCCGTACCCGTGCCGGGCGGCACGTAGCCGGGGCCGGAAGCGCCGCCGGAGCCCGAACCGGCGCCACCGCCGGTGTAGCCGCCCTGACCGCCCGGAGGCGTGTAGACCGGGCGCACGGCGGGGCCGGAGCCGACGCCACCACCCTGGTACGGGCCCTGGTAGCCGTCGGTGTTGCCGCCCTGGTAGCCCGGACGGACGTTGCCGACACCGTCACCGGCGGTCGGCGGGCCACCGGCGTAGCCGCCGCCCGCGCCGCTCGTGAAGGTGCCGCCGGCGCCGGCCGAAGCACGGTCCTGCTGGTCGCTGCGGATGCCGTCGAAGCCGCCGGAGGTGTTGCGGACGGAACCGCCGCCGCCCCCGCCCTTGCCCTGGTTCGCCATCGACGAGATCGCGTCGATGATCGACTCGGCGGCCTTGGCGATCTGCGAGACGGACTGGATCAGCTTCAGCAGCTTCTGCACGGAGCCGACGAGCTTCTGCAGGAAGTCGGAGAGCTTCTTCGCGTAGTTGACCGCGGTCGTGACGATGTCCGCGATCGCGCCCGCGATGGCCGCGCCGAACGTCAGGAACGAGGCCGCGAGCCACTGGATGATCTTCATGACCATGTCGGACACGGCCTGGCTGATCAGGTCCATGATCATCTTGCGGACGGTGCCGACGAGCTCGCCCGCGCCCTTGACCGCGCCCGAGATGCCGTCGACCGACTTCGCGAGGGTCTCCAAGCCGGTCGCGTGCCGCTTGGCGGCGGCGCGGTAGCCGTCGGCCGCCTTGCCCTGCCACTCGCGGGTCTGCGAGACGCAGATCTTCTCGTACTCGGTCGCGATGTCCTTGACCTGCTTGCCCGCGTTCTTGAACGACTCGGACATCTTGGCGATGGACTCGGGGCTGCCGAGCAGGATGTCGAACGGCTCGCGCAGGAAGTCGACGTGCTGGATGGCCCAGCTGAAGCCCGCGGCGAGGAAGCCGCTGAGGGGGTTCGAGCCGTTCCCGACCATGCTCATGGCCGCGTTCGCGATGCCCAGGCCGCCGCTGACCCAGTCGCCGCTCTCGATGGACTTGTAGGCGTTCGAGACGTTGTTGAACAGCTGCGCGGTGTCACCGCTGGACTGCGTCGCAGGCGCGTTCATCAGCGGGCTCCCTTGAAGCCGAACATGTTGTCGAGGTCGACCTGCTCGTACTGCTCAACCGTCTTCTTGAGCCCGCTGCCCATGTCCATCAGCGAGTTCGCGGCCTTGCCGAGCATGTCCTGCGACAGGCCCGCCTCCTGGAGGACCTTCGACGCCAGGAACCCGAGGAAGACACCGAACGCCTCAGTGGTGAGGGCACCCGGATCACACGTCTCGGTGGCCTTGCGCATCCGTTCCATGAGCCGGTCCACGTTCGCGGCGTGGGTTCTCAGCTCGTCCAGGTCGATGTTGAAGTGCTGCTGCATGCCTAACCCCCTCCTGCACTCAGGCCATGACGTCGGGCGGGTTGGTGAAGTACTCGTCGTCGGGCCGCACGTCCTTGCGCTCCAACTCCGACTTCGGTTCGTCCTCGTCGGTTCCGTCGCCCTTGAATCCGTTCGGCATCTGCGCCTTCACGAACTCGAGTGCGGGGCTGTCCCCGACGAAGTCCGTCATGATCTGCACCACTCGTCCGGAAGCGTCGCGCTGGGCCTTTGCCGAGGCAGCGAGCACGGCGGAGGCGATCTCACTGGGGTCCATGCCGCGCGCTTCGGGCTTGATCTGGAGATCGGTCAACACACCTGTTGCGTTAACTGTCACCGTGATCAGGCCATCTGGCGAGCTGGCGCTGCCTCCCACACCACCGAGCTGGTCGCGGGCCTGTTCGGCGTGCTGCTTGGCCTGCTCGATCTTGGCCCCGTACTGCTTGAGCCACTGATCCGGGTCAATGGGCTGCATGGTCACCCCCGTTGAGTGAATTGGTCGTTCGTTCGATTCGCCGTAGACGCCCGTATCGTTTCACTCGTTCCCTGCTCACCGATACTTTCAGTCCGATTACCGCCATCCGGGCTAACGAAGGGGTTCACCGTGCCTGAGGGAGTGCTGGAGATCGACAGGATCTCCAAGCGCTACGGAGAGGTCGTCGCCCTGCGGGACATGTCTTTCGACGTGCGCGCCGGCGAGCTCTTCGGGTTCGTCGGCAGCAACGGCGCCGGGAAGACCACGGCCATGCGCATCGCGCTGGGCGTGCTCGCGGCCGACTCCGGCGAGGTGCGGTGGAACGGCAGAGCCGTCGACCTCGACACCCGGCGCCGCATCGGCTACATGCCGGAGGAGCGCGGCCTCTACCCCCGGATGAGGGTGCTGGACCAGCTCGTCTACCTCGCCGAACTGCACGGCATGGGCACCAACGAGGCCCACACGAACGCGGAGAACTGGATCGCGCGCCTCGGCCTGCGCGACCGCCGCTCCGACGAGGTGCAGCGCCTCAGCCTCGGCAACCAGCAGCGCGTGCAGCTCGCCGCCGCCCTGGTGCACGAACCGGACGTGCTGGTGCTCGACGAGCCGTTCTCCGGCCTCGACCCTGTCGCCGTGGACGTGATGAGCCAGGTGCTGCGCGAGAAGGCGTCGGCGGGCGTGCCCGTGGTGTTCTCCAGCCACCAGTTGGACCTGGTGGAACGGCTGTGCGACCGGGTCGGCATCGTGAGTGCCGGTTCGATGGTCGCGAGCGGAACGGTGGATGAACTCAGGTCGGGTGGCACACCTCGCCTCGTGGTGGAGTCGCCAACGACCGACTGGGCTGCCACGCTGGACGGTGTGCGGGTGATCGAGAGGAACGGGACGCGGTGCGTCCTCGACCTCGCCGACGGCGTCGACGACCAGGTCGTGCTGCACGCGGCGCTCGCCGCCGGTCCCGTGCACGAGTTCTCCCGGCAGCGCCCGTCGCTGACCGAGCTGTTCCGCAACGTCGTGACCACCGAGGGCAGGACTGGATGACGTCGGCCCGAGCGGTCTCGCTGGTGGCGAAGCGCGAGTTCGTCACGAAGGTGCGCACCAGATCGTTCCTCATCGGCACCGCGGTGATCATCGCCGTGCTCGCCGGGTACGTGGTGCTCCAGTCGTTCCTGTTCGACGACCAGCAGCGCAGCGTGGTGGGCCTGTCCGGGCAGGCCACGCAACTCGCCGATCCGTTGCGGGAGAAGGCGAAGGCGTTCGGCATCGACCTGGAGACGCGCGACGTCACCGCCGGGGGCAACCCCGAGGAGCAGGTCCGCGACGGCTCGCTGGACGCGCTGGTGACCGGCGCGCCGCCGGTGCTGCGGATGATCGTCAAGGACTCCGGCGACCAGGTGCTGACGACGGCACTGAACGACGTGCTGCGCCAGCAGGTGCTGATCGCGCAGCTCGCCGAGACGGGTACCACGACGCCGCAGGAGATCGCGCAGAACCTGGCGAAGGTCACCGTGGACGTCACCGCGCTGGAACCCGTTGACCCGCAACGAGGTCAGCGCCTCGCGATCGGGTTGATCGTGGCCGCGCTGCTCTACTACTCGTTGCTGGTCTACGGAACGATGGTCGCGCAGGGCGTGGTCGAGGAGAAGTCCAGCCGGGTCGTCGAGCTCCTGCTGGCGACGTTGAGACCGTGGCAGTTGTTGCTGGGCAAGGTGATCGGCCTCGGCGCCGTGGGTCTGCTGCAGCTGCTGGTGATCTCGGCGGTCGGTCTGGGACTGTCGTCGGCGTTCGACGTGATCGACGTCAGCGCGTTCGGCGGCGCGGTCCTGCTGACCGGCGTGCTCTGGTACCTGCTCGGCTTCTTCCTGTACGCCACGGTGTTCGCGGCCGCCGCGTCCCTGGTGTCGCGCCAGGAAGAGCTCCAGTCGGTGCTGACGCCGATCAGCATGACGATCATCGTGGCGTTCGTGGCGGGCATCAACCTGATGATCGGCAGCCCGTCCGGCTCCACGGTCACCGTCCTGTCGCTGCTGCCGCCGTTCGCACCGATCCTGATGCCGGGCCGGATGGCGCTGGGCGTCGCGCCGACCTGGCAGGTGCTGCTCGCGGTGGTGCTGGCGTTGCTGGCGATCGCCGCGATCACGTGGCTGGGCGGCAAGGTCTACGCGAACGCCGTGCTGCGGACCGGCGCTCGCGTCAAGCTCCGCGAGGCGCTCAGGACCTGATCGCCTGGTAGCGGTCGAGCGCGATCTGGCGTTCGACCGCGTGGTCCACGATCGGCGTGATGGTGTGGGAGTCCGGTGCGTACCTCTTGACGTACGCGCCGTCCGGGTCGAACTTCTTGGCCTGCGTCATCGGGTTGAAGACGCGGAAGAACGGCGCCGCGTCCGTGCCGCAGCCCGCGACCCACTGCCAGTTGTGCTGGTTCGAGGCGATGTCGCCGTCGATCAGGTGGTTCATGAAGTGCCGCGCGCCCCACCACCACGGCAGGTGCAGGTCCTTGACCAGGAAGCTGGCCACGATCATGCGCACCCGGTTGTGCATGAAGCCCTCTTGGGTGAGCTGCCGCATGCCGGCGTCGACGATCGGGAACCCCGTGCGGCCTTCCTTCCAGGCCTCGAAGAGCTCCTTGTCGTCGTCGAGCTCCATGCGGTCGAACTTGCGGTCGTAGTTCTCGCGCGCGGTCTCCGGCTTGTGCCACAGCACGTCGGCGTAGAACTCCCGCCAGGCGAGCTCGGACCGGTACGTTCCGTCACAGTCCTGCAGGAGCGTGCGGGGGTGCAGGACGCCCCACCGCAGGAACGCCGACATGCGACTGGTCGCGTCCATGTCCGGACGGTCGCGGGTGGTGTCGTAGTCCTGCAGGCGTTCGTCGCGGAACTCCTCCCAGAGACTCAGTGCGTCGGGGAGTTTCTCCTTGATCTCCGGGATCCTGGTGCTGTGGTCCGGCTTGATCCAGTCCAGAGTGGACGCGTCGGTGTCCGCCGGCCTGCGCCAGCCGTGCTCCAGCCAAGCGTTGCGGAACGGCGTGAAGACCTTGAACGGCGTGCCGTCCTGCTTGCGCACCCGTCCGGGCGCGACGGCGTACGGCGAGCCGGACCGCACGAGTTCGACGTCGCCCAACGCCTCCTCGACGGCCTCATCGCGCTTGCGACCGTACGGCGCGTAGTCCGCGGAGATGTGCACGCTGCGGGCGCCGATCTCCTTCGCGACGCGCGGAACCGTCTTCACCGGATCGCCGTGCACGACCATCAGACGCCCGCCGAGTTCGTCGTTCAGGGCGTGCAAACAGCGGTGCAGGAAATCGATTCGCGCCTGCCCCGACGGTTTCAGCAGCCGGTCGTCGAGAACGAACAACGCGAGTGCGCGCGGAGATCTTTCCGCCGCGGCGAGAATGGCGGGATGATCGGATGTCCGCAAATCTCGGCGGAACCAGACGAGCGAGGGTTCGGAACTCACCTCTCGACGCTAAAACGCGCGGGACGGGTCTGCATGATGGGCGGCGCCGCGCGGGTGAAGCGGTCGCGCCGCGAACGTTCCGCCGGCGCATGCCTGCCCGCACGTCCGTCACGCACCACCCCCGGCAACGCGAAAGGCGCGCCACCCGGCAGGGTGACGCGCCCTCAGCTTGCCAGACGAACTAGCCCGTGATCAGCGGTTTTCCATCGCGATGAAGTCGCGCTCGGTCGGGCCGGTGTAGATCTGCCGCGGGCGGCCGATCTTGGTGGCCGGGTCGTTGATCATCTCGCGCCAGTGCGCGATCCAGCCGGGGAGACGGCCGAGCGCGAACAGCACGGTGAAGAACTTCGTCGGGAAGCCCATCGCCCGGTAGATCAGACCCGTGTAGAAGTCCACGTTCGGGTAGAGCTTGCGGGAGATGAAGTACTCGTCGCTCAGGGCGGCCTCTTCCAGCTGCTTCGCGATGTCGAGGAGCTGGTCGTCGGCGCCGAGCTTGCCGAGGATCTCGTCGGCGGTCTTCTTGATGATCGCGGCGCGCGGGTCGTAGTTCTTGTAGACCCGGTGGCCGAAGCCCATCAGGCGGACGCCGTCCTCCTTGTTCTTCACCTTGTTCACGAACGACTGGACGTCGCCGCCGTCGTTCTTGATCTTCTCCAGCATCTCCAGCACCGCGCTGTTCGCGCCGCCGTGCAGCGGGCCGAACAGGGCGTTGATGCCCGCGGAGATGGACGCGAAGAGGTTCGCCTCGGAGGAGCCGACCAGGCGCACGGTCGACGTGGAGCAGTTCTGCTCGTGGTCGGCGTGCAGGATGAAGAGCAGGTCGAGCGCGCGGACCAGGTCCGGGTCGAGGTCGTAGGCCTCGGCCGGGAACCCGAAGGTCATCCGCAGGAAGTTCTCCACCAGGCCCAGCGAGTTGTCCGGGTAGAGGAACGGCTGGCCGACCGACTTCTTGTACGCGTAGGCCGCGATGGTCGGCAGCTTGGCGAGAAGGCGGATCGTGGAGATCTCCACCTGGTTCGCGTCGAACGGCGACAGCGAGTCCTGGTAGAAGGTCGACAGCGCGGAGACCGCGGACGACAGCACCGGCATCGGGTGCGCGTCGCGCGGGAAGCCGTCGAAGAAGCGCTTGAGGTCCTCGTGCAGCAGGGTGTGCCTGCTGATCTTCTTGTTGAAGTCCTCGAGCTGCGCGGCGGTCGGCAGCTCACCGTAGATCAGGAGGTAGCTGACCTCCGCGAAGTTCGAGCGCGCGGCCAACTGCTCGATCGGGTACCCGCGGTAACGCAGAATTCCGGCGTCACCGTCGATGTAGGTGATCTCGGAGGAGCAGGAGGCCGTGTTGACGAAACCGGTGTCCAGGGTTACCAGACCGGTGGTCGACAGCAGCTTGCCGAGATCGATGCCGGACGCGCCTTCGGACGCCCGCACCACCTTCATCTCGAGCTCTGCGTCCCCGTGGCGCAGCGCGACGGTCTGTGGGTCGGTCGGCGCAGTCGTCGCGTCGGGCATTCAAGTCCCTCTCAACGCTCGGACGGGGTGGCGGCAGGCCACGCTGGGCCTGCCGTCGTCTCGGACCACCCCGTTGGGATCTGAGTCTTCAAGTCCAGTCACGCTAGTCGGCGGAAGGCCCGCCTCGCAGCAGCGGTGTGAACCGATTCTGTGAGATGGGACCGGCATCACATCCGTAATGCCAGTTTCTAGCGCGGCTACCCCACGGTAGTCCGATCCTCCGTTTTATCCACCCAGCGCGGCGGTGAGTTCGCTCGCAAAGGGCGGTTCCGCACCCGCACGGGAACATGTGATCGCCGCGGCCGCGCCGGCGTACGTCAATGCGGTCGTCCATTCCTCTTCGCCGAGGCCGCGGATCTTCTCCGCGCTCAGGGCGTCGTGGTCGTGCAGCCACGCGAGCAGGGCGCCTTGCACCGTGTCGCCCGCCCCGATCGTGTCGACCACGTCCACCTTCACGGGTGGCACGTCGACCTGTCCGGTGGCCGTGATCACTGACAGACCGTCGCCACCTTTCGTCAGGACGACGGCGGCCGGGCCCTGTGAAATCCACGTCCTTGCGATCTCGATCACGTCGTCTTCCTCGGCGAGCCACTGGGCGTCCTCGACCGAGAGCTTGAGCAGGCCGACGTCCGGCAGCCACGACCGGAACCGCGCGCGGTAGGCGCCCGGATCGTGGATCAGGCCGGCCCGGATGTTGGGGTCGAGCGCCGTGAGCAAGCGCTTGCTCTCGCGCCGCAGCACCGTCTCGTAGACCGACGCACCCGGTTCCAGCACGAGGCTGAGCGTGCCGAACGACACGGCCTTCGCGTCGGCGGGCAACGGGCCGGGGTCCTCGACGAGCCGGTCGGCCGTGCCGTCGACGTAGAACGCGTAGCGGGCGCTGCCGTCGTCGGCGAGGCCCACGACGGCGAGCGTGGTGTTCTCCGGTCCACGTTGGACCAGGTCCGTCGCCACGTTCGACGCGTGCAGCCGCTTGACCAGCTGCTCTCCGAAGTGGTCGGTCGACACCCGCGACAGGAACGCCGTCGGCACGTCCAGCCGTCCGAGCGCCACGGCGACGTTGTAAGGACCGCCACCCAGCTTCGGGGCCAAGGGGGCGAGCTCGTCTTCCCCCACGGGCACCATGTCGACCAGCGCCTCACCAGCAACCACGATCACGCGCTCTACTCCTTCTGGGAGACCCCGTTCCTCTGGAGCCCATCCAACAACAGTTCGCCCAAAGCAGTGAACGCCTCGGCGTCCGAAACGCCTGCCCGCTTCGTGAGGACCCCGGTCTGGATGCTCTCGATGAGCAGCCCGGCCATCTCGGCGAAGAGCGTGGCGTGCACCTCGCGGAACACGTGCCGCTCCACACCGTCCTGAATGAACGCCTTGATGCGCTCGGCCGCAGCGCGCGCGTTGCGTTCGTAGGTGGCCCTCGTCGGCGGGAAGTCCGACACGTCCGCGATGAACGCCGCCGACGCCTTGTTCAGCTCCTCCGCCGCGCCCGCGAGGTAGCTGCCGATGCGTTTGCGCACGTCGTTGAGGCCCGCGATGCGCTTCTCGATGCGTTCGGCGGCGCCCTTGAAGTACCGGCCGACGACCCGGACCGCGAGCTGCTCCTTGCTGCCGGCGAGCGCGTACAGCGTGGATTTCGAGCAGTGCAGCCTGCCCGCGATGTCATCCAGCGTGAGATGCCCGAAGCCCTCGGTGAGGAACAACGCCTCCAACCGGGTGAGCAGCTCAGCCTGCCGCTGCGTGAGAGCCCGCGTCATATGAGGACCTTGCCACATTCACTGGCAGCTGTACTGCACAACGTCCTAGAGTACAGCTACCAGTACACCACCGGAGGTCGACGATGCCCGCCGAGCGGCTGCTCCCCACCCAAGAGGCAGAAGACCTGATCGCGCTGGTCAGGGAGATCGCGCGGGACGAGCTCAAGCCCCACGCGGCCGACGCCGAGGAGAACGAGAAGTTCCCCCGCGACGCGTTCCGCCTGTTGGGCAGGTCGGGTCTGCTGGGCCTGCCGTACGCCGAGGAGTTCGGCGGCGGCGAGCAGCCCTACGAGGTGTACCTGCAGGCGTTGGAGGAGGTCGCCTCCGCGTGGATGACGGTCGCCGTCGGCCTCTCCGTGCACGTCATGTCCTGCTACGGCCTCGCCAAGTTCGGCACGCGCGAGCAGCAGGAGCGCTGGCTCCCCGAGATGCTCGAGGGCGACCTGCTCGGCGGCTACGCGCTGTCCGAGGTCCAGGCGGGCTCCGACCCGGCCGCCATGTCGACCCGCGCCGTCCGCAAGGGCTCCGAGTACGTCGTGAACGGCACCAAGGCGTGGATCACGCACGCCGGCGCCGCCGACTTCTACACGCTGATGGCCCGCACCTCCCCCGACGCCGGCCGCGGCATCTCCTGCTTCCTCGCGCCGGGCGAGACCTCCGGGCTCGTGGCCGCCACACCCGAACGCAAGATGGGGCTCACCGGGTCGATCACGGCGCAGCTGGCGTTCGACGACGTGCGGTTCGGGGCGGACCGGCTGATCGGCGCCGAGGGTGACGGACTGAAGATCGCACTGTCCGCTTTGGACTCCGGCCGGCTCGGAATCGCCGCCTGTGCCGTGGGTCTGGCCCAGGCCGCGCTCGACGAGGCCGTGGCGTACGCCAAGACGCGCACGCAGTTCGGCCGTCCGATCATCGAGTTCCAGGGCCTGGAGTTCCTGCTGGCCGACATGGCGGCAGCCGTCGAGTCCGCGCGCGCGACCTACATCTCGGCGGCGCGTCGGCGTGACCGCGGGTTGCCGTTCCGGCAGCAGGCGTCGATCGCCAAGCTCATCGCCACCGATGCGGCGATGAAGGTGACGACCGACGCCGTGCAGGTGCTCGGCGGGGCCGGGTACACCCGCGACTTCCCGGTCGAGCGGTACATGCGCGAGGCCAAGGTGCTGCAGATCTTCGAGGGCACCAACCAGATCCAGCGCCTCGTGATCGGCCGCGGCCTGCGCTAGCGCGGGTTGGTTGCGCGGGCTTGTTTCGCGGTCTAGCTCTCGCGGTAGAAGGGGTCGGCGACGGCCCCTTCTACCTTTTCCTCGTCCCAGGTGTAGACCTCGCGGCCCTGCACGAAGACGCGCAGCGCGCGGCTCATGACGTCGAGCGGGTCGCCCGACCAGATCACGACGTCGCCGTCCAGGCCAGGCTTCAGCGAGCCGACCCGGTCGTCGAGTCCCATGATCTTGGCCGGGGTGCTCGTGATGGACTTCAGGGCGACCTCGCGGTCGAGGCCCTCCTTGACCGCCAGCGTGGCCTGGTGCACCAGGAAGTGGATCGGCACCACCGGGTGGTCCGTCGTGATCGCCAGCTCGACGCCGGCGCGGGCGAGGATGCCGGGGTTGCGCAGGCCCCGGTTGCGAAGCTCCACTTTGGACCTGGACGTGAACAGCGGGCCGATGATGACCGGGATCTGCTTCTCCGCGATGACGTCCGCGATCAGGTGGCCTTCGGTGCCGTGGTTGAGGATCAGCCGGTAGCCGAACTCCTCGGACAGGCGGATGGCCGTGGCGATGTCGTCGGCGCGGTGGGCGTGCTGGCACCAGCCGAGTTCGCCGGTGAGCACCTTGCCGAGGATCTCCATGGTGTTGTCGCGGTCGAACGGCTTGCCGTCCTTCTCCGCCTCGGCCTTCTTCGCCGCGTAGTCCTGCGCCTTGGTCAACTGGTCGCGGATGACCGCCGCGACCCCCTGGCGGGTGGCCGGGAGCTTGCCCTTCTCGCCGTAGACGCGCTTCGGGTTCTCGCCCAGCGCGCTCTTCACGCTCACCGGCTCCTTGACGAGCATCTCGTCGACCGTGCGACCCCAGCACTTGATGGCCACGGTCTGGCCGCCGATGGGGTTGCCGGAGCCCGGCTTGACCACCGCGGTGGTGACGCCGCCGCTGAGGGCGTCCGCGAAGCCCAGGTCAGCGGGGTTGATGGCGTCGAGGGCGCGCATCCTGGCGCCCACCGGGTCAGTCATCTCGTTGGTGTCCTGGCCGGCCCAGCCTTCGGCCTCCTCGTGGACGCCCATGTGGCCGTGGGCCTCGACGAAGCCCGGGAGGACCCAGGAGCCGGTCGCGTCGACGGTCGGGGTGCCGGCTGGGATTTCCACGTTCTGGCCTACTGCTGCGATCTTGCCGTCCTGGATGAGGACGGTGCCGCCTTCGATGGGGGCGCCGTCCACGGGTACGACGTGGCCACCGGTGATCGCGAGGTTCATGGTTAGCGACGCTAACGGTTTTGGTGTCGTTCGGCCACCCGGTCCGTCACCTTTGTGCGGTGGTTGGGGTGGGTGCAAAGACAACCTCGGACGAGCGTGGTCCAGTCATCGCCGCTGACGCGTCGATAGAGATCGGGGCTGGGTTTGTGCAGGCACGTCACCACACCGCTTTGACGATCTGCGCGCTCGTTCGGGCTCCCTTCGGCATCGCGCTCGGCAACCTCGCCCCGGCCGCTGCGCCTGCGTCAGCCTGGGTTACAGCGGGCGGATGCCCCACCGCGCGCCCCACGACTCGCCTGGCGAGACCCAGATCAGGTCCATCCCGGAGTTGAGCGCGTTCGGTGGGCACGTCATGGGCTCGATCGCCACCGCGCGGCCCCTGCCCGGGTACGAGTCCGGGGTGTAGACCTGCACCCAGCGGAAGGCCGGGTCCGCCCACACCTCCACGCCGCCGTCGTCCGAGGTCAGGGTGTGGTGGATCAGGCCGTCGGCCGCGGGTTCGCAGCCGCCGAAAGGGGTGTCCAGTTGCACACCGTCCAGGGTGCGGCCCTCGCGGAAGTCGTAGGGCGTGCCCTCCACCGGGGTGGCCGGGCCGGACGGGACCATGCGGTCGGTGTCCAGGGGGAGGACGGTGGTCGCGGCCAGCGTCAGGGTGCAGGTGTCGGTGGTGGCGTTGCCTGCTCGGGGGTACGGGTGGGTGCCCACGCCGAAGGGGGTGGGGACGTCGCCGACGTTCGTGACGCCGTGGGTGACGGTCAGGCCGTTGTCGTCCAGGGCGTAGGAGACGGTGATGTCGAGGGCCGCCGGCCAGCCTGCTTGGGGCTCGATCAAGGCTCGCAAGGAGACGAGGGAGCCGGTGTGTTCGAGCACTGACCAGGGGCGGCGGCGGACCAGGCCGTGGATGGCGTTGCCCCTGGCCGGCTCGGTGACCTCCAGGTGCTGCTCCACGCCGTCGAGCACCCAGGTGGCGCCCGCGGTTCGGTTGGGCCACGGGACGAGGACGGCGCCCGCGCTCATCGGGGGTTTTTCGTCGGCGCCGAATGTTTCCACGTATGGGACGTCGTCGACCTCGAAGGAGCGCAGGCCCGCCCCTACAGTCGTGATCACGGCGGTGGCACCCTCGTACGAGATCCCCAACATGAGGCTGAAGCCTACGGGGCCTGCGGAAGGATTTGCCCATGAAGGTTCATCACCTCAACTGCGCTACGTTCCGGCCGCCCCTGGTGGCGGGTGGGCTGGTGGCGCACTGTCTGCTGATCGAGTCCGACCAGGGGCTGGTGCTGGTCGACACGGGGTTCGGCATGAACGAGGTGACGAACCCCAAGGGGACGATCGACCCGATGAGCCGCAAGTTGTTGCGGCCGGTGCTCGACATCACCGAGACGGCGATCAGCCACGTCGAGAAGCGCGGGTACACGGCGGACGACGTGCGGCACGTGCTGGTGACGCACCTCGACCTCGATCACGCGGGCGGGCTGCGCGACTTCCCCAAGGCCACGGTGCACGTGCTGGACGCGGAACTGGAGGCCGCGGTCAACGCCAAGGGGACCAAGGAGAAGGCGCGGTACCCGAAGGCTCAGCGGGACGGGGTGAACTTCCGGACGCACAAGGCCGAGGGTGAGAGCTGGTTCGGGTTCGAGGCGGTCAAGGACGTCGACGGGCTGCCGGACGACATCCTCATGGTGCCGTTGATCGGGCACACGCGAGGGCACACCGGCATCGCGGTGCGGTCCGACGGCGGGTGGTTGCTGCACGCCGGGGACGCCTACTTCTACCGCGGCGAGATCGAGACGCCGCCCAGCAACATCTTCGCGCTCAAGCTCACCGCGCGGCAGACCGAGACGATCCGCGAGCAGCGGCTGTCCAATGTGGAACGGCTGAAGGAGCTCAAGCAGTCCGGTGAGGCCGAGGTGTTCTGCGCTCACGACCCGGTCGAGCTGGCCCGGCTCGCGTGACGTTCATCCACCAGGTCCGCCTCGACCAGTCGAGCGACACGCACCGGTACCCGTTCACGTTGCCGGTGGTGCGGCACCTGATCGGGCACCCGCTGCACTTCCGCACGCCCGTCACGTTCCTCACCGGGGACAACGGCGCCGGCAAGTCGACGCTGGCCGAGGCGATCGCGGTGGCCGCCGGGTTCAACGCCGAGGGCGGCACGCAGTCGTTCCGGTTCGCCACCAAGGCGACGGAGTCGTCGCTCGGCGATCAGCTGATCCTGAGCTGGGGCACCAGGAAGCCGCGCACCGGGTTCTTCCTCAGGGCCGAGTCGTTCTACAACGTCGCCACCGAGATCGACCGCATCGGCGAGGGGATTCACGCGTCGTACGGCGGAAAGTCGTTGCACGAACGCTCACACGGCGAGAGCTTCATCGACCTGATGAACCACAGGTTCGGCGGCCGGGGCCTCTACGTGCTCGACGAACCGGAGGCCGCGCTGTCGGTCAAAGGCTGCCTCACGGTCCTCAGGCGCATGCACGAACTCGTCGAGGAAGGCTCGCAGTTCATCATCGCCACGCACTCGCCGATCCTGCTCGCGGCGCCCGGCGCGACGATCCTGGAGATCACCGACACGATCGACGAGATCTCCTACGACACAGCGGAACCGGTCAGGCTCACCCGCAACTTCCTGGGCGATCCCGACCGGTTCCTCAAGCACCTGCTGGACTAGCAGCGCTACTTGCCGAGGTTCTCGGGGTGCGTCTCCACCTTGCCGTGCAGCACGCGGTTGATGCCCCACAGCACGAGTCCGGCGAGCAGCAGGTAACCCGCGATCTTGTAGTCGTCGAACGGGCGGCCGGACGTCCACGGGATCGCCAGGTACGCGCACGTGATCGCGCCGAGCACCGGCGCCCAGGTGGGCGCGCGGAAGTGCTTGTGCTCGGACGGTTCCCGACGCAGCACCAGGCACGCGACGTTGACGATGGCGAAGACGATCAGCAGCAGCAACGAGGTCGTGCCGCCGAGCTTGCCGATGTCCGCTGTGGACACCAGGATCACCGCGACGCCGGTCGTGAAGACGATCGAGATCCACGGCGTGCGGCGGAACGGGTGCACGGCGCCGAAGAACTTCGGGATGATCTTCTCGTTCGCCATGCCGTACAGCAGTCGCGACGCCATCAGCATGTTGATCAGCGCCGAGTTGATGACCGCGAGCAGGCCGATCAACGCGAAGATCCACAGCGGGAAGCCGGGCGCGCCGACGGTGACGACCTTCAGCAACGCGCCGCTGCTCGCCTTCGCGAGCTCGTCGGACGGGATCAGCAGCGACGACGTGATCGCGACCAGCACGTAGATCGTGGCCGCGATGGCCATGCCCCACAGCATCGCGCGCGGGAAGATCTTGACCGGGTTGCGGCACTCCTCCGCCATGTTGACCGAGTCCTCGAACCCGACCATCGCGAAGAACGCGAGCGCCGTGGCCGAGGTGACCGCGAGCAGCACGTTGCTGCCGGACGGCACGTGGATCTCGGTCAGCCTGCCGGGCTCGCCGTCACCGTTGATCACGGCCCAGGCGCCGATCGCGATGATGATGAGCAGGCCGGACAGCTCGATGCAGGTCAGGACCACGTTGGCCTTGACGGACTCCGAGACGCCGCGGAAGTTGACCAGGGCGAGGCCCGCGATGAAGACGATCGCGATGCCGGTGATGACGAGCGACTCCGGGCTGAGCGCCACGTCGAAGAACTCCACCAGCAACTGCCGCAGGTACGTGCGGCCGAACGCCAGCGCGGCCGACGACGCCGAGGTGATGCCGGAGCACATGACCGCGAACGCGACCATGAACGTCAAGAAGTGGATCTTGAACGCTCTGTTCGTGTACAGCGCCGCGCCTGCTGCTCTGGGGTACTTCCCGACCAGTTCCAGATAGCTGAACGCGGTCAGGAACGCCACCACGAACGCGAGCAGGAAGGGCAGCCAGAGAGCGCCGCCGATCTTGCCTGCCACGTTGCCGGTGAGGGCGTAGATACCGGTGCCGAGGATGTCGCCGACGACGAAGAACAGCAGCAGCTTCGGGCCGATTGCCCGATGTAGCTCTGGTTGCTCCGTTTGTGGAGTCGCTTCAGCCATGCCCGAAGATTCTGCCCCTTTTGCCCGCTACCTGCGGGAACGAACGATGACCTCACCCAATTGGTGTAACAATCGCCGGATGAGACTCGCGGCAACCGCGATCATCGCCGCCGTGGCGCTGACCGCCTGCTCCTCGTCCGAACCCGCGAGCGACACCGGCTCCCGCCTCCGCGACGTCCCGAGCCTCGTGGCCGCGGTGAAGAAGTCCGTGACGGACAAGGGTTCCTACCGCTTCACGATCGACCCGCCGCTCGCCGGCACGTCCGGGCGGGCACCCGCGAACGGGAGCGTGCGGCTGGGCGGCGAGGTCCCGTCGATGGACGCGACCACGACCCGCCCCGTGCAGACCGACGGCGCCGCCGTGGAGCTCAGGCTGGTCTCGACGACGAAGGACACCGCGTTCGTGCGGCTGCCGGCCGACGTCTTCGGGCTGCCCGCCGACAAGCCGTGGGTGAAGCTCGACCGCAAGGTCGACGACGAGTTCACGACGACCGTGCTGGGCTTCCACGACGTCGTCTACCAGCAGGCCGTCTTCACGACGTACCACCTGCCGGTGATCGAGGCGGGCGGCGAGCTCAAGCTGACCGCGGAGGCCGGTGGCGCCACCCGCTACACGATCTCCGTCGACTACCAGAAGGCCTACGACAAGCTGACCGACGAGGCCTTGCGCGCCGAGGTCAAACTCGCGTTGGACCAGAAGGTGGCCGGTGCCACCGCCGAGGTCGAACTGGACGGCAGCGGTCTGCCCTCCCGCATCGGCTTCTACACGGACTTCCAGGGCCAGCGGATCGTCGACGCCACCCGCTTCTCCGACTGGGGCGGCGCCGTCACGATCGCCGACCCGAACCCGGCGGAGGTCAGCCCGCGGGGTTGACCTTGTAGCGCCAGATCGCCGGCAACGCCGCCACCATCGCGACGCTGGCGAGGACCACCAGCACGCCGCCCGCCGTCACCGCCGCGGCCGTGCCGAACGCCGCGCCACCTGTGCCGTGCAGCAGGTCGGCGATGCGCGGCCCACCTGCGACGACGACGATGAACACGCCCTGCATCCGGCCGCGCATCTCGTCGGTCGCGGCGGACTGCAGGATCGCGCCGCGGAACGCCATCGACACCATGTCGGCGGCACCGGCGAGCGCGAGGAACGCGGCCGCGACCCACAACGACCCGGCGAGCCCGAAGCCCGCGATCGCGACGCCCCAGCCCACGACGGCCAGCGTGAGCGCGACGCCGTGGCGGTTGACGTTCGAGATCCACCCCGACGTGAGCCCGCAGATCACCGCACCGACGGGGATCGCCGCGAACAGCACGCCGAGCGCGAACCCACCGCCCGCAGGGTCGCCGAACGTGTGCTGGGCCATCTCCGGGAAGAGCGCCCGCGGCATGCCGAACACCATCGCGATGATGTCCAGCACCATGCTCGCCATCAGCACTTTCTGCGCCCACAGGTACACGAACCCGTCGAGCACGTCCCGCAGCCCCGCGCGGCGGATCACGCCGTCCAGCGGGGGCATGGCGGGCAGCTTCCACACCGCGTAGACCGTGACGGTGAGGGCGATGGCGTCGACCAGGTAGAGCGTCGAGAGCCCGACGATCGGCATGAACGCACCCGCGAGCAACGGCCCGAGCACCGCGCCGAACTGCATCACCGTCGACCCGAGCGCGCCGGCGGACGGCAGCAGCTCAGCGGGCACCAGCCGCGCGATGGACGCCGACCGCGCCGGCGCGTTGGCCGCGAAGAACACCTGCTGGAAGCCGAGCAGCGCGATCACGAGCCACACCGACCCGACGTTCATCGCCGCCTGCGCCCACAGCAGCACCGACGACACCGCGATGCCGATGTTGGTGACGAGCAGCAGCTTGCGCCGGTCGACGGTGTCCGCGATGGCACCGCCCCACAGCCCGAAGACGAGCAACGGCACGAGCGCCACACCGGCGGCGATGCCGACCCACGCCGACGACCCGGTGAGGTCGTACACCTGCTTGGGCACGGCAACGGCGGTGAGCTGGGAGCCCACCGCCGTCACGATCGTGGAGAGCCACAACCGGCGATACGCGACGATCTTCAACGGTCGAGTGTCGATCACGAACGTCGAGCGCGCGCTTCTCACCACAGTGGCCACTTGGTTAGCCTATGGCAACTAACAAGCCCTTTATGTGATGTGTCGCCAAGACCACTCGTCAGAGGCGGACGGGGTACACCGGCTCGGGCACCTTGGGCGTGATCCGGCCCTCGACGAAGATCCCGTGCCAGATCATGAAGCAGAGCACGCTCCACAGCTGCCGGCTGCGGTCGAACTGCTCCGACTTGTGCTCGGCCAGCAGGTCCAGCACCGCGTTCTTGTCGAGCAGGTGCCCGGTCTGCGAGTCGTTGATGATCCCGCGCGTCCAGTCGTACATCTCGGCGCGCAGCCAGTGCCGGATCGGCACCGGGAACCCGAGCTTGGGCCGGTTGAGGACGTGCGCCGGAATGATCTTCGCCAGCGCCTTGCGCAGCGCGTACTTGGTCGTGCCCTCGGTCAGCTTCTGGTCGAGCGGCACCTCGGCCGCGACCCGGAACACCTCGGGGTCGAGGAACGGCACGCGCAGCTCGATCGAGTTGGCCATCGTCACCTTGTCGGCCTTGACCAGGATGTCGCCGCGCAGCCACGTGTAGAGGTCGATGTGCTGCATGCGCGCCACCGGGTCCCAGTCCTCGGACTCCCGGTACCAGGGCGCCGTGACGTCCTTGAACCCGATGCCCTCGACGTACCCCGGGAACACCGCGCGCACCTGGTCGTCGCTGAAGTTGCGGGCGTTCCCGTAGTAGCGGTCCTCCAGCCGGAGCGCGCCGCGCCGCAGCAGGTCCTTGCCGCGCACACCCTCCGGAATGGACTTGGACACCGCGCCCATCAGCTTGCGCACACCGCCGGGCACCTTCTCGAAGGGCGCCAACGACAACGGCTCGTGGTAGATCACGTAGCCACCGAACAGCTCGTCGGCACCCTCACCGCTGAGGACCGCCTTGACGTACTTACGAGCTTCCTTCGCGATGAAGTACAACGGCACCAACGCCGGGTCCGCCACCGGGTCGTCGAGGTACCAGATGATGAGCGGCAGCTCGTTCATCATCTCGTCCGCCGACACCGTCCGGACCACGTGCCGCACCCCGATCGCCGCGGCCGTCTCCGCGGCGACGTCGACCTCGGAGTACCCGTCCCGATCGAACCCGCTGGTGAAGGCGATCAGGTTGGGGTTGTGCTGCTTGGCCAGCGTCGCCGTGGCCGTCGAGTCGATCCCGCCCGACAGGAACGCCCCGACCGTCACGTCCGGGTCCGAGATCATGTGCTTGGAGACGGAGTCCCGCATCACGTCGGCGATGCGCTCGTGCAACGCCTCGGCCTCGTGCGCCCCGTTGACCGGCCGAGGGCTGAACACGGGCTTGAAGTACCGGTTGAACAGCACCTGCCCACCCGGCGACACCTTGAACGAGGTGCCAGACTCCACGCGCCGGATCGCCTTGTGCAACGACTCGGGCTCGGGCACGTACTGCAGCACCAGGTAGTGCTGCAACGCCGTCTGGTCCAGCTCCTGGCTGATCCCCAGCACACCGGTCAGCTGCAACAGGCTCTTCTTCTCCGACGAGAAGCCGACCCCGCCAGGCCCGGCGGCCCAGTACAAGGGCTTGATCCCGAACGGATCCCGCGCGCCGAAGACCACCCGCTCCTGCGCGTCCCAGATCATGAAGGCGAACATGCCGCGCAACATCTTGACCCAGTCGGCCCCGAGGTAGTGGTACCCCGCGACGATCGACTCGCCATCGCCGTTGGTCCGGAACTGGGCCCCGAACTTGCGCATGAGCTCGGCCCGGAGCTCCTTGTAGTTGTAGATCTCGCCGTTGAAGTTCAGCGTGTACCGCGTGGGGTTCTCCGGCGGCCCCCACACCAGCGGCTGGTGCGAGTGCTCAAGATCAATAAAGCCAAGCCGGTTGAACCCGTAGATGACCTCAGCGTCGGCCCAGGTGTCCTGCTCGTCGGGCCCACGGTGCCGCTGGCAGCGCAGAGCCGCAGCGACGGAGTCACGCGCGGAGGCCGCACCGGCTTCCGTAGAACAGATGAGTCCGAGCACTCCGCACACGTGAAATCGCACCTCGTAGCTAGCTGTTGCTGAAATCCCAGTATGCCGAAGCGGGGATCCGGACATTCTCGCCACCCGAAGGACGCCCGACCCCCAGGTCAGGTTCCGCGAGGCCGGAGAGGCGCCGAGCACGAGACCAGGTGCGCACGCAACCGCAGTCGTCAACGCAACCCAACCACCTACGCAGGCAAGGCGCGCGCACTCAACCGGCAGCCGTCAACGCAAGCCCACCACCTACGAGGCCTGGCACGCGATGCCGAAGGCGAGCCCGAACGGGCTGATGCCCCATCGGGAACCGGTTCCACCGCTCAAGGCGATTGGGGCTTGACTTTGGGTGCGAGGTGCTAGCTTCTCGAGCTCGGCCGGGCGCTTTTCAGCCCGGCCTTTTCCGGCCGATGAGCGCCTCGCAAGGGCCCCGAAGTCAAGCCCCAATCGCACACCCCAGGTCTTTCGTCGAGACCCGCGCAACCAACTCTCGCAACCGCAGCCCGACCAACAAAACGCAACCAACCCCGCTGGAACAGGAACCACAGCAACGCAACCGGCACACGCGAACAACAAAAACGGGGCGCCTCCCCGCCCACAGGAAGACGCCCCACCAGAAACAAAGAATTTACGGAGCTACTCGCTCCAACGACCACCCGTCCCGCCCGAGCCGGAACCGCAGCCGGTCGTGCATCCGATCCCGCCGCCCCTGCCAGAACTCGACCTCCTCAGGCCGAATCCGCCACCCACCCCAGTGCGGCGGCACAGGAATCTTCTCGGTCTCGGCGAACTGCCGCTCGATCTTGTGCAACGCGGAGTCCAAAGTGGACCGACCGGTCACCACCCGCGACTGCGGCGAGGCCCAGGCCCCGATCTGCGATCCGCGCGGCCGGGAGTTCCAGTACTCCGCGGTCTCCACGGGCCCGACCTTCTCGACCGTCCCGCGCACGTGCGCCTGGCGCTGCATCGCGAACCACGGGAACGTCGCCGACGCGTAGCGCGTGGCCATCAGGTCGTGCGACTTGTTGGACGTGTAGTTGGTGAAGAACACCAACCCGCGTGCGTCGAGGCCCTTCGCCAGCACCGTCCGCGAGGACGGCCGGCCCTTCACGTCGGTCGTGGCGAGCACCATGGCGTTCGGCTCGGGGAGCCCGGCGCCCGAAGCCTGGTCCAGCCACAGCTGGAGCTGCTCGTGCCAGGTGGCGGCGAGCTCGGCCTCGCTGAGCGAGCCCTGCTCGTAGGACACGCGCATCGCCGGTAGTGCGATGTTCGTGGTCTCCGTCATCGGCGAACCTCCAAGCGGCGGCAGAACTCGTGGTCCCTGGACCCGCGACCATACGCACGGCGTGCCGATACCGAAACCGCCTGCGCGGTGATGACCACCACCTGAACGGTGACTGTCCGTGCAAAGAACAGTTCTGGATCGAGTCCGTGATCGAGTCAGATGGCGTCGAGCACACGTGTGACAGTGACCACGTCGTCACCCAGTGCGGTAGCAAGGGTTCCGCCCGCTGCCAACGGAACGACGCTCCACCACTCCCCGCCGTCGGCCGGTCGTTCCTTGGCGTCCAGGAGCAGCTCGGTGCCCACCACTCGCCTTCCGGCCAGACCGGCGGACGAACCGTCGACCAACGGATCGCCCACGACCAGCTGCTGGTGCAACAACGGCTTGCCGCAACGGGTTGCGCGCACCGACGACGACAGCGAGCCGGCCGCTTCGCCAGAGCGTCCCAGCACCAGGACCTCCCGCAGTCGCAACTCTGCGTGACCGTCCAATTCAGCCTCCACCACTGCGGTGTGGTGTGCCCGTGCCGTCACCACGGTCGGTTCGGGCAGGTAGGAAACGCTGCCCTCGACCGAAAATCGCACAAGAGACGAAGAAGGCTCACCGGACGAACCGGGCAGCACCAGGGTCGCCGCAACGCCTCGGAGGTCCAAACACGCCCCAGGGCCGACTTCGACGGTCAGGGACAACGAATCGCCGCCCAGGGGTGCGGTGACCGAGGAAACCAGGTGCACCAACGCAACCGGGCCCACGCGCCGGGCCGGCACCAATGTCAACGGTGTCATCGAGCGCAGGACTCGCACGACGCTGTTGCCGTGCGAGTCCAACGCGACCACCAGCCGTGCCGAGGCTTTCACCGGGCCGTCCTCACAGCAGATGCCTTCACAGCCCCGCCAGCACCCACTTGGCGACCTCGGGCGCGTCCGGCGTCTCCACCAGCGACTGCGCGATGACGGGCAGCTCGCCGCGCATCCGGTGCGCGTCGGAGACCATCACCTCCATGTCCGCGCCGACGTACGGCGCCAGGTCCACCTTGTTGATCACCAACAGGTCCGCGGTCGTCACGCCCGGCCCGCCCTTGCGCGGCACCTTGTCGCCACCGGCCACGTCCACCACGAAGATCTGCCGGTCGACCAGGCCGCGCGAGAACACCGCCGTCAGGTTGTCCCCGCCGCTCTCGATGATCACCAGATCGAGGCCGTCGAACCGGTGCTCCAGCCGTTCCACCGCGTCCAGGTTCGCGGTGATGTCGTCCCGGATCGCCGTGTGCGGGCAACAACCGGTCTGCACCGCCTCGATCCGCGACGGGTCCAGCACCCCGGCTCGCCGCAGGAAGTCGGCGTCCTCGGTGGTGTAGATGTCGTTCGTCACGACCGCCAGCGACAGCTGCGACCCCAGCGCCCGGCACAACGCGGCCGTCAGCGCGGTCTTGCCGCTGCCGACCGGGCCGCCGATGCCGATCCGCGGCGCGACCCCGTGGTGGTGACCGTGCGGATCGGGTCCGTGGTTAGCTCCCAAAGAGACGCACCCCTTCACGTCGTACATGTGCCTCGGCCAGCAGATCCAAGGCAGGCGAACCCAACGCGGGCAACTCCACACAGGCCCGCGAAGCGACATCTTCGACCGGCAGCGCGGCCACGATCGCGTTCACGCCGAACGGATCGAGCCCCAGCAACCGCACGGCCGCGGAAGCCGGACCACTGACGGCCAGATAAGCGCAGGTCAGAGCCGCTTCGAACGCGTCACCGGCCAGCACCCCGATCACCAACGGCTGGTGCGGCGAAGAAGGCAACGCGTCCAGCCGCGCCGACGGCCACGCCCGCCGAGCCGCCCGCAACATCCCGCGCCCCTGCGCCCGCGAAGCCTCGCGTTGTGCCGGCGAGGGCGTCCGGGCGTCGAGCTCGGCGTCCAGCATCTCAAGATCCTCACCGCGGGCGGCGGCAGCGGCGAACCCGGCCGCCAGCAACCCTGCCCCGACCAACCGCCCGTGCAGGAACGACCGCAGCGAGGGCTCGTCGACGACCAGCTTGCGCGCGGCCGCCTCCTCCAGCCCACCGGAGTGCACGTGCCCACCGCCGGGAAAGCGGGAGTCGGCGAGGATCAGCGCGGTCAGCATCAGAACAGGAAGTACCGTTGCGCCATCGGCAGTTCCGCCACCGGCGACGGCTCCACCAGGTCCCCGTCGACGTGCACCGCGAAGCTGTCCGGGTCGACCTGGACGTCCGGCATGGCGGAGTTCAGCACCATGTCTGCCTTGGTGACCGACCGCGTCGACTCCACCGGCAGCACCCGCCGGGCGTACCGCGACCCGATCCCCGCCTCGACAGCCTCGGGCGACACGAAGAACACCGACGAGGCGGCACCGGCCGTGGCCCCGAACATCGGCCGCGCCCACACCGGCTGCGGCGTCGGGATCGACGCGTTCGCGTCGCCCATCTGCCCCCAGGCGATGAACCCGCCCTTCAGCACCACCGACGGCCGCACCCCGAAGAACTTGGGCTCCCACAGCACCAGGTCGGCGAGCTTGCCGACCTCGACCGACCCGACCTCGCCGGCGATCCCGTGCGCCACCGCCGGGTTGATCGTGTACTTGGCGACGTACCGCTGCGCCCTCAGGTTCGCGTCCAGCGAGCGCCGCGACGACATCACGTGCGCCGTCTGCCAGGTCCGGATGATCACCTCGCCGACCCGTCCCATCGCCTGCGAGTCCGACGAGATCATCGAGATCGCGCCCAGGTCGTGCAGCAGGTCCTCGGCCGCGATCGTGGTGGGCCGGATCCGCGACTCCGCGAAGGCGAGGTCCTCGGGCACCGACGGGTTGAGGTGATGGCACACCATCAACATGTCGAGGTGCTCTTCCAGCGTGTTCACGGTGTGCGGGCGCGTCGGGTTCGTCGACGACGGCAGCACGTTCGGCAGCGAGACCACGCGGATGATGTCCGGCGCGTGCCCGCCACCGGCGCCCTCCGAGTGGTACGCGTTGATCGACCGGCCACCGATGGCGTCCACAGTGGACTCCAAAAACCCGGCCTCGTTCAACGTGTCCGTGTGGATCGCGACCTGCACCCCGGACTCGTCGGCCACCCGCAGGCACGCGTCGATCGCCGCAGGCGTGGTCCCCCAGTCCTCGTGCAGCTTGAAACCGCCGGCGCCGCCGACGAGCTGCTCGCGCAAGCCCTCGACCGACACCGTGTTCCCCTTGCCCAGCAACAGGACGTTGACCGGCATGTGGTCCATCGACGTCAGCATCCGGTCGAGGTACCAGGCGCCGGGCGTGACCGTGGTGGCCTTCGTCCCCTCGGCCGGGCCGGTGCCGCCACCGATCAGCGTCGTCAGCCCGGACGCCAGCGCCTCGTCGACGATCTGCGGGCAGATGAAGTGGACGTGGCAGTCGATCCCACCGGCCGTGAGGATCTTCCCGTTGCCGGACAGGATCTCCGTCGACGGCCCGATCACCAGCGCGGGGTGGACCCCGTCCATCGTGTCCGGGTTGCCCGCCTTGCCGATGCCGACGATCCGCCCGTCCCGCACCCCGACGTCGGCCTTGACCACACCCCAGTGGTCGAGGATCACCGCACCCGTGATGACCAGGTCGGGAGCACCCTCGGCCCGGGTCGCGATCCCCTGCCCCATCGACTCGCGGATCACCTTGCCGCCACCGAAGATCACCTCGTCGCCGGACCCGGCCCCGCGCGAGCGGTCCTCGGTGACCTCGATGAACAGGTCGGTGTCGGCGAGCCGGATGCGGTCACCGACCGTCGGCCCGAGCAGCTCCGCGTAACGCGAACGATCGATCATCGCTGCAACCCCCGCACGATGCGCAGTCCTGCCAACGGAACCAGCGTGATCTCGCGTTCCACGCCGGGCTCGAACCGCACGGCCGTGCCGGCCGCGATGTCGAGCCGGTACCCGAACGCGGCCTCCCGGTCGAACAGCAGCCCGGTGTTCACCGAGGCGAAGTGGAAGTGCGACCCGACCTGGACGGGCCGGTCGGCGACGTTCACGACGACGATGGTCACCCGCGGCCGTCCTGGGTTGAGCTCGACCGGTTCGGCGCCGACGACCACCTCCCCCGGCGCGGGTCCTGCGGACGGCGCGATGGGGTGGTGGACGGTCACGAGCTTGGTGCCGTCCGGGAACGTCGCCTCGGCCTGCACCGAGTCGATCATCTCCGGTACGCCCCGCATGACCTGCTCGGGAGCGAGCACGGCGCGTCCGCTCTCCATGAGCTCGCTGACCGTGCGGCCGTCCCGCGCGCCCTCCAGCACGTGGTCGGTGATCAACGCGACGGCCTCGGGGTAGTTGAGCAGCACGCCGCGTTCGAGCCGTCTGCGCGCCACGTCGGCGGCGACGTGCACGAGGAGCTTGTCGCGTTCATGCGGCGTCAGATGCACCCCGCCGTTCTAACACGCGGAAGCACGCTTTCCCTGAGTGGAAACACGGCCGAAACACGACCGCGTGTCCACCGACCGGTTGACAACCGGGGTCAGCGATCAGGTCGTCCCGCGGAGACCCCTCGAAAACGCAGGATTTACGACATGAACGCGATCCGAGTGAGGGGCCTCCGGAAGGCCTACAAGGACCACCAGGCGGTGGCAGGGGTGGACCTCGACGTCGCCCGCGGCGAGGTCTTCGCGGTGCTCGGCCCGAACGGCGCCGGCAAGACCACCAGCGTCGAGATCATGGAGGGGCACCGCGACCGCGACTCCGGCGAGGTCAGCGTGCTCGGCGTCGACCCGGCCAAGGGCGGCCGCGAGTGGCGTTCGAAGCTCGGCATCGTCCTGCAGAGCGCGACCGACGCCGCGACGCTGACCGTCCGCGAGGCCGTGCACCACTACGCGAAGTACTACGGGAACCCGCGCGACCCGGAGGAGGTCATCGACCTCGTCGGGCTCACCGAGAAGGCGAAGTCCCGCGCGGGCACGCTCTCCGGCGGTCAGCGACGGCGGCTCGACGTGGCGCTCGGCATCATCGGACGCCCCGAGCTCGTGTTCCTGGACGAGCCGACGACCGGGTTCGACCCCGAGGCGCGGCGCCAGTTCTGGGGCCTGATCAAGCTGCTCGCCGCCGAGGGCACCACGATCCTGCTGACCACGCACTACCTCGACGAGGCCGAGGCGCTCGCCGACCGCGTGGCCGTGCTCGCCGGGGGCGTCATCGTCGCCGAGGGCACGCCGCAGACGCTCGGGGGCCGCGCGCACGCCGAGGCGACCGTTCGCTGGCTGTCCGACCGCGGCTACCAGGAGGTCCTGACCTCCGAGCCCACCAAGGTGATCGCCGATCTGTCCCGGCACGGCGAACTGGCCGAGCTCACCGTCACCCGCCCGTCGCTGGAAGACATCTACCTGGAGCTGATCAAGTGACCACCGCCGTGCTGTCCAAGACCGCCGCTCTGCCGTCCGCTTTGGCGCTCGGGTTCGCCCGTGGTGGCACCGAACTGCGGGAGTTCTTCCGGCAGAAGGAGAATCTCCTCTTCACGATCTCGTTGCCGGCGCTCTTAATGCTGCTGCTCGGCACCGTCTACGTGAAGGAACCCGCCGCCGCGCAGATGTTCGCGGCCAGCATGATCGGCGCCGGCATCATCTCGACGTCGTTCGTCGGGCTCGGCATGAGCGTCGTGGCCGACCGCGAGGACGGCACGCTGAAGCGCCTGCGCGGCACGCCGATGCCGTTCTCGTCCTACTTCCTCGGCAAGATCATCCTGGTCTTCGTGTCGAGCCTGTTCGAGGCCGTGCTGCTGCTGGTCGTCGGCATCCTGCGGTTCGACGTCGAACTGCCTTCGAGCGCGGAGAAGTGGTTCACGTTCGCCTGGGTGTTCGCGCTCGGCGTGATCTCCTGCTCGCTGATCGGCGTGGCGCTGAGCTCGATCGCGAAGTCCACCCGCAACGCGGCGGGCGTGCTGAACCTGCCCTACATCGTGCTGCAGTTCCTCAGCGGCGTGTTCATCATGCAGTCGATGCTGCCCGAGTCCCTGCGCACGGTGGGGTCGCTCTTCCCGCTGAAGTGGGTGTGCCAGGGTTTCCGCTCGGTGTTCGCTCTGAACGACGACTACGCGGTCATGGAGGCGGCGGGATCATGGGAGCTCGGCAAGATCGCGCTGGTGCTGGGCGCGTGGACGATCGTGGGCCTGGTTCTCGTCAGCAGGACTTTCAAGTGGAGCAACACCAGTCGCTGATCACCTGGTACGTGCTGTTCGCGGTCACCCAGACCACGGCGCTCGTGCTGATCCTGATCGACAACAACACCCTCGCCGACCGCCTGTCGGCGGCGGGGCTGTTGTGCTTGAACGGCCTGTGGTTCCTGCTCTACGGCAGGAAGCTCGTCCGGCGCGGGTACGACGACTGGCACGGGTTCGTCTACGCCGCCGGTTCGCTGCTGACGTTCGCACCGGCCGTGTGGTTCAGCGGCAACGCGACGTTCGCCCTGTTCGGCCTGGTCCCGCAGATCTACATGACGCTCCCGGTGGCGCAGGCGTTCGCGCCGATGGTGATCTTCGTGTTCACCCCGCAGGCGCTGACCTGGCTCGCGGGCGCCGAACCCGCCCTGCCGTGGCCCGCCGCGATGCTGATCGCGGGCTTCTCCCAGGCGTTCGGCTGGGCGATCGGCCGCATGTCCGACCAGAGCAGGCAACGCGCCGAACTGCTCGACAAGATCGAGCAGCTGACCATCGAGGCCGAACGGGCCCGCTGGGCGGCCGAGATCCACGACACGCTCGCCCAGGGCTTCACCTCGATCATCACGCTGCTGCAGGGCGCGCAGCCGAACGTCGACCTGGCGTTGCGGACCGCCCGCGAGAACCTCCGCGAGGCCCGCGCCCTGGTCGCCGCCAACGCACCGTCGCCTTTGGACGGTTCCTCCCTGGAGGACGCGTTGCGGCGCTTGATCTCCGGGGTGACTTTGCCGTCGTCGTTCCGCGTGATCGGGGACGCCGTGCCGCTGGCCACCTCGGTCGAGGTGGTGCTGCTGCGGACCGTGCAGGAGGCGCTGAACAACGTGGCGCGGCACTCGGAGGCGTCCCGCGTGGACGTGACGATGAGGTTCGACGCGGACGGCATCTCGCTGGAGGTCCGCGACGACGGCCGCGGCTTCGGCGACGCACCGGAGGGCTTCGGCCTGCGGGGCATGCGTGCGCGACTGGAACAGGTGGGTGGGACGCTCTCGTTGTCATCCGACGAGGGGGCGTCAGTGCTGGTGGAGGTGCCGCTGTGATCAGGATTCTGCTGGTGGACGACCACCCCGTGGTGCGTCAGGGGCTGCGCGGGATGCTCGTGGGGGACGATCTGGAGGTCGTCGGCGACGCCGGATCGGGGCAGGAGGCGATTGCTGCGGCTGCCTTGTTGAAGCCGGACGTCGTGCTGATGGACCTGCGGATGCCCGAAATGGACGGTGTGGCCGCGACCTCGCGGATCGTCGGAACCGGGCCGCGCGTGCTGGTGCTGACGACCTACGAGACCGATTCGGACATCCTTCGCGCCGTGGAGGCCGGGGCGTCCGGGTACCTGCTGAAGGACTCGACCACCGAGGACCTGATCGCGGCGATCCGGGCGGCCGCTCGCGGGGAGACCGTGCTGGCGCCGTCGATGGTGGCCAAGGTCGTGGGGCAGGTGCGGACGCCGCCGTTGTCGGCGCGGGAGGCCGAGGTGCTGAAACTGGTCGCCAAAGGCATGTCCAATGTTGAGATCGGGCGGAGTCTGTTCATTTCCGAGGCGACGGTGAAGACCCACCTGTTGCGGGTGTTCAACAAACTCGGGGTGTCGGATCGGACGGCGGCGGTCACCACGGCGATGGATCGAGGCATGCTCCAGTAACGCCCTGACGTCGCAGGGCTAGTGCACCACGGTGAATGGTCCGGTCAACCCGCCGTCCATTCGAGTGCCGTACTCGGGCGAACCAGACGCAGCCGCAACAATCTGTTCAGTCGACTATCACGGACAGTCAGCCGCACTGTCGCAACATCAGTCGGGGGGACAGGTGCTGCGGGAGACGATTCTTTTCCTGGAGGAATTTCTCCGGGGCCGAGGAGCGCCCGCGGTGGCCAGGGCCGTCGTGGGCATCATGTCGTTCGCCGTGCTGCTCGGGGCGGTCCTGGGGAGCGCCGCGATCAAGTCAGGCGCCCTGGTCGCGGCCGTCCTGCTGATCACGGTGGCCGGAATCTCGCTGGTGACGAACAGCGGTGCCGAGCGGCGGGAGTTGGAGATGCAGCGAGAACTGCTGTCGCGCTACACCAACCAGCTGGACAAAACACGAGCCGGTTACCGGATCCTCGAATGGAAGGAGACGGTCGTCATCGGCGACGGTGGCGACGCGCACACGAAACTGGCGATCAGACTTCGTCCACTGGGGCCAGATCTGCTGTTCGTCAGGATGAAGTTCCGGTGCGACTGGCCACAACCGGCCAGATACCGCCGCAAAGTCAAGATCGCGGTGCGCAACACGCACCCGGACGGCACACCCGGAACGACATTGCACACTTCGCAGTCGTGGCCGAAGGACGGGGTCGTGGCCGTGGTGATCCACTTTCACGAGGCACCACCGGAGAACGCGGACATCTCGTTCAGGGTCGAGCTGGACTGGCCGAAGCGGTACCGGCCCCTCGTGGAGGGATCACCTGACGTCTTCGGCCTCATGTTCGCCCAGCCGGTCGCGAACGCGGTGTACCGCGTCGTGCTGCCACGCGGACACGACGTCTACCTGGAGCCGATCGGCCGGCTCGACGAAGGCTTCGAGCTCGAACCGGGCTGGGACGACGACGATCGGCGCACGGTCACGTTGACGCTGACCGACCCACCACCGCGACACCGCGCCGGCGCGCGACTGGAACTCAAGAAGGGCCAGAGGATCGCGCCGAACGATTAGCTCAGTCGTCCTCATCGGTCGTGCCGGAGTTTCCGCCCATACCGGCACACATGCGCAACACTGAAACTACCCTCCGTGACCGATCATGAGCTGAGATCGCAGACTGTAACAAGGGCGAAGATCCAAGATCAACACCGGGGTGGGGGTCCGCAGTGACCCAGGACACCCGGTTGTCACCTTCGGTACACCGGCCTGCAACACTGTGAACTCCGGCAACGGCGCCGGTCAGGTCCCTGAAGCTCGTCAATCGCCCCGGAGGCGTGACCACATGACCCAGACCGCCGATCCGACCTCGTTGGTGCTTCCCGCCGAGCTCAAGCCGTCTGACGGCCGCTTCGGCTGTGGACCGTCCAAGGTGCGTCCCGAGGCCGTCGCGGCCCTCGCGTCCGAGGGTGCGGCGCTGCTCGGCACCTCGCACCGGCAGAAGCCCGTCAAGAACCTCGTCGGCCGCGTTCGCTCCGGCCTGCGCGAGCTGTTCCAGCTGCCGGACGGGTACGAGGTCGTGCTCGGCAACGGTGGCACCACGGCGTTCTGGGACGCGGCCAGCTTCGGGCTCGTGCGCGAGACGGCTCAGCACTTCACGAACGGCGAGTTCTCGTCCAAGTTCGCGAAGGTCACGCAGACCGCGCCGTTCCTGAAGGACTCGCTGGTCACCAAGGCCGAGCCGGGCACCTCGCCCGAGCTCTTCTACGCCGAGGGCGCGGACCTGGTCGGCTGGGCGCAGAACGAGACGTCGACCGGTGTCGCTATGCCGGTGACCCGCATCGAGGGTTCCGGGGACGCGCTCATCGCGATCGACGCCACGTCGGGCGCCGGTGGCCTGCCGGTCAAGGCCGAGGACTTCGACGTCTACTACTTCGCGCCGCAGAAGTCGTTCGCGTCCGACGGTGGCCTGTGGCTCGCGTTGATGTCGCCCGCCGCGCTGGCCCGCGTCGAGGAGCTCAAGGACCGCTGGGTGCCGGAGTTCCTGTCGCTGCCGACCGCGCTCGACAACTCCACCAAGGACCAGACGTACAACACGCCGTCGGTCGCCACGCTCTTCCTGCTGGCGCACCAGATCGACTGGATCAACGGCAACGGTGGCCTCGACTGGTCGGTCGCGCGCACCAAGGACTCTTCGGACCGCCTGTACTCGTGGGCCGAGAAGACCGCGTACACCACGCCGTACGTCGAGAAGGCCGCTGACCGCTCGCAGGTCGTCGGCACGATCAACTTCTCCGACGACGTCGACGCCGCCACGGTGGCGAAGGTGTTGCGCGCCAACGGCATCGTGGACGTCGAGCCGTACCGCAAGCTCGGCAAGAACCAGCTGCGCGTCGCGATGTTCCCGGCCATCGAGCCGAACGACGTCACGATCCTCACGCAAGCGATCGACTGGGTCGTCGGCCAGCTCTGACCCGTTCACAAAGCAGCAACCTGGGGCGCACCGAGTTTCCGGTGCGCCCCAGGGCTTTTCAGGCAAGTGCTTCCGTGGGCGACTGACGCGCCGCCCGCACCGCGGGATAGACGCCGGCGATGGCGCCGATGAGGATCGCCGAGCCCACTCCCCCGAGCAGGGCCGGCCACGGCAGTGCCGCAGGCCATTGCTGGCTGATCGAATATCCGGCCGTGACCGCGATTCCCACGATCACGCCGACCAGCCCGCCCAGTCCTGACAGCAGCACCGACTCGGTCAGGAACTGCCACCTGATCTGCCGCCGGGTCGCCCCGAGCGCCCGCCGCAGACCGATCTCGCGGCGGCGTTCCAGCACCGAGATCACCATCGTGTTCGCCACGCCGACGCCACCCACCAACAACGCGACTCCGCCCAAACCCAGGAACAGCGCGTTGTAGTTCTTCTCGGCCAGCTGCTGCGCCTCCAGCGCCTCAGACGGCCGGGAAACCTTGACCTCGTTGGACTTCTGCGGGTTCAGCGTCGGGCCGAGCAGGTTGCGGACGTTGTCCACCTGGTCCGGCGAGGTGCGCACGTAGACCGTGTTCGCGTTGCCCTCGAACCCGAACGCCTCCTTCGCCGCCTCCCAGCCGACCAGCGCCGACCGGTCGATCTCCGGCGAGAGCGGCAACGGCCCGAGGATCCCGACGACCGTGAACCACTGACCGTCGATCCACAGCTGCGCACCGGGCTTGTCGATGCCCAGCCGGGACGCCGCGGTGCCCCCGAGCACCACCGACTTCTCCCCCGGCGACAACCACCGGCCGGCGCGCACCTCCGCGTTCAGCACCTTCAACAGGTCCTGCTCCGCCGCCTGCACCTGCAACCCCAACGTGTCGCTGGACGGCACGAGGTCGTTCTTGCGCACGTTCGCGCTGAGCTTGCCGGTGGCGCTGGCCGCCGACACGGCCCCGATCCGCTTGGCCATCGGCACCGCGGTCTCCGGCAGCTTCGCGTCCTGGCCGAAGAAGTCCTGGCCGGGCGCGGCCGTCAGGAGGTTGGTGCCCAGCTTGGACATCTTCTCCTGCAACGATGCGGCGCTGGAGGCCGGAATGCCGACGACGGCGACCACGGCGGCGATGCCGATCGCGATGCCCAGCGCGGAGAGGATCGCCCGGATCGGGCGGGTCTTCATGCCGAAGAACCCGAGGCGCAGCAGGTCGATCACAATGCCCTCCCTTCGAGAACCCTCGCCCGACCTGCCTTGTCGTTGGCGGTAACTTGTCGTTCGTGCGAACGGCCTACAAGTGCCGGGCTTACCCGACTCCCGACCAGGCGGCGATGCTCTCCCGAACCTTCGGGTGCGTGCGTCTCGTGTGGAACAGGACGCTGGGCGAACGGATCCACCGCTACCGCAACGAAAACGCCAGCACTTCGTACCGGCAGACCGACGCCGCGCTGACCGAGTGGAAACGGGGCGACGAGCTCGCGTTCTTGTCGGAAGTGTCCTGTGTGCCGTTGCAGCAGACGTTGCGGCATCAACACACGGCACTTCAGAACTTCTTTTCCGGACGTTCTCGCTACCCGAGGTTCAAATCGCGGAAGAGCCGCCAGAGCGCGCACTACACCAGATCGGCGTTCCGCATGCGCAGCGGTTCGCTGGTCCTGGCCAAGGCGACCGCTCCGCTGCGGTTCACGTGGTCGTTCAGCGATGTGGACGTCACCGAGTTGAACCCGACCATGGTCGTCGTCTCCCGCGAACCTGATGGACGCTGGTACGTGTCCTTCGCCGTGGAATCCACGGACACCGCCCCTTCCTCGGCAACGAACCACGCGGTCGGGGTCGACCTCGGACTGACGGACTTCCTCGTGACCAGCGACGGCGTTCGGGTGGCCAACCCTCGGCTTCTCGCCCGAAAAGCGCGAAACCTCGCGCGCTACCAACGCAGGCTGGCCCGCTGCCGCCCAGGAAGCAACAACCGCGGCAAAGCGAAGGCCAAGGTGGCGCGTGCTCACCGGAAGATCCGGAACGCACGACTGGACTTCCTCCACCGAACCAGCACACGGCTGGTGAGATCCGCCGACATGATCGCGATCGAGGACCTCAACGTCCGGGGCATGATGCGCAACCGAAGGCTCTCCCACGCCATCGGAGATGCCGGATGGAGCGAGTTCCGGCGGCAGTTGGAGTACAAGTGTCAGCGCGCCGGTCGCACGCTGGTGGTCGTCGACCGTTGGCTCCCCTCCAGCAAGACCTGCTCCACCTGCGGGCACCTGCTCGCGGAGCTGACACTGTCCACCCGGCACTGGACGTGTCCGGGCTGCCGCACCCGGCACGACCGGGACCTCAACGCGGCGAAGAACATCCTTGCGGCTGGTCGAGCCGTAGCCCGGGAAGTCTCGGGCGATGCCTGTGGAGTCGACGTCAGACGGCAAGGGGCACCCCTTCCGCTATCGGCCGTGAAGCAGGAATCCGATGCCGTGAGGCTCGGCGCGTGAGCGAAGTCAAACGATCACCCCGTCCCGCACCTCGACGCGGCGGGGAGCCCAGGCCGCGATGTCCCGGTCGTGCGTGATCATCACGATCGTCGTGCCGTCGGAGTTGAGGCTCTCCAGCAACTCCAGCACCCCGGCGCCGTTCTTCGTGTCCAGGTTGCCGGTCGGCTCGTCCGCCAGCAGGATGCCCGGCGAGTTCACCACGGCCCGCGCGATCGCGACCCGCTGGCGTTCGCCGCCGGACAGCTCGTGCGGCTTGTGCAGTGCGCGGTGGATCAGGCCGACCCGGTCCAGGGCGGACATCGCGAGAGCGCGCCGCTTCGACCGGGGCACGCCGGCGTAGACCAGGCCGGAGGCCACGTTCTCGATCGCCGACAGGCCGTCGGTGAGGAAGAACTGCTGGAACACGAACCCGATCGTGCGTGCTCGCAGGGCCGACAGGGCGTTGTCGGACATGGCCGAGATGTCGTTGCCGTCGATCTCGACCTTGCCGGCGGTCGGCTTGTCGAGCGTGCCCATCAGGTGCAGCAGCGTCGACTTCCCCGAGCCGGACGGTCCCACGATCGCGAGCATCTCCCCGCCCCCGACGGTCAGGGAGACGTCGCGCAACGCCTGCACGCCACCGGGATACGTTCTGCTCGCGTGGTCGACGGTGATCACTCGGTGGTCACCACCTTCATGCCCTCGCGCAGGCCCTCGCCCTGCACTTCGACCTGGCCCTTGGCGAAGATGCCGACGGTGACCGGGACGGTCTTCCCGTCGTCGGTGACGACGCCGTAGCCGCCCTCGGCCAACGCCAGCAGCGCGCCGATCGGCACGGCCAGGACGTTCTGCTTCTTCGCCACGGTGAACAGCGCGGTGACGCTGCCGGTCTCGATGCCCTCGGCGGCCTTCGGGTCGTCGACGGAGATCGTCAGCAGGATCTTCGGCTTCTGCCCCTGGTTCGGGTCGCCCGAGGTGCGGGTGCTGCCGGTGATCGTGCCGGTCGTGGCCTTGCCGCCGCTGATCGACAGCTCGACCTTCTCGCCGACCTTCGCCAGGCGCTGCTTGGCCTGCTCCAGCTCGACGGTCACCGCTCGTTCGGTGCCGGTGACCTTCATCAGGTCGCCGCCGGCGGGCGCGCCGAGCTGGGCGGTCAGCGACGACACGCGGATCGCTCCACTTTGGACGATCACGTCGCCGGCGCCGAGCTTGCCGGTCTGCTCCAGGCCGTTGGCCTTCTGCCACTTCTTCAGCGCGGAGGCGGTGTACGAGGTGAACTTCTCGTCGGGGGCGCCGAAGTCCTTGAAGCCCAGTGCGGCGAGGTTCTCCTCCACCACCTTGACGTCCGGTCCGTTCGACATGCCCGCTTCGAGATCGCGGTAGAGCGGCATGTCGGCGTAGAACAACGGCACCGGCTTGGCGTCCGAGTGGAACACCGGTTTGCCCCGTTCGATGACATCGCCCTGCTTCGGCAACGCGGTGATGGTGCCACTTTTCCGGCTGGCCAGGGCTCGTTCCGCACCGAAGCCGAGCTGGCCGGTGACCGACTGCTGGTCGGCGAGGTTGGTCTTCTTGACGTCCGCGGTCTTGGCCGGGTCGTTCTGCAACGGGGCAGCGCTCGCCTGGTTCGACGCGATCCTGGTGAGGACCACGACCCCGCCGGTGCCGAGCACGACGGCGGCGACCAGGGCCGCGATGATGATCTTCCGGTTCACGCGACGCTTCATCCCGCGGGCCTGACCGAGACCATGCCCTCGCCCATGCCGCAGTCCTTCATGTCCTGCTTGACCTTGTCGTCGGACATGTCGGGCAGCTGGATCGCCTCGGTCTGGCTCGCGCTGCCGTCGAAGTTCGGGTCGGGCCAGTCGTAACCCCTGTCCCGCATGCACTTCGCGTCCTTGCGCATCTTGTCCTGCTCCTCCGGCGACGGCGGCTTGAGCTCGCCGCCGTTGGGGAGGTGCTTCTTGCAGGCCTCGTTGGCGGCGTTCATCTTGTCCATGTCCGGAGCGCCGCCCTCGCCTCCGCCGTCGGCGGGCATGGCCTCGATCATGATGCCGCCGCTGCCGTCGTCCTTGGGGTCCGGCATGTTGACGCCGTTCTCGCGCATGCACTTGGCGAACGCCAGCATGTCGCCCTTCTCGTCCTTCTTGCCGCCGTCGGCCGCCTGGTCCTTCGACCCGCAGGCGGTGAGCGCCAGCAGCAGGCCCAGCAGCACTGCGATGGTGGATTTCATGGCGACAGGTCTACGGAGGCGCTCATTCGGCCGCGTTAAGCGAAAGGCCTTATCCGGCGCTTATGCCCGTCCTGCGGAAAATAGGTGTCATGCGTGTGCTGGTGGTCGAGGACGAACAGCTGCTCGCGGACACGATCGCCGAGGGACTGCGCAGGTTCTCGATGGCGGTCGACGTCTGCTACGACGGCGAGGCGGCGTTGGAACGCGTCGGGGTGCACGCGTACGACGTCGTGGTGCTCGACCGCGACCTGCCCCTCGTGCACGGTGACGAGGTGTGCAAGGCGGTGCACGCGACCGGCGGCGAGGCGCGGGTGCTGATGCTGACGGCGGCGGCCGAGGTGGACGATCGCGTGGCCGGGCTGGGGCTCGGCGCCGACGACTACCTGACCAAGCCGTTCGCGTTCGCCGAGCTCGTGGCCCGCGTGCAGGCGCTGGGCCGGCGGGCTCGTCCCGCCTTGCCGCCGGTGCTCGAACGGGCAGGCGTGACGCTCGACCTGCCGCGGCACCAGGCGTCGCGGGACGGGACGTTCCTGCCGCTGTCCCCCAAGGAGTTCGCCGTGCTGGAGGTGCTGATGCGGGCGGAGGGCACCGTGGTGAGTGCCGAGGAGCTGCTGGAGAAGGCCTGGGACGAGCACGCGGACCCGTTCACGAACGCCGTGCGGGTGGCGGTGATGACGCTGCGCCGCAAGCTGGGCGCGCCGCAGGTCATCCAGACCGTGCCCGGCGCCGGCTACCGGTTCGGCTCGTGAAGCTCCGGACCAGGCTGACGGCCTGGTACGCAGGGGTGTTCCTGATCGCGGGCGTCGCGCTGATCGGCCTCAACTACTGGCTGTTCGACCAGTTCGCGCCGGTGGACGAGGGCGTCGCGATCACGCGGGCCATCCCCACCGAACCGCTGGGGGACGTCTACACGGGAGTCGCGGGCGTCACGCCGGTCGAGGCCGCGCAGCTGGCCCCGGACACGCTGGTGGTCACCGCGGGCCAGTTCAAGGCCGACACCATGAACACGATCCTGTGGTTGTCGATCATCGCGCTGCTGGTGGCCGCCGTGTTCTCCGTCTGGCTCGGCTGGGTCGTGGCGGGCCGGGTGCTGGCCCCGCTGCACTCGATCACCTCGACCGCGCACCGGCTGGAGGCCGAACGGCTCGACCAGCGCATCGAGCTGGACGGGCCGCCGGACGAGCTGAAGGAGCTCGCGGACACCTTCGACGGCATGCTCGACCGGCTCGCGTCGTCGTTCGACAGCCAGAAGCGGTTCGTCGCGAACGCCTCGCACGAGCTGCGCACGCCGTTGGCCGTGCAGCGGACGCTGATCGAGGTGGCCGTCGCCGCTCCCGACGCGACCGACGACATGCGCCGTCTCGGAGCGCACCTGCTCGACACGAACGAGCGAAGCGAGAAGCTCATCGACGGGCTGTTGCTGCTCGCTCGCAGTGACCGCGGGCTCGCCACGCGTGAACTTCTGTGGCTGGACGAGGTCGTGGACGACGAAGTGGAGTCGTGTCGCGCGTTGGCGTCGGAGAAAAAGGTCACGTTTGAGGTTCGGACTCGCAGGTATCTGGTGGACGGCGATCCGGTCTTACTTGCCCAGCTCGTCGGCAACCTGTTGCGCAACGCGGTTCTGTACAACGAACCAGGCGGTTCCGTCACCGTAGAACTTGATCAAGCGTTGATCGTTTCCAACACCGGCCCCACCGTGCCTGCCCAGGCAGTACCCGGGTTGTTCGAGCCCTTCCGACGTCTCCGCGATCGCACCGGGACGGCCGGATCGGGCCTCGGGCTGTCGATCGTGCAGTCCGTCGCGCGGGCTCACGGCGGCTCGGCGAAGGCTCGTCCGAACGGGGGAGGCGGGCTGGTGGTCCAGGTGAACCTTCCGGAAACGGGCGTGCGACAGGCCTCGTGAACTGGCAAGATCACGTAGAGATATCGGCGAGCCTCCCACTCGTGGACCGCTCGTTGTCCTAACGTTGTCTGCTGGCGAGGTGCGAATTCAGGGAGGCCACGATGCGAGCGCTGCGAGTCATCGGGCTCGACGAGGACGGTAAGTCCGTCATCCTCGAAGACCCCGAAAACCGCGGCGAGCGCTTCACGCTCCCCGCGGACGAGCGTCTTCGAGCGGCCCTGCGAGGTGACCTCGCGCGCCTCGGCCAGATGCAGATCGAGTCCGGCGAGGCCCAGATGCGGCCGCGCGAGATCCAGGCGCGCATCCGTGCCGGCGAGTCGATCGACCAGGTCGCCGCCGCGTCCGGGATGCCGACGCACCGCATCGAGCGCTTCGCCTACCCGGTCCTGCTGGAGCGTTCGCGCACCGCGGACCTCGCGCAGCGCGCGCACCCGGTCCGTGAGGACGGTCCGGACGTGCAGACGCTCGGTGAGGTCGTCGCGCACTCGTTCGGTCTTCGCGGCCACGACCTGTCCGACACCAAGTGGGACTCGTGGAAGGGCGACGACGGCCGCTGGATCGTGCAGCTGCACTGGAAGACGGGGCGTTCGGACAACCGCGCGCACTGGGCGTTCCACCCCGGTGCGCAGGGCGGCACGGTCACGGCGCTCGACGACGCGGCCGTCGACCTGATGGACCCGAACCCGAACCGCACGCTGCGCACGGTGCGGCCGGTGACGCAGCTGGCCCGGCAGGCCCTGGAGGCGACTCCGGTCCTGCCCGCGATCCCGGTTGCCGAGGAGCCGCTTCCGGTCCCGGCGCAGGCGCCCGCCCCCGTGGCGACGCCTGCTCCCGTCGTGGCCGAGAAGCCGGTCCAGGAGAAGGCGCCCGAACCCGAGCCCGCCCCTGCTCCGCCGCCGCCCCCGGTGAAGGAGCAGGAGCCCGCCGCGGAGAAGCCGGTCCGCAAGGACCCTCCTCCGAAGCGGGGGAAGAAGAACCACCCCATCGTCCCTTCGTGGGAGGACGTTTTACTGGGCGTGCGGTCGAACCGCTGAGTGAGAAGCTGACGCCGTGGGACGTCGTGTCGCGCTGGCTGCCGGAGTGGGTGCACTCCTCGGCCTGGCCTGGTGGGGAATGTTCGAGCTCCTCGCATCGGGAGCGGTCTGCTCGAAGGACGAGTGGGGCTGCCTCGGTGCCTTCGTGACCTCGATACCGATCTTCGCCGTGGTGGGGTCGGTCGTCGGCGGTCTGGGACTGCGATCGCTGAAGGTGTCGCGGGCGTGGCTGACAGCCGTGCCCGCGACCCTCATGGCGGTGGTCGCGATGGTGTTGTTGCTGGGGATCACCTTCGTCGCGTTCGCGGTGTTCGCCGCGCTGTACGCGTTGATCGCGGTGCTGACCGGATCGGTCGAGGCCCGCCGTGACCAGTCGCTTTCGTGAGCTGACCGCCGCTGCGGCGGGGGCGTTGTGCGGCGCCGGGTGGTTCGCGTCGGTCGAGCCCGTGGGGAACCTGCCCTGCTCGGAAAGCGGCATCGGGTGTGCGCTCTTCGCCCTGTTCGTCGTGCTGCCGGGGCTCGTGGTCGTCTGGGGTCTCGTGGGGTGGGGGCTGCTTCGGCTCGTGCGGTTCGCCGCCGCGGGACGGACCGCCGCACTCGGGACGGCGAGCGCTGTGCTGCTGGTGATCCTCAGTTCGTTGGCGCTGAGGTTCGTGCAGGTCCAGCTGCCGGAGTGGAGCGGGAGCCTGGTGGTGGCGTTCGGAACCGCCTGCGGGTACGCGGTGGCCTCGGTGGTGACGCGGGCACGCGGTGAAGGTGCTGTGGAGGGTTCGTGAAGGACGGTTCTTCGCCGTCCTCGATCAGGTAGCTGTGGGCGCATGGTCTTGCGCACTGTCGTGGGGGCGGTCGCCGGAGCCGTCGCCGGCACCGGGTTCTGGCTGACGCTCGACGGCTTCACCCGGTACTGCTACCTGAGTCCCGGCCGCACCGGCTGCGGTGCCGGGCTGCCCCTGGTCTACCCGCCGGTGTTCGCGCTCTGGATGGTCGTCGCGGCCGCCCTGGTGCTGGGCGGGTTCCGGATCGGACGGCAGGAGCGCGGGTGGCTCGCGACCGGGATCGGCAGCGGGCTCTGGCTCGCGCTGATCGTGGCGGTCGTCTGGGTCGAGATCGGCCTCCTGGAGATCTACCCGGAGGACCGGCGCCTCTTCCTCGCGGCCGCCGCGGTGGCCGTGCCCTGCGTCGCCTACGCGGTCGCGACGTCGGCGGCCGGTCGGGCGCGCCGATGCTGACGCGTGCGGTCACCGGCGTGATCGCCGGACTCGTCGGGTTGCTGGCGACAGGTCTTGCCGGGTTCGGGCTGGTCATCGGGTTCTGCGGGTTCGAGAAGCCGCGGCCGTGGTCCGACGAGCGGTGTCTCGCCGGCGACTTCGCCGAGTACGGGTTGCTGTTGATCCCGGTCGTGCTGCTCGGCGGGCTGGCCGGGACGGCGTTGCTGCACGCGTGGTTGCTGCGGTGGCGCGGACAGCCCAGGCCGTTGTCGGTGGTGGCGCCGGGCATCGGGCTGGTGCTCGTGTTCACGTTCTTCGGCACGCTCACCGGGGTGGTCGGGCTGGTGCTCGTGCCGTCGGTGGCGTTCGCGCTGGCCGGCTTGCTCACCGGGTACGGGCGCAACGGTCTGTGACCGAGGCCTTGGCTCTCGCGGCAGGCGCTGGTTACGGTGGACGGCGTGACGGAGCAGAGCACCGCGGGCAAGACGGGTAGGACAGGACGCCGGCTGTTGTTCCGGGTCGTGCTGTCGATGGCCGTCGGGGCCGGGCTGGTGCTCGGGTGGACGTGGGCCTACGAGTCGGGCTTCCTCAAGTCGTGGCTCGACAGCACGTCGATGTCGACGTTCCTGCTGCTGGTGCTGGTCGGGCTGCCGCTCGCGCTGGTGTCGTCGCTGGTGCTGGCCGGGCCGATCCTGTGGGTGTTCGGGGTGCGGCCGGTGTGGCCGATCATCCTGCTCGGGCCGATCGTGCTGGGCATCGGGCTCTACTTCAAGCTGCACGAGCCCGTCCTCGGGTGGTTCGCCAACAGGCACCACGCCGAGGCGTTGCTCGCGGCCGTCGCCTACGGGCTCGTCGGGCTCGTCACGTTCAAGAGGTCGTAGGCACCTCGTCGAGCAGGTTCAGGTCCCAGCCCTCGCGTTCGCACCAGTCCTCGGCGTCCTCGCGGGACACGAGCATCGCGTGCCGCGGCCTCGGGCCGGCCAGGTGGTCCCAGCCGTCGGGGGCGAGCACGAAGTTCGCCCCATCGCGTGACGCGATGAGCCGTCCGTGTGGAAACGCCATGGTCTGCTCGGTTCGCAGAAACCGCGTCATGGTGGTCATCGTGCCCTTGACCTCGACCTAAGTCGAGACAGCAGGCTCCGGTGGGGAGAAAAACCGGATGCTGAGTGTCGGTCCTCCTTCGTACTTTGGAGAGGACCTGGAGGGGGCTCGTCGCGTGAGCGATCAACGTAACTCGACAATTCAGACCTTGCGGAGGTTGTGGCCGTACGTGCGGCCGCACCGCGCACGGATGACTGTCGTGCTGTCGGCGACGATGCTCGCGATGCTGTGCGGTCTCGGCATCCCGCTGCTCACGCAGCGCATCGTCGACGGTCCGATTCAGAACAAGGAGACCGGCCCGCTGCCGTGGCTGATCGCGGGCGTCCTGGCGCTCGGGGTCGGCGAGGCGCTGCTGTTCTACATCCGGCGCAAGGTCGTGGCGCGGCCCGCCGCCGAGGTCGAGGCGCGCATGCGGTTCGACCTCTACAAGCATCTGCAACGGCTGCCGGTCGCGTTCCACGACCGCTGGCAGTCGGGTCAGCTGCTCTCGCGCGCCACGAACGACCTCACGACAGTGCGGCGGTTCGTGGCGTTCGCCATCGTGTTCCTGATCGTCAACAGCCTGGTCGTCGTGATCGGGCTGGTCATCATCGCCACGCTCTCGCCGTGGCTGCTCATCGTGTCGTTGTGCGGCGCCCTGCCGTTGATCGTCATCTCGTACTTCTTCGAGTCGAAGTTCAAGCTCGTCGCGCGGAAGGCGCAGGACCAGGCGGGCGACCTGACCACGACGGTCGAGGAGTCGGTGCTCGGCATCCGGGTGCTGAAGGCGTTCGGGCGCGGGCCCGAGCTGTCGAAGCGGTTCCTGGCGCAGGCCCGTGACCTGAGGTCGACGGAGCTGAACAAGATCTCGATCCTGGCCGCGCTGTGGTCGGTGCTGATCGTGCTGCCCGAGCTGTCCATCGCGGGCATGCTCGGCGTCGGCGCGATCGGCATCGTGCAGGGCTGGATGACGGTCGGCACGCTGGTCGCGGCCGTCGCGGTGAGCGCGTACCTGCGGTGGCCCATCGACTCCATCGGCTGGCTGCTGGCGGAGACGAACCAGACCGCGTCGGCGCTGGAACGCTACTGGGAGGTCATCGACTCCCCCGTGACGATCACCGGCCCGGCCACGCCCGCGCCGCTGCCGAAGCCGTTGCGCGGGCACGTCCGGTTCGAGGGCGTGCGGTTCGCGTTCGAGGACGGCCGCGAGGTGCTGTCGGGCGTCGACCTGGACCTGCGTCCGGGTGAGACGGTCGCGCTGGTCGGGGCGACGGGCTCGGGCAAGACGACGCTCACGGCGCTGGTGCCCCGGCTCGCGGACGTGACGGGCGGGCGGATCACGATCGACGGCGTCGACGTGCGCGACCTGTCGCTGGAGGACCTGCGGACGGTCGTGGGCACGGCGTTCGAGGAACCCGTGCTGTTCTCGGCCTCCGTGACCGAGAACGTGGGCCTGGGCGTGCCGGACGTGACCGAGGAGGCCGTGCGCGAGGCGTTGCGGGTGGCGAAGGCCGAGGAGTTCGTGGAAGCGCTCCCGTGGGGCCTCGCGACCCGCATCGGCGAGCAGGGCCTGTCGCTGTCCGGTGGTCAGCGGCAACGGCTGGCGCTCGCCCGCGCGGTCGTCGGCAAGCCGGCCGTGCTGGTGCTGGACGACCCGCTGTCGGCGCTGGACGTGCACACCGAGGCCGAGGTGGAGGGCGCGCTGCGCCGGGTGCTGAGCGAGACCACGGCGCTGGTCGTGGCGCACCGCTCGTCGACCGTGCAGCTCGCGGACCGGGTGGCGTTGCTGGCCGGCGGCAGGATCACCGCGGTCGGTTCGCACCGGGAGTTGTTGGACACCAACGAGGAATACCGGCACCTGCTGTCCAGCATGGACGACGAGCTGGTCGAAGAGGAGGTGGCGTCGTGAGCGAGGTGACCGCACCCGTTGCGACAGAAGAAGAATGGCGCGGCGTCGCCGCCGAGGAGATCGAGGAGCTCTCGCACTCGACGGGCCTGCGCCTGCAGGCCCGGTCGCGCAGGCTGCTGGGATCGTTGCTGCGCCCGCACATCGGCCTGACGTCGCTGGCGATCGCCGCCGTCGTCTGCGGCAACCTGGCCGCGCTGGCCGGTCCGCTGCTGATCGCCGCCGCGATCGACAACGGCATCCCGTCGGCGATCGGCGGCAGCGCGTCGACCCTGGTGTGGTGCGTCATCGGCTACGCGGTCTCGGCCGTGCTGATGACGTTCCTGCGCTGGGCGTTCCTGCGGATCTCCGGCCGGGTCGGCCAGGACATCCTGCTGGACCTGCGCGGCCGCATCTTCCGCCACTCGCAGGGCCTGTCCGTGGGCTTCCACGAGTCGTACACGTCGGGCAAGGTCATCGCGCGCCTGACGAGCGACGTCGACTCGTTGCAGGACCTGCTGGAGGAGGGCCTCGACAGCCTGTTCAACGCGGCCCTGTCGGTGACCGGCATCGCGATCATCCTGCTGTACCTGGACGTCCCGCTCGCCCTGGTCGTGATCGCGGGCTTCATCCCGATCTACTTCATCTGGCGCTGGTTCCGCCGCCGCTCGATGGACGCCTACCGAGGCACGCGCGGCGCCATCGCCAAGATCATCGTGCAGTTCGTCGAGTCGATGAACGGCATCCGCGCCGTCCAGGCGTTCCGCCGCCAGCCCCGCAACGAACAGATCATGAAGGGCTTCAACGGCCAGTTCCGCGACGCCAACACCGACGCCCTGGGCGTCATGGCCCTGTTCGTCTCCACGGTCCGGGCCATCGGCAACGTCTCACTGGCCGTGGTCCTGGCCTGGGGCGCCTACCGAGTGGCGGGCGGCTCGCTCGAACTGGGCGTGCTGACGGCGTTCACGGTCTACATCCGCCGCTTCTACGACCCGTTCGACGAACTGGCGATGTTCGCCAACTCCTACTCCTCGGCCACCGCGGCCCTGGAGAAGATCTCAGGCGTCCTGGAGGAGAAGCCCTCGGTCCCCGAACCCACGTCCCCCGCGGCCCTGTCCCAGCCGCTCGGCGCGGTCCGCTTCACCGACGTGGAGTTCCAGTACCCGGGCACCACCCGCCTGGTGCTCCCGCGCTTCTCGCTGGACGTCCCGGCGGGCCAGACCGTGGCCCTGGTGGGAGCGACAGGCGCGGGCAAGACCACGGTCGCCAAGCTCGTGGCCCGCTTCTACGACCCGTCAACGGGTTCGGTCGAACTGGACGGCACCGACCTCCGCTCGGTCGCGGACACCGACCTGCGCCGAGCGGTCGTGATGGTCACCCAGGAGAACTTCCTGTTCTCCGGCTCGGTGGCGGACAACATCGCCCTGGGCCGCCCAACGGCCACCCGCGCGGAGATCGAGGCTGCGGCAACGGAGGTGGGCGCCCACACCTTCATCAACGCCCTCCCCGACGGCTACGACACGGACGTCCGCAAACGAGGCGGCCGCCTCTCCGCAGGCCAACGCCAAATGGTCGCATTCGCCCGCGCATTCCTCGCGGACCCAGCCGTACTGGTCCTCGATGAGGCAACATCGTCCTTGGACGTGCCCACAGAACGCGCGGTCCAGTCAGCCCTGGAAACGGTGCTGGCGGACCGAACGGCGTTCATCATCGCCCACCGCCTGTCGACGGTCCTGATCGCGGACCGCGTACTGGTGCTGGATGGTGGCATTGTGGTGGAAGACGGCTCCCCAGCGGAGCTGATCGGTGAGCGGGGCCGCTTCGCGGCCTTGCACACGGCCTGGCGCGACTCGCTCGCCTAGGCCGGCAGGTCGCGGTGGGGCCACACGGGAATGTGTCCCCCACCACCCCACCACCCACCCCCCCCCGCCCCGGCCCCCCCCCCGCCGCCCCGCCCGCCCGCCCCCACGTCTCCGAGCGTGCGTCCCCAGTGCGTCACGACCGGCAGGCTCGCGCCCTGGACCGAGATGACGACGCTGGAGGTGTCGTCGTGCAGGTGCACGACCTCCGTGTTGCTCATGCGGGCCCCGTCCACATCAAACACAAATGAACATTGTGCCGATCCTCAGGCGCAGGACTCGCGTTGTCAAGCGTTGGAAAATGTTGATTTATGTCCGGTCAGACAACGAGACTGAGCAGCGCGGCGACCGCGAAACCGACCACCGAGAGGATCGTTTCGAGGACCGTCCACGACTGCAGCGTCTCCTTCACCGACAGCCCGAAGTACCGCGACACGATCCAGAACCCGCCGTCGTTCACGTGCGAGGCGATGATCGAGCCGGACGCGATGGCCATGACGACCAGCGCGAGTTGCGGCTGCGAGTAGTTCAGGTCCGCCAGCACCGGTGCCACGATGCCCGCCGTCGTCACGATCGCGACCGTCGCCGAGCCCTGCGCGATGCGGATGACGCAGCTGATCACGTACGCCAGCGCGATCACCGGCAGGCCGATGCCCGACAGCTCGTTCGCCAGCGTCTTGCCGATGCCCGTCGCGGCCAGCACGGCGCCGAAGAAGCCACCGGCACCGACCACGAGCAGGATCATCGCGACCGGCTTCAGCGACGCGCTCGACAGTTCCGCGACCTTCTCGCGGGTCATGCCGCGGCGGAAGCCCAGCAGCCAGAACGCCAGCAGCACCGAGATCGTCAGCGCGACGGCGGGGGTGCCGAAGAACGTCGCGATCGAGTACAGCTTCGAGCCCTTGGTCAGCAGGATCGAGCCGAACGTGCCCGCGAGGATCAGCACCAGGGGCAGGCCGATGATCGCGAGCACCAGACCGAGCGACGGCGGTTCGCGGTCGTCGCCGCCGTTCTCCGCCCGCGCGACCTCGGCCGCCGCCAGCATCTCCTCCGGTACCGGCACGTTGATGCGCTTGCCGATCCAGTACGAGTACAGGACGCCGCCGACGAACCACGACGGGAGCGCCACCGCGAGGCCCATGATGATGATCCAGCCGAGCGACACACCCAGCAGACCGGCCGCCGCCACTGGTCCGGGGTGAGGTGGCATGAACGCGTGCATGACCGAAAGGCCTGCCAGCAACGGCATGGCGAACAGCACGATCGACTTGCCGGACCGCTTGGCCGCCACGTAGACCAATGGCGCCAACACGAAGATGCCGATGTCGAAGAAGACCGGCACGCCGAAGATCAGGCCGGCGAGACCGATCGCGACCGGCGCCTTCTTCTCGCCGAACGCGGTCATCAGCTTGTCCATCAGGACCTGCGCGCCACCGGACGCCTCGAGGATCGCGCCGAGCAGCGTGCCGAGACCGATGATCGCGGCGATGTGGCCGAGGATCGAGCCGAAGCCCTTCTCCAGCAACGAGTCCGAGGCCTTCTGGGCAGACCCGACCAGTTGCTCCACCGGCACGCCCGCCAACAGGGCGACCAGCAGTGCGACGACGATCAACGCGATGAACGGCTCGACCTTGAACTTGATGATCAGTAGCAGCAGCACCGCGATGCTGACTACCGCGAGGGTCAGCAGGCCCCCTGTTGAGTGTTGCAACCAGTCGATCACGGGCGGCTCCTGAGTGAATGGCCTGGCAATGAGCCGGTGGCGGTTCCGTCGTCGATCACCGTCACCCCGTTGCAGAACACGTACGGGATGCCGGCGGCCTGCTGTCGCGGCTCGTCGAACGTCGCCGTGTCGGCGATCGTCGCGGGGTCGAACAGCACCAGGTCGGCCGCGTAGCCCTCGCGAACCAGACCCCGGTCGGTGAGCCGCAAACGCTGGGCCGCGCGGCCGGTGAGGTGCTCGACGCACTCCTCCAGGCTCAGCACGCCCAGTTCGCGGACGTAGCGCGCGAAGTAGCGGGGGAACGTGCCCCACGCGCGCGGGTGCGGCCGGTCGCCCACCAGCAGGCCGTCGCTGCCGCCCGTGTGCGCCGGATGCTTCATGATCGCCTGCACGTTCTCCTCGTGGCCCACGTGCATGAGGCAGGACGTACCCAGTCGTTCGTCGACCAACACGTCGAAGTACAGGTCGGCGGGCGAGCGTCCCAGTCTCGATGCCGAGGCGTGGACGCTGGAGCCGACGAGGTGCGCGTTGTGGTCGTTGCGGACGCCGTTGATCTCGATGGAGTCCCAGTCGACCGGCACGCCGTGGCAGCCGTCCGAGCCCGTCTCCTCGATCTCCGCGCGGATGCGTTCGCGGGTGTCCACATCGGACAACCTTGCCAGCGCTCGTTCGGGACCGCCCTCCGTGGCCCACGACGGCAGCAGCGCACTCAGATACGTCGCTCCCGGCAGGTACGGGTAGGTGTCGAGCGAGATGTCGGCGCCACCCGCGATCGCGTCGTCCAGCAACGCGAGGAGGTCCGGCGCCTTGCCCTTGTTCACCGGGAAGTTCATGGTGGCGTGCGCGAGGTGCAGTGCACAGCCCGAACGCTTCGAGACGTCCACCATCTCGGCGTACGCCTCCAACGCGCCCGCGCCGTAGCTGCGGTGGTGCGGGCTGTAGAAGCCGTTGTGCTGCCCGACGACCTCGCAGAGCTGCACGAGCTCGGACGTGTCCGCGTACATGCCCGGCGTGTAGGTGAGCCCGGACGACATGCCCGCCGCGCCCTCCGCGAGCGACTGCGCCAGAACGGACTTCATGGTGTCCATTTCGGACTCGGTCGGCGTCCGGTCGTCCCAGCCGACGACGAGCATCCGCAACGTCCCCTGCGGCACCAGGTACGCGGCGTTCACCGCGATGCCCTGGTCGAGCCGGTCGAGGTACTGGCCGACCGAGCGCCAGTTCCAGTCGAAGCCCGGCGGGTCGTCGTTCCAGCCCGCGAGCTGGCCGCGCAACGTCGCGAGCACCTCGTCGTTCACCGGCGCGTAGGACAGGCCGTCCTGGCCGAGCACCTCGGTCGTGACGCCCTGCGAGACCTTGGCCAGGTGGTCGGGTTCGGCGAGGATCCGCAGGTCCGAGTGCGAGTGCATGTCGATGAACCCCGGCGCGAGCACCAGCCCGTCCGCGTCGATCGACCTGGTGGTGCTCACCCCGTCCCCGATCGACGTGATGACGCCGTCCTTGATCCCCACATCCGCGCGATACGCGGGTGCGCCCGTGCCGTCGGCGATCAGCGGTCCGCGCAGGACGACGTCGTCCATCGGTGCACTCCTTCTAGAAGTAGGTGCGGATCAGGTCGACCACGGTCGTGCCCTGGACGACCGGGATGAGCTGCCACTTGTCGAACACCGTGCAGGGGTGGGACAGTCCCAGCCCGACCCAGTCGCCGACCCGGACCGTGGCCTCGGCGCCGAGCTGGAGGAACGCGTGCTGGTCGTTCAGGGCGGTGATCCTCGCCCCGGCCAGCGGGGCGATCGCGCCGTCGCGGCGGCGGAGGAGCTGCGGTTCCGGCAGGCCCTCGTCGAACGACGCGTCGCGCTTGCCGATCGTCAGCAACGCCAGGTCGCGCTGCGGCCGTGAGGTGACCTGGGCCCACGCCCGGAGCGCCGAGCGGAACGGCTCCACGCCGTCGATCCGGGAGAACGGCGAGATGCCGCGGTAGAAGCCGTCGTCGTGGGTGATGTACGCGCCGCTGCGCAGCACCGGGGTGACCGCCATCGGCCACGGCTGGGACAGCGTCGCCGCCACCTGGTCGAAGTACGCGCTGCCGCCCGCCGTGACGATCACCGAGTCCAGCTCGTCGAACAGGCCGGCGTCGGCGAGGCGCAACGTGAGCGTCCGCAGGTCGGTCAGGTAGCGGTCCACGACGGCCTGCGACGACTCGGACGCGTCGTGCGCCAGCGCGCCTTCGTAGCCGCCGGTGCCGACGAGACGCAGCACCGGGCTCTGGTCCACGGCCCGCGCCACCGCCAGCGCCGTGTCCAGGTCACGCGCGCCGGTCCGTCCGCCGGGAGCGCCGAGCTCGACGATCACGTCGACCGGCCGTGACGGTTGGAGCTCCTGCAAGGTCTCGCTCAGCAGGGCGACGCCGGTTTCGGAGTCCGCCCAGCAGCTGAACTCGAAGCCGGGGTCGGCGTCGAGCTCGCCGACCAGCCAGCGCAGCGCGGCGGGGTCGAGCAGCTGGTTCGCCAGCAGGATCCGCGAGACGCCGAACGCCCGGTAGACGCGCAGCTGCGACGCGTTGGCGGCGGTGATGCCCCAGACGCCGTGCTCGATCTGCCGCTGGAAGAGCTGCGGCGCCATCGTCGTCTTCCCGTGCGGGGCCAGCTTGACGCCGTGGTTGTCGCACCACCGGGCCATCGTTGTCAGGTTGTGCGTGAGCGCGTCCGCGTCCAGCACGACGAGCGGCCCGACGAACTCGTCGGCGAACAGGTCGAGGCGCTGGCCGGCGACCTCCCCGAGGGTGGAGCCGAACGTGCTCGACGGCAGTCCCTTGAAGCGCCAGCTGACCGTTTCCGCCCTGATGTCCGCGACGGCCGAGAGGTCCATCTCCATCAGTTGTTGCATATTTTGCAACTCCCATTGCGCGATGTGATGCTGAGTTGTGTAGCATTCGGACTCGCCGCCGTCAACGAACACCCCTGGAGCACGCATGCGGTTCGAACACGTCGGCGGTGTCGTGTGTCTCGGCGAGACCATGGTGATGATGGTTCCGGCTGAACCCGGACCCGTGCATCTGGTGCGCACGTGGCACCGGGCCGTCGGTGGCGCCGAGTCCAACGTCGCGGTGCACCTCACGCGCCTCGGCGTGCCGGCGTCGTGGGTCAGCGCGGTCGGCGACGACTCGTTCGGCAGGGCCGTGCTCGACACCGTGGGCGGCTTCGGCGTCGACGTGTCCGGCGTGCGGATCGACGCGACGCGCCCCACCGGCCTGTACGTCAAGGAGGCCTCGCCGCACGGCAGCCCGGTGCGTTACTACCGGCGCGGCTCGGCGGCGTCCGGCATGGGCCTCGAGATGATCGACCGGCTCGGGCTCGGGCACGTGAAGCTGGTGCACCTCAGCGGGATCACGCCCGCGTTGTCCGACTCGTGCCTCGCGATGATGCGCGAGCTGCTGCGGCGGCCGCGGCACGGGTTCCGCATCTCGTTCGACCTGAACTGGCGGCCCGCGCTGTGGACCGACCGCGACCCGCGCGTGCTGCGCGAGCTCGCCGACATGGCCGACGTCGTGCTGGCCGGCGCCGACGAGGCCGAGCTGGTGTGGGGGACCGGCGATCCCGCACGGCTGCGCAAGCTGCTGCCCGGCCCGGTGTCGCTCGTGGTGAAGCAGGGGGCGGACGGCGCGACGCTGCTGGAGGGCGGGTCGTCGTTCTTCGAACCGGCGCTCAAGGTCGAGGTCGTCGAACCGGTCGGCGCGGGTGACGCGTTCGCCGCCGGGTTCCTCGCGGCTACCTTGGCGGGGGAGGGTCCGTCGGTGCGGCTGCGCGCCGGGCACCTGCAGGCGGCGTCCGCTTTGCTCACGGCGGAGGACGTCGGAGATCCTCTGCCCGACGACGTGACGGTTCCGCTGCTGCACGCCGACCCGCAGACCTGGGCGTCCGCCCGCCTGGAGGTGTAGATGAGCCAGAGTCTCGACAGAGCGCTCACCCTGGTGAGCCAGCTCGCGAGCGGTCCGAAGACGCTGGACGAGCTGTCCGGCGTGATCGGCGTGCACAAGTCGACGACGCTGAGGCTGTTGCGGACCTTGGAGTCGCACCGGTTCGTGCAACGCGACGGCGTGCACCACTACCGCCTCGGCACAGCGTTGTTCGACCTCGCCAACCTCGCCCTGGAGGAACGCGACGTGCGCCGCGCCTCCGAAGCCGCGTTGCGCGACCTCAACTCGCGCCTGGGCCACACCGTCCACCTCGCGTCCTACGAGGACGGTGAGGTCATCTACATCGACAAGTACGAGTCCCGGCACCAGATGCGGATGTACTCGCGCATAGGCCGCCGCGCGCCGTTGCACTGCACGGCCGTCGCCAAGATCCTGCTCGCCGACCTGCCCGCCCCGGCGTTGCAGAAGGTGCTGGCGGGCATGGAGTTCCCCCGGCTGACGGAGAACACGATCCTCGGTCCCGCGGCCTACGTCGCCGAGCTGGAACGCGTGCGCGCCAACGGGTACGCGGTCGACAACTCCGAGCACGAGGACTTCATCCACTGCATCGCGGCCCCGATCAAGGGCGCGCGCGGCGAGGTGCTCGCGGCCGTCTCGATGTCCGTGCCGAAGGTGCTGCTCGACTTCGACGGCCTGCTGGGACACCTGCCCGACCTGCTCGCCACCGCCGAAGCCGCCTCCGCGGAGTGCGGTTATGTTTCCAGATAAGGGGAGTTCCGTTGTCCAAGGTTGAGATCAAGACCGCCGACGCGCCGCAGCCCGTGGCCCGTTTCTCGCAGGGTGTGCGCAAGGGCAACATCCTGCAGGTGGCGGGGCAGGTGGCGTTCGACCCGAAGTCGGGCGACATCGTCGGCACCACGGTCGCCGAGCAGACCCGCCAGACGTTCGCGAACCTGCACGCGGTGCTGGCGGCCGGCGGCGCGTCCATCGACGACGTGGTGATGATCCGCGTCTACCTCACCGACACCGCGCACTTCGCGGAGCTGAACGAGGTGTACGGCGAGTTCGTGACGGACCCGGCGCCAGCCCGCACCACCGTGTACGTCGGCCTGCCCGCCGGCCTGCTGGTGGAAATCGACGCGCTCGCGGTCGTCGACTGATCTACCGTGCTGCGGGGCGTGTCCGGGACCGGACGCGCCCCGTTTCGGCTTTCTGGGGGAAGCGTGACGCACTATCCGGACCTCTCGCCGTACGAGTACTTCCCGTCACGGGTGCCGATGGTGAACGTGGGCTGGCTCGACCCGCCGCACGACTTCCCGACCGGCCCCGCGCCCGACGGCCTCGTCGCGAAGTTGTGGCGGCTCGCGAAGAGGCCGCGGAACATGGCGCGCGGCTTTCACTGGTGCGGGTTCTGCGAGGACGAGGACCGGTTCGACGACCTGCCCCTGGCCAGCGGCGAGATCCACGTCGAGCTGGACGGGGTCCGGTACTCGGCGCCCAGACTGGTGGCGCATTACGTGCGGGACCACGACTACCTGCCGCCTCAGGTGTTCGTCGACGCCGTGTTGGGCCGAGGCGCACACCTGAACCACCCGGACGCGTGACACGATTCGGCGTATGAAGTGGTACGCGGACAGACCTGCCAGGTTCACGCGTCAGCTGATCGCCGACCTCCTCGCCGCCGGCTGGGTGGCCCTCTGGATCTGGGTGGCGACCACCGCCCACGACTGGGTGCTGCAGCTGCGGGCGCCCGGCGACGGCCTGGTCAACGCCGGTGGCAGCATCCGGGACGCCTTCTCGAACGCCGCCGGCAAGGCCACGGGTGTGCCGTTCGTCGGTGAGGACCTGTCCAACGCGCTCGGCAACGGCACGAAGGCGGGCGAGACGCTGACCAGCGCCGGCAACGCGCAGATCGGCGTGGTCCAGGACTCCGCGTTCTGGCTGGCGGCCGCACTCATAGTGATTCCCGTGCTGTTCCTGCTGATCACGTGGTTGCCGCTGCGGTTGCGGTACGCGCGCAAGGCCGCCAACACCGCGCGGTTGCGGGACAAGCCCGACCTGCTGGCGTTGCGGGCGCTCACCTCGTTGTCGCCGCGGGAGCTCGGGAAGTTCGACGGCGATCCGGCCGTCGCGTGGCGGACCGGGGACGTGGACGTGATCGAGGAGCTGGCCCGGCGTCAGCTGGCGAGCGTGGGGGTGCGGGCGTGATCACGCTCTCGGTGATCGCCGCGGTGGTGGCGATGTGCGCGGTGGCCGTGTCTTTGTGGCAGGCCCGCGAGGCCAAGAACGCGCAGGAGGCCGCGCGGCAGTCGCAGGAGGCGACGGCCAGGGCGCAGGAGGAGGCGCAGGCCGCGCGCAAGGCCGTCGAGCAGGCGACGGCGAGCGCTTTCCAGGCCAAGAACGCGCTGGAGGAGGCCAAGAAGGCCGTCCACAAGGCGGAGGAGGCGGCGCGGCAGTCGCAGGAGGCCGCCACGGCGTCGCGGATGCTGGCCGACGAGGCGCAGCTCACCGCGCACCAGGCCGCGACCCAGGTCGGCGAGCTGGTCGGGGTCCTCGCCGCGGAACGCAGCCGGGCCGGCATGCCGACGTTCGCCATCACGCCCGGCGCGCCCGACGAGTTCCGGCTGAGCTACTTCGGCGGGCCCGCGGTGATCGAGCAGCTCACGGTGTCGGTGGTCCCGGGCAGCCGGGTGCTCGGCCTCTCGCAGTACGACGAACCGCCGGTCGAGCACCTCGACGTCGGCCCGCTGCACAACGGCTCCACGGTCACGTTCCGCGCGGCGACCGGGCAACGGGCCAGCGCGGTGTTCCAGATCAAGGCGGAGCCGTGGGAACCGATCGTGGTGCGCGCCGAGTGAGGCAGGCGGCGACGCTCGACCGGCTCTGCGGAACGTGCGGCGGTCCGGGAGACAGCGGCTTCGCGCAGATCGGCGAGAACGGCGTGCTGCGCTGGGAGCTCGACGAAGGCTGCGCGAGCTGTCAGGTGCAGGGCTGCGATCGAGGGCCGGGACCCGGCTCGGCGGAGCTGCGGGACGTGCTCGGGCTCTCCGTCGCCGACGCGAGGGAGACGGCCCGTGGGCCCGGCCACGAGGGCACCCTCGTGGAGCTGTCGCTCGTGGCCGGGCTGCTGAACGTGCCGGGACCGGTCAGTACACGGGGCCGGTGAACTTCTCGCCGGGGCCCTGGCCGGGCTCGTCCGGCACGGCGGAGGCCTCGCGGAACGCGCGCTGCACCGACTGCAGGCCGTCCTTCAGCGGGGCGGCGTGCGGGCCGAGGTACTCGGACGTGGCCGTGACGAGGCCGGCGAGGCCCGTGATCAGGCGGCGGGCCTCGTCGAGGTCGCGGCGCGGGGAGTTGTCGGGGTCCGGGTCGGCGAGGCCCAGGCGCTCCGCGGCGGCGGACAGCAGCATCACCGCGGCCCGGCTGATGACCTCGATGCTGGGAACATCTCCGAGGTCGCGGACGCTGTCTTCAAGCGGATCGGTCACGCCGACATTCAAGCAAGACGCCCCGGACGACCCACGTCACAGGCCCGCGATTCGGGGGTTGACAAGAGCGTCTGCTACTATTTCCGACGCGACCAGCTCTCGTGAGTGCGAGAGCGGCAAGTGGAGCCCCGCTCCCACCCGCGATCACCGCTTCTGGAGGTGGCCGGGTCCGGTCCTCCTGGCAGTCAGGGCGCACGGGCGTCCGAGCAGGCAGGTGTGAGATCGGTTGGAAGCGGGCCCTGTCGTCGACATCGACGACGGGGCTCTTGTCTTTGGCGCAACCGAGTCTCAAAGGACGTGAATGACAAGTCCCTCGAACCGCGGTGCACCCGTCAGCACCGAGCCGCGCATCAACGACCGCATTCGGGTGCCGGAAGTTCGTCTGGTCGGGCCGAATGGTGAGCAGGTCGGGATCGTTCGCATCGAGGACGCGCTCCGACTCGCGCAGGAAGCGGATCTCGACCTCGTCGAGGTCGCCGCTCAGGCTCGCCCGCCGGTCTGCAAGCTCATGGACTACGGCAAGTTCAAGTACGAGACCGCGCAGAAGGCTCGCGAGTCGCGTCGGAACCAGCAGCTGACGGTCATCAAGGAGCAGAAGCTCCGCCCGAAGATCGACCCGCACGACTACCAGACGAAGAAGGGCCACGTGGCCCGCTTCCTCTCGCACGGGAACAAGGTCAAGGTGACCATCATGTTCCGCGGTCGCGAGCAGTCGCGCCCCGAGCTCGGGTACCGGCTTCTGCAGAAGCTGGCGGAGGACGTCGCGGAGCTCGGCTTCGTGGAGTCGAACCCCAAGCAGGACGGCCGCAACATGATCATGGTGTTGGCGCCGCACAAGAACATCAAGCCCCGCGTGGTCAAGCACGATGACGACGACGCGCCCGAGGCGGACTCCGCTTCGGAAGAGGCGTAGGACGCACGCCCGCCCCCGGACCCGGTGGGTAGCACGAGACGAGGACGGAAATGCCGAAGAACAAGACGCACAGCGGGACCTCGAAGCGCTTCAAGGTCACCGGCAGCGGCAAGATCCTCCGGGAGAAGGCCGGCAAGCGCCACATCCTGGAGAAGAAGTCCAGCAAGGTGACGCGTCGCATGAGCGGCACCGCGGTCGTGTCGGAGAACGACGCCCCGCGCATCAAGAAGCTGCTCGGTCTCTGACCCGCTTCGACACCCCCTAGCTAACTCGGGAAACCGGCCCCCGACGCCGGTTTCCCCATGAGATCGACAGGATGTACCCGTGGCACGCGTCAAGCGGGCTGTAAACGCCCAGAAGAAGCGTCGTACCGTTCTTGAGTTGGCCAGCGGTTACCGCGGCCAGCGCTCGCGGCTGTACCGCAAGGCCAAGGAGCAGGTGCTCCACTCGCTCAACTACGCGTACCGCGACAGGCGTGCGCGCAAGGGCGACTTCCGCAAGCTGTGGATCCAGCGCATCAACGCTGCGTCCCGTGCGAACGGCATGACCTACAACCGCCTGATCCAGGGTCTTCGCCTGGGCGGCGTCGAGGTCGACCGCAAGATCCTCGCGGACCTCGCCGTCCACGACGCCACCGCCTTCACGGCGCTCGTCGAGATCGCCCGCAAGGCGCTCCCGGCCGACGTGAACGCTCCGGCCGGGGACAAGGCCTGAGCCAGCACGCTCGCAAGCACCACCGACCCGAGGCAGATCCGTTCACCGAACGGACGCCTCGGGTCGTTGCTGCTCGCCACCTGACGCGCCGCCAGGGCCGTGACAAGGCAGGTCGTTTCCTCGTCGAGGGCGCCCAGGCCGTGCGCGAGGCCCTCGCCTGGCGTGGCGGCGAGGTGCACGAGCTCTTCGTCACCGCCACCGCCGCCGACCGCAACCCCGAGCTGCTCGACGCGGCCGCCGACCAGGGCGTCCGGATCAGCGAGGTCACCGACAAGGCAGCGGACTCGCTGTCGGAAACCGTGACGCCCCAGGGCGTCGTCGCGGTCTGCGACGCCGTCCCGCAGCCTCTGGACCAAGCGCTGAAGGGCACCCCGCGTCTCGTCGCCGTGCTCTACGGCGTCTCGGACCCCGGCAACGCGGGCACCGTCACGCGGGTCGCCGACGCGGCCGGAGCCGACGCGGTGATCTTCGCGGGCGACACCGTCGACCCGCACAACGGTAAGTGCGTGCGCGCCTCCACCGGCTCGCTCTTCCACCTGCCGATCGCCCGCTCCCGCGACGCGGCCGAGGTCTTCGCGGCATGCCGCCAGGCCGGTCTGCGGCTCGTGGGCGCCGACGGCTACGCGCGGCAGGACCTCGTCGAGGCCTCCGTCGCGGGCGAGCTGAAGCAGCCCACCGCGTGGGTGTTCGGCAGCGAGGCGCACGGCCTGCCCGACGAGGTGAAGGCCGAGCTCGACACGGCGCTGAAGGTGCCGCTGTACGGCGCCGCCGAGAGCCTGAACCTCGCGACGGCGGCCGCGGTCTGCCTCTACGGCTCCGCGCGGGATCAGCGGAATTGAGCTGACGGGCACCGGGCGCGCGGCTACTGTGCGCCCCGTGCGCGAACCCGAGATCGAACTCCTCTGCTCCCAGCTCGCCTCCTACTACGTCTTCCCGGACACGGCCAACGAGATCGCGAAAGTCCTGCGCGCCCGCCTCGACGAGGGCGCTTATTCCACTTTGGACGACGACGAGGCGTTCGCGGCCGCGGTGACCGCGGATCTGCAGTCCGTCAACGGCGACAAGCACCTCCGGTTGCTCTACAGCGCCGAGGAGGTCCCCGAGACCGGCCAGGAGTCGGCCTGGGACCCGGTGGCGTACAAGAAGGAAGCCGAGCTGGACGCGTTCGGCATCCGCAAGATCGAACGGCTCGAAGGCAACGTCGGCCTGCTGGAGCTCAGCCTCCTGCACGACGCCGAGATCGCCACCCCGGCGATCATCGCCGCGATGAACCTGATCGCGCACACCGACGCGTTGATCATCGACCTGCGCAAGAACGGCGGCGGCGACCCGCACACGGTCGCGCTGGTCTGCAGCTACCTGTTCGACGAACAGGTGCACCTCAACGACATCTACAACCGCCCCGAGGACACCACGCAGCAGTTCTGGACGCTGCCGCACGTGCCGGGGCCGAAGTTCGGCGGCAAGAAGCCCGTCTACGTCCTCACCAGTGCCCGCACGTTCTCCGGCGCGGAGGAGCTGAGCTACAACCTCCAGCAGAACGAGCGCGCGACCCTCATCGGCGAGACCACCAAGGGTGGCGCGCACCCCGGCGACCGCTACCGGGTCGGCCCGCACCTCAAGTCGGCGGTGCCGAACGGCCGCGCGATCAACCCGATCTCGGGGACGAACTGGGAAGGCGTCGGAGTCGTCCCGCACATCGCAGTACCCGCAGATGAAGCGTTCTCGGTCGCCTACAAGAAGGCGACCGAGAACAAGTAACTAATCCAAGCGGGCGGTCAGCTCGCGCACGAGGGGATCGGTGCCAGACGGCTTGTTCTGGCGCCGCATCGCCTCCGACAGCACCGACAGCACGTTCCCGGCCTGCTCGTCGTCCGGCAGCAGCGACGCGGCCCGGCGCGCCTCGGTCTCCGCGCCCTCGGCGTCGTCCGACCGCAGCAGCATGCCCGCCGCCTTCAGCACGACGAACACCCGCCATCCCTTGTCGCCCAACGACACCACCAGCGCCTCGGCGTCGCGGTACTGCTTCATCGCCAGCGCGAACTCACCGACCTGGCCGTGCACCCACGCCCGGATCGCGGCGATCTCGGCCTTGCGCCGGGTGACCTCCTGCTGGTCCTCGACCTCCACCAGCAACGCCTCGGCCTCGTTCAGCGCCGCCCGCGTCTCGGTGACCTCGTCCTCCGGCAGGTTCGAGGCCAGCTCGACCAGCGACCCGATCGCCTCGAAGAGGTTGCCCTCCTGGTGCCACAAGGCGGCACCCGCGCGCCACGACGCCGTCGCCTCCTCGTGCTTGCCCAGCCTGCTCTGCACCGAGGCGAGCGCGTCGAGCAGGAACGCCCGCCGGCCGATCTCCTCAGGCGGCAGCAGGTCGGACGCCTCGCGCAGGTGCCGTTCGGCCGCGGGCAGCTCGCCGAGCTGGCGGCACACCTGGCCGAGCCGGAACACGACCTGCAGGCGCAGGTCCTCCTGGCCGGGCTGGAGCAGCCGCAGCGACTCCTCCAGCACCTCGGCGGCCTCGACGAACCGGTTCGTCTGCACGTAGCCGGCGCTCAGCGTGAAGCAGAACGCCGCCGTGTGGCCGTCGGAGAGGTGCACGCGCGAGATCGCCACCGCGTCGCGCAGTTCGGCGAGGTGCGCGGACTCCTGGTCCAGCTCCTGGATCGCGGCGCACTGGTGCCAGACCGCCTCGGCGCGTTCGGGCAGCGGGAACGCGGCCACGTAGGCCTTCGCGGTCGCCATCGCCTCGTCGACCTTGCGCAGCAGGGTTTCCAGCCGCAGTCGCACGCGGAAGCCGTTGAACCGCGCGCTCGGCGTCATCTCGCCGGCCGTGACCGCCACGATCTGGGCGTACGCGCCTTCGAGGTCCTGTTGCCGCGCGAGGTGTTCCGCCGCGTCGACCCCGACGTGCCCGCGCAGCGCCGGAACGTCCAAAGCGGACGCGAGCGCGATCATCTCGCCGGCCTTCTCGTGGTCGTGCGCGTTGTTGTGGATGTCCGCGAGCGTCAACGCGGCGATCGCGCGCGTGTGGTCGGACTCGGCCTCGGCGAGGCAGCGCTCGGCGATCTCCAGGCCGTCCTCGAAGGTCTCCGCCACGCGGGCCTGGTGGCGCAGCGCGATGTCCGGCGGCAGCGCGGTGAGCAGCTCCTCGAACCGGGCCCGGTCGAACGGCACCGCGCCCGTCGTCATCCGCCGGATGCCCGCGTGCGCCGCGAGATCGGGTGGCAGCAACGCGTCCATGTCCTCGGGCAGCGAGGCGAGCGCGCGGGTCGCCGCCACGAAGTCGCCGTGGTCGAACAGCGTCACCATCGACTCGGCGATCTCCACCGGGTCACCGGACACGACGGGCTCCTCGGCCGCGGCCGCCACCGGGGCGGCGGGCACGGCGAGCTCGACGGCCGGGTAGTCCTCGCGGGCCAGCGTCTCGGTGAGCTTGTCGAGCGACGAGGTGGTGCCGTTGCGCGCGTCGAACTGCTTCGCGAGCTGGGTCGCCCGCTTCGTCAGCCGGTCGCGCAGCTCGGGGGCGGTGCGGGCGCCGACGCCGGGCACCTCGAACACCGTTTCGTCCGGAAGCCGTTGCAGCAGCACGGAAGCGCTCGTGCAGAACGCCATCTCGTCGGACGGCAGCTGCACCGCCGTCACCTTGTGCAGCGACCGGCGCAGGATCTCCTCGCCGCGCGCGAGGTTGCCCGTCAGCGCGCAGAACCGGATGTGCTGGTGCACGTACGAGGTGATCTCGTCGTCCTTGATCAACCGGTACGCGGTGGTGTGCGCGTGCGCGGCCTTCTCCAGCTCACCGGCCTTCAGCAACGGCCACAGCAGCGCCGACAGGATGCCCTGCGGCTGCGTGGAACATCCCGTGTCGACCGTCAGCCCCTCGAAGCCGTGCGCGATGGCCTCCTCGTGCCGGCCCAGGTGCGACAGCATCGACACCTGGCCCTCGGTCACGCACGACGCGCAGTCCGACATCGGCCCGCTCTCCGCCGCGAGGTACCGGCCGAGGTGCTCGGCGAGCGCCGCGTCGTCCCCGACGTGCTGCGCGTACCGGGCCCGCGCGCCGTGCACCGGCTGCACCGCGAAGCCGCGGCTGCCGTAGCGGTCCACGAGCTGCCCCAGCACGGCCTGCACCTGCTCCAGCGAGAACTTCGGGTCCCGCATCAGGCCGGAGAAGATCCACTTGTGGGACCAGCTCAGCCTGTGGACCTCGTACTCGTTGAACGCCTCGGGGTCCTTCTGCTCGGCGGCCAGCAGCCACGCGAACGGCGACAGCATCAGGTCGTAGCGCGCCAGGTGGTAGCCGGAGTCGATCTGCGCGACCCGGCACGACACCCCGAGCGGCAGGTGCCCGAGCGAGTCGGACATCCGCGCGGCCCGTTCCAGCGCCTCGTGCTTGGGCATGCCCGTGGGCATGTTGTACGCGTCGAGGAACGCTCTTTCCGCGTCCTCAGCGGTGAAGTCGGCCATGGTCACTTACCCCCAACAGCGCGGTCCAGCAGTTCCAGGAACGAGCGGTTCAGCGCCGCCGTGTCCTTCGGTCGCATCGCCCGCCGAGCCTGCAGAACGGCGTGCACGTAAAGAGATTCGAGCGTCAGCTCCACCAGCGCCGGGTCGGTCAGCCGCGCGAGCCGCTGCACCAGCGGGTTGCGGGTGTTGAGCACCAGCTGCTCCGGCCGTCCCGAGTCGGACCCGGCGGTGAGCTGGCCCAGCAGCTCCGCCCACAGCGGGTCCGTCACCTCTTCGGCCGTCTGCTCGGTGTCGAGCTTGCGCTGCTGCTCGGCGTTGCTGATCAGCAACGCGGGCAGCGAGACCGGGTCGAAGTCGCGGATCACCGCGTCGCAGTCGTGCCGGTCGAGCGCCCCCGCACCCTCGGACAACCGCAGCCGCAACGCCGTCTCGATGTCCGGCTCGGGATCGGCCAGCGCCGCCAGCAGCTCCGACGGGGCCACCCGGCGCGCGACCGACGGGCCGTCCAGCGCGCTCAGCCGGTTCAGCAGCTCCAGGTCGTAGGCGTAGCCCGCGTTCACCAGGCCGAGGCCCTGCGCACCCGCGACCGGCGCGAGCTGGTGGAACTCGTCGACGTCCGGGATGTAGAGGATCGAGCCGTGCTTGCGCTTGAACTGCCGCAACGGCATCGCGCCGTCCGTCGTCTCGAACGGCAGCCAGCGCTCGACCAGCCGCAGCATCTCGTCGTCCGAGCGGGCCAGCGACTTGATGCCCAGGTGGTGCGCCGCCAGCAGCTCGCCGGCCCGGCGCGGCTCGATCGCGTCCAGCCGGATCAGCCAGTCGCGGATCTGCTCGCCGAGCTCCTCGCGCACCGCCAGCAGCATCTCGTCCTGGTACAGCGACTCGCGCGACGCCGTCGGCCGGATCGCGGACGCGTCGACCACGCACCGCACGAAGTACGCCCAGTCCGGCAGCAGGCCCTCGACGTTGTCGCCGACCAGCATCCGCTTCAGGTACACCCGGTGCGTCTGGCGCGTGCCGGGGTGCACCCCGGACGGCAGCACGAACGCGACCCCGGTCAGGCCCGCCGCCTCGACCTCGATCGGGATCGCCTCGAACGGCGTGAACCCCAGGACCTGTTCGCAGTACTCCGTCAGGTCCGCGTCCTCGTCGTCCCAAGGCCGTTCGCCGCGGGTGACCTTCTTGCCGTCCAGGGTCACCGACGCGGGCAGCAGATCGCCGTAGTCGACCACCAGCGGGCGCACGACGTCGGCTTCGAGCCAGTGGTCGTTGCCGCGCGACGCCGTCAGCGTCACCGTCGTGCCGACCGGGACGTCACCGTCCACTTGAGACACCGTGTAGTTGCCAGAAGCGTCGGCCTCCCAGCGCACAGCCGGGCCACCGTCCCGCGCCGACCGGGTGATCACCGTCACGGAGGAGGCGACCAGGAAGCACGACAGCATGCCCACGCCGAACTGGCCGAGGAACCCCTCGCGGGCGAACCCCAGGTCGTCCCGCTTCGACGTGCGGCCGAGCGTGGACAGCAGGTCGTGGACCTCGGCCTCGGTCAGCCCGATGCCGGTGTCGGTGATCGTCAGCGTGGAACCGCAGGTGATCGTCACCTCGGCGGGGCAGGACGGGTCCAGCTCGCGCCTCGCCGTGATCGCGTCGACGGCGTTCTGCAGCAGTTCCCGCACGTAGACGCGCGGACTGCTGTACAGGTGGTGGCTGAGCAGGTCGATGATGCCGCGCAGGTCGACGCGGAAGGTGTGCGACATGATGCGCCCATCCTAGGGACGACACGGGCACTGGTGCCGCTCTTTAACGGAAGCGCTCAGAGCGGTCAACACGGCACCGACTAGGATCGGTCTGTTCATTGCCAAGTCCGTGACGGGAGCTGTCCTACCACCATGTCCGGAGCCAACGACCCGTACGACCCGAAGCAGGTCGCGGCGCTGTCGGCCGAGAACCTCGACGCGGCCGTGCAGAAGGCGCGCGAGGCGTTCGCCGGAGCGGCCGACCTGGAGGCGCTGGCCTCGGTCAAGCCCGGCCACCTCGGCGACCGGTCTCCCGTGCTGCTGGCCCGCCGCGAGATCGGTGCCCTGCCGCCCAAGGCCAAGGCCGAGGCGGGCAAGCGGGTGAACGAGGCGCAGTCCGCGATCAGGACCGCGTTCGACGAGCGCCACGCCGTGCTCCAGGTCGAGCGCGACGAGCGGGTCCTGCGCGAGGAGTCCGTCGACGTCACGCTGCCGTGGGACCGCATCCCGCGCGGCGCGCGCCACCCGATCACCACGCTCGCCGAGCGCATCGGTGACGTCTTCGTGGCCATGGGCTACGAGGTCGCCGAAGGCCCCGAGCTCGAGACCGAGTGGTTCAACTTCGACGCGTTGAACTTCGGCAAGGACCACCCCGCCCGGTCGATGCAGGACACGTTCTACATCGCGCCCGGCGACTCGCAGCTCGTCCTGCGCACGCACACCTCGCCCGTGCAGGCCCGCACGCTGCTCGAGCGCGAGCTCCCCGTCTACGTCGTGTGCCCCGGCCGCACGTTCCGCACGGACGAGCTCGACGCCACGCACACCCCGGTCTTCCACCAGGTCGAGGGCCTCGCGATCGACAAGGGCCTGACCATGGCCCACCTCAAGGGCACGCTGGACGCGTTCGCGCGCTCCATGTTCGGCGAGGACTCGAAGACCCGCCTGCGCCCGAGCTTCTTCCCCTTCACCGAGCCGTCGGCCGAGGTCGACGTGTGGTTCCCGGAGAAGAAGGGCGGCGCCGGCTGGGTCGAGTGGGGCGGCTGCGGCATGGTCAACCCCAACGTGCTGCGCGCCACCGGCGTCGACCCGGACGTCTACTCCGGCTTCGCGTTCGGCATGGGCCTGGAACGCACGCTGCAGTTCCGCAACGGCCTTCCCGACATGCGCGACATGGTCGAGGGCGACGTCCGCTTCACCCAGCCTTTCGGAACGGAGGCCTGATCCGGATGCGCGTCCCGGTCAGCTGGCTGGTCGAACACCTCGGTTTCGACGAAGTCCCCACGCCCGACGAGCTCGCCGAGGCGTTCATCCGCATCGGCATCGAGGTCGAGGAGGTGAGCCCGCTCGGTCCCGTGACCGGCCCGATCGTCGCCGGTCGCGTCGTCGAGATCGAGGAGCTCACCGAGTTCAAGAAGCCGATCCGCTACTGCAAGGTCGAGGTCGGCCCCGAGCAGGTCAACCAGGTCATCTGCGGCGCCACGAACTTCGTCGAGGGCGACTCGGTCGTCGTCGCGCTGCCCGGCGCCGTGCTGCCCGGCGGGTTCTCGATCGCCGAGCGCAAGACGTACGGCCGCGTGTCGCAGGGCATGCTCTGCGCCGCCGACGAGCTCGGCATCGGCGACGACCACTCGGGCATCCTCGTGCTGCCCACCGGCACCGCGCAGCCCGGCGACGACGCGCTGGAGCTGCTCGGCCTGAACGACACCGTCCTCGAGCTCGCGCCGACGCCCGACCGCGGCTACGCGTTCTCGGTCCGCGGCCTCGCCCGGGAGATCGCCTGCGCGCTGGAGGTCCCGTTCGGCGACCCCGGCCTCGCGGAGATCCCGGAGCCCGAGGGCGAGGCGTGGCCCGTCCACATCGAGGACCGCGACGGCTGCTCGCGCTTCGTCGCGCGCCGCGTCACCGGGGTCGACCCGACGGCGCCGACGCCGTGGTGGATGCGCCGCCGCCTGATGCTCGCGGGCATGCGCTCGATCTCGCTGCCGGTCGACGTCACGAACTACGTGATGCTCGAACTGGGCCAGCCGCTGCACGCGTTCGACGCCGCGTCGCTGTCCGGCACGCTGACGGTCCGCCGCGCGCTCGTGGGCGAGAAGCTCACGACGCTCGACGACTCGGTGCGCGCGCTGGACGTCGACGACATCGTCATCGCCGACGACTCCGGCGTCATCTCGCTCGCGGGCGTCATGGGCGGTGCCTCGACGGAGGTCCAGGACACCTCCTCGGACATCCTGCTGGAGGCCGCGAACTGGGACCCGGCGTCCATCGCGCGCACGGTCCGCCGGCACAAGCTGCCGTCCGAGGCCGCGAAGCGCTTCGAGCGCACCGTCGACCCCGCTCTGGCCCCGGTGGCGCTGGAACGGGCCGCGAAGCTGCTCAACCACTACGCCGAGGGCTCGATCAAGCCGGGCCGCACCGACGTGGGCGTGCCGACGCTGCCCGAGGCGGTGTCGATGCCGATCGACCTGCCGGACCGCATCGCCGGCGTCCGCTACGCCCGCGGCGTGACGGCCCGCCGTCTCGGCCAGATCGGCTGCCAGGTCTCCGTGACCACCTCGGAGGAGGGCCAGACGATCGTCACGGCCGTGCCCCCGACGTGGCGCGCCGACCTCGTGCAGCCCGCCGACCTGGTGGAGGAGGTACTGCGGCTGGAGGGCTACGACACGATCCCGTCCGTGCTGCCGCCCGCCCCCGCCGGCCGCGGCCTGACCGAGCAGCAGCGCCGCCGCCGCACGGTGTGGCGCACCCTGGCCGAGGACGGTTTCGTCGAGGTCAAGCCGTTCCCGTTCATCGACCCGTCGGTGTTCGACGCGTTCGGCCTGTCCGCCGACGACATCCGCCGCAACACGGTCGGTGTGCTGAACCCGCTCGAGGCCGACAAGAACGTGCTGGCCACGACCCTGCTGCCGGGCCTGCTGGAGACCCTGCAGCGCAACCTGGCCCGTGGCGTCCGCGACGTCGCGCTGTACAACGTCGCCCAGGTGACGCTGCCGCGCGCGCAGCAGGTCCCGGTGCCGTCGCTGGGCGTGGACCGCCGGCCGACCGAGGCCGAGGTGGCCTCGATGCTGGCCGCGCTGCCGCAGCAGCCGCTGCACGTGGCGGGCGTTCTCACCGGTCACCGCGAACGCGCGGGCTGGTGGGGCAAGGGCCGCGTCGCCGACTGGTCCGACGCCGTCGAGGCGGCCCGCCGCGCCGGCGCCGCGTACGGCGTGACGTTGCGCGTCGTGGCCTCGGACCTGCTCCCGTGGCACCCCGGCCGCTGCGCCGAGCTGCGCGTGGGCGACTGGCCCGTCGGCCACGCCGGCGAGCTGCACCCGAAGGTCGTCGAGGCGCTGGGCCTGCCCAAGCGCACCGTGGCGTTCGAGCTCGACCTCGACGCGCTGCCGCTGGACGACCACCGCCCGGCCCCGACGGTCTCGGCCTACCCGCCGGTCCTGCTGGACGTGGCGCTGGTCGTGGACGACTCGGTGCCGGTGCAGTCGGTGTCCGAGGTGCTCGGCGCGTCCGCGGGCGACCTGCTCGAAGACCTCCGCCTGTTCGACGTCTACACGGGCGAGCAGCTGGGCGAGGGCAAGAAGTCGCTCGCGTACTCCTTGCGCTTCCGCGCGCCGGACCGCACGCTGACGGTGGAGGAGGCGACCACGGCCCGCGATGCCGCCGTCGCCGCCGCCGGCGAACGCTTGGGTGCGGCACTCCGCGCCTGATAGGCTACAGCGAGTGAGGCCCGGGATTTCTTCGGAAATCCCGGGCCTTTCGCGTCATCAACGCCCTGACCTCCAGTCCGCGTGCGCGGGTAGCCGATGCATGCTGGTTGACAACAGTGCCGCCAGGGTCCTCGTTCTCGTGTCTTGTGCACGCTGTGTAGTGATTGAGCGTTCTCCAAACTTGGTGCAGTCCCACCGAGCACCACCCCCAGGAGAACGAACATGCGCAAGCGCACCGCGGTCATCGCAGCAGTCGCAGTCCTCGCCGTCGGCGGCGGCGTCGCCTACGCCGCGTGGTCGAGCACCGGCTCCGGTTCCGGCTCCGTCGGCTCCACCACGAGCGTCAACTCGACCATCTCCCCGGTCGCCGGCGCGACCGGCCTGTACCCCGGCGGCAGCGTCGACTTCCAGGTGACCGTGAACAACCCGAACGCCTACCCGGTCGCCGTCACCTCGATCAGCGCGGGCACCTCGGCCATCACCGCGGACGGCTGCGCGGCCGGCACCGTCACCAGCCCCGCCGTGGCCAACCCGAGCGGCACCATCGCCGCGAACGGCACCGCCACCTACACGCTGCGGGCGACCATGAACGCCAACGCCGCCGACAACTGCAAGTCCCAGACGTTCTCGCTGCCGCTGACCGCGGCGCTCGTCTCGGCAGCCTGAGCCGTGCGCATCGTCCTCGTCGTGGTCGCCCTGCTCTTCGTCCCGGGCGGCTCGCCCGCCCCGGGCAAGGCGTTCACGATCGCGGACGCCGGCACGGCGACGGGGTTGGTCCCCGGTGGGACGGTGACCCGCGCGGTGCGGGTCACCAACCCCGACAACCAGGCCATCAAGGTCACCCGGCTCGACACGGCGGTCGGACGCCCGTCCCCGCAGTGCCCGGCCGGCGCGGTGACCGCGGACCCCCTCGCGGCACCGGTCGTCGTGGCCAAGAACGCCCACGCCGACGTGGCGCTGACCGTGCGCATGGCCGCTTCCGCACCGAACGCCTGCAAGAACCTCACCTTCCCCCTCACCTACTCGGGAACGGCGATCAAGCCATGATCAGCTTCAGGGACCTCGTCCGCAGGCGTTACGTCCGCCGTGGCGTCGTCGTCCTCGCGGTCGCGACGGCCGCGCTCGGGTCCGGCGTCGCGTACGCGGCCTGGACGAGCTCCGGCACCGGCAGTGCCACCACGAAGGCGGGCACGGCGCAGGCTCCGGTGGTGACCGGCGGCGCGGTCGTCACCGGGACCCTCTACCCCGGTGGCGCGGGTGACGCGGTCGTGAACGTGTCCAACCCCAACCCGTACCCGGTGACGGTCACGTCGATCGCGCCCTCGCCCACCGTGCCCGCCACCTGCGGTGTCACGTTCGCCGAGCGCTTCCCCGGCACGTCGCTCGCCGCTCGCAGCGGCGCCGTCGCCATCACGTTCAGCGTGACGATGGCGTCGAACGCGCCGAACAGCTGCCAGGGCGCGACCATCGACGTGCCGGTGGTCGTGACGATCGCGAGCGGGACCGGGGCATGAGGCGCCTGCTGCTCGCGGTGGCGGTGCTGTGCCTGCTCGCGGCCCAGCCCGCCTCGGCGGCCTGGCAGACGTCGGCGCCGGGAACCGCCAAGGCCAGGGCGGGCACGGTCGCGCCGGTGGTGGTCATCTCGTGCCTGAAGGGCCTCGTGACCGTCGTGACGTGGCAGCCGGTGTCGGGCGCCAGTTTGTACACAGTATTGTGGCAGAACGGAAACGGGGCCAACGCCGACTTCAACCGGAGCGCGACGACCGGCCTCCTGACCCACATCGTGCCCGCCTCCATCGACCGCGTTCGAGTCCAAGCGACCGTAGGCAGCTGGGTCACGAGCTACACGCAGATAAATTGCCCATGAAAGTTCGCTCGATCGGCTGAGTCCCGTTCACCGGGATTTGGGATCAAACCAGCAGGTGGTAGCCCTGCGTAGCTGTCAAGGTGCCAAAGGTCCTTCATTACAAGGGGAAATCGGCGCCCGTCGGACGCTTGCGCAGTACGTGAAGCTTCTCCAAGATTGGCGGCGCGGCCCGCTAGGGCCGAGGGGCGAAGCGATGAACCACCGGGCGAGTTGGTCGCCGGTCCGGTGGGGAGCTAGAGGCGAACCCACCGCCTGGAGCAACAACTCTGGAGAGTTGCGCCATGCGTAGTCTGGGTCCGCGCCTTGAGGTCGCCGTGTCGTTGACGATCCTCATGGTCGGCGCGGCTGTCGTGGCGGCCATGCACCTCACGTGGCCCAAGCCGCAGCTGCCCGCGATGGCGTACTCCGTGAGCAGCGGCGAGTCCGGGATGCAGCAGCTCAAGCCGTTCGAGATCAACGACATCTCCGGCGCGGCCGTCGAGCTCACGCCCGGCGCGGTGGGGGAGCGCAAGGTCCGCCTGTCGAACCCCAACGCCGTCGGCATCATCGTCGAGAGCCTGTCCGCGGTGCCCGGTCAGCCGCTGGACGCCACGCAGCAGCGCGTCGAGGGGTGCCCGGCCGGGGTGCTGACCGTCGTGCCGCTCACCGACGTCGTGGAGATCCCCGCCGGGGGAGCGGTCGAGGTCACCATGAAGGTCGAGGTCGCGAAGGACGTCCCGGCCGCGTGCGCCGAACTCGTCTTCCCGCTCACCTACTCGGGCCGCGCGAAGCACGGCTAGCCAGTGCCTCTCGAGCCGCCGGCCACTCGTCGGCGATCATCGAGTAGACGACCGTGTCCCGTTGCGTTCCATCAGGCCGTGCGACGTGCGCGCGCAGCACGCCGTCCCGTTGAGCACCCAGCTTCTCGATCGCCCGTTGCGAGCGAACGTTCGCACCGTCCGTGTACCAGGCCACGCGCAGTGCGCCACGCACGTCGAACGCCTCGGACAGCAGCAGTAGCTTCGCCTCGGGGTTGATCGCCGTGCCGTGCCACGCGCTGCCCACGATCGTGTAGCCGATCACGAGCCGCCGGTTCTCCGGCGAGACCTCGTAGAACGACGTCGTGCCGACGACACGGCCCGTGGCGACCTCGATCTGCGCGAACGCCTCACGAGAAGACATCGCGGATGCGATCCACGCGCGCATGTCGTCGACAGAAGAAGGCTGACTGCTCAGCAACCACGTCCAGATGTCCGGATCGCGAGTGACCTCGAACAATTCTGAGGCATGCTCTAGAGACAACGGTTCTAGACTGACATGTTTCCCTCTCATGTGTACTGACGCTAAAGGTGTTTCAAGGCTTCGCGACGTGACAACGGTGACAGTCCCGGCCGTTCGGAGACGAACGCACGCACCCATCCCGGCTCGGTCTTCGCGAACTCGCGCAACGCCCACCCGATCCCCTTGCGCAGGAAGAAGTCCGGATCGTCCGCGTTGGCGTCGACGCACGCGGTCAGCAATTCCACGTCAGTGGCGCCCTTGAAACCGAGCTGGCAGATCACCGACGTGCGCCGCCGCCACTTGTCCGCGTCGACGGACCACCGCAGCATCAACGGCCGCACCACCTCCGGTGCCGACCGCAGCAACGGGCCCACGCGCTTGGACGCGATCTCGTCCACGTAGTCCCACCACGCGCCGGTCACGATCATCTCGTCGAACCACGGCAGCAGGTCGACGGACTGGAAACGCTTGTCACCGCTCAACGTGAGCGCGACGTACCGTTCCTCGCGATAGGTGGCCTCGCGCCACAACGTCTGCACGGCGTCGAGCCACTCGTCCCGGTCGTGCAACCGCGGCAACGACTTCAGCAGCGCGACGCGTCCCGGTTTCTGCACGCCCAGGAACGGCATGTCGGACTTCATGTACGCCTGCATCTCCGGCGCCTTCACCGGATCCGCGAGCTCCTCGAGTCCGGCTCGAACCGCGTCGATCAAGGAAACCTTAAGGGTCACGTCCAAACGGTATAGGCATTAGGAGTAGCCCAGTTGAGATTTATGGCCCCATCGGTACCGAAAGTGCTAACGAACACGCAAAACATCACTTGAGTGGAGGCTTCTGTGAACAGAACGGGTGCCACACCCATATACAGTTCGCGTTCATGCGCGTGCTGATGGTCGTGGCGGCGCTCGTGCTCGGCAGCATGGGTGCTACCAAAGCGGAGGCGGTGGATTACCTGGATCTGCCGCTGGTGAACGGAAACGGCGAGCAGCGGGGTGGCGTGCACCCCGATCTGCCGACCGACCGTGCCACCATCGAGCAGGCGCTGACCGGCTACCGCGCGCAAGGCCTCTCGCCCATCCGGTTCAAGGCCCTGCTGTGGCACTACTGGGTGATCCGCGCGGCCGAGGACGCCGGCGTGAACCTGGCCGAGTGGGACCCGCAGCGCACCGCCGAGTCCAACCGCAAGGCGATCTTCGCCGTCTACGACTTCTACGCGCGCCTCTACCTCGCGCAGCCGGACACGTTGCGGTGGATGGGTTTCGCGAACATGGGCGCGCCCGCGTTCGCCGCCGGCATGCTCGACCTCGGCTCGATCCCGGAGCTGCGCTGGTTCTCCACCATGTTGATGGCCATGCAGAAGCACATCTTCATGGACCTCGGCGCGATGCACGCCGCCTACCTGCACGGCGGGATCGAGGCGATCCAGGAGATGCGCGACGCGGGCATCATCGACGCGGACACCACGAAGGCCTGGGAGGACCCGGCCACCGCGGTCATGGCGTTCTCCTCGCGCGAGCAGAACCTCGTGATCCCCGACCAGTTCGACCGCATGCGCGGCCGGTTACTCCCGCCCGGCGAGATGGTCACGTACGCGATCACGGTCGCCGGACCGATGCCCGTGCCGGGCGGCAGGACCCCCGCGCAGTACAAGCCGCTCTTCGGCGGCCCGCTGCCCGCCTTCAACTACGCCGACCGCGTCGCGCGCTGGGACTTCCTGAGCAAGGACACGATCCCCGCCTACGAGCGGCTCACCCGCGAGGCCGTGCACAAGATCGTGCAACGGCCGTTCGCCGACAGGGTCGCCGACTACCGGGCCGCGGCCAGGCTGGTCGACCTGCTGCCGTTCCGCAGCGGTGTCCGATAGCGGCCACTGTTCATTCTGTTCAGGCGTGGATTCGCACTCCCCGACGTAGGCTGTCGACCATGACGTCGTACGACTACGACCTGATCGTCATCGGCTCTGGTCCTGGCGGCCAGAAGGCGGCGATCGCGGGTGCGAAACTGGGCAAGCGCGTGGCGATCATCGACAAGCAGGACATGATCGGCGGCGTCTGCACGAACACGGGCACGATCCCGTCGAAGACGCTGCGCGAGGCGGTCATGTTCCTCACGGGCATGAGCCAGCGCGAGCTGTACGGCGCCAGCTACCGCGTCAAGCAGGACATCACCATCACCGACCTGATGGCCCGCACGCAGCACGTCATCGGCCGCGAGGTCCAGGTCGTGCGCGCGCAGCTGCACCGCAACGGCGTCGACCTGCTCAACGGCTTCGGCCGCTTCCTGGACGAGCACACCATCGCCGTCGACGGCGCCCACCGCGGCGACCACACGACGATCACCGGCGAGTACGTCGTGATCGCGACCGGCACGACGCCCGCGCGTCCGTCCGGGGTGGACTTCGACGAGGAGCGCATCCTCGACTCCGACGAGGTCTTCGCGCTCACCGAGATCCCGTCGTCGCTGGTCGTGGTCGGCGCGGGCGTGATCGGCATCGAGTACGCGTCGATGTTCGCCGCGCTCGGCACCCGCGTCACGGTCGTGGAGCAGCGCGAGAAGATGCTCGACTTCTGCGACCCCGAGATCGTCGAGTCGCTCAAGTTCCACCTGCGCGACCAGGCCGTCACGTTCCGGTTCGGCGAGAAGGTCGTCAACGTCCAGGTCTCCGACGGCGGCACGGTCACCACCCTCGCGTCCGGCAAGCGCATCCCGGCCGCCGCCGTCATGTACTCGGCGGGCCGCCAGGGCACCACCGAGAAGCTCGACCTCGCCGCCGCCGGCCTCGAAGCCGACCCCCGCGGCCGCCTGACCGTCGACGAGCACTACCGCACGCCCGTCGAGCACATCTACGCCGTCGGCGACGTCATCGGTTTCCCGGCGCTCGCCGCCACGTCGATGGACCAGGGCAGGCTCGCGGCCTACCACGCGTTCGGCGAGCCGGTGCACGACCTGACGGCGTTGCAGCCCATCGGCATCTACACGATCCCCGAGATCTCGTACTGCGGCGCGACGGAGACCGAGCTGACCTCGTCCGCGATCCCGTACGAGGTGGGCATCTCCCGCTACCGCGAGCTCGCCCGCGGCCAGATCGTCGGCGACGCGTACGGCATGCTGAAGCTGCTGGTGTCCACTGTGGACCGCAAGATCCTCGGCGTGCACGTCTTCGGCACCGGCGCGACGGACCTCGTGCACATCGGCCAGGCCGTGATGGGCTGCGGCGGCACGGTCGACTACCTGGTCGACACGGTCTTCAACTACCCGACGCTGTCCGAGGCGTACAAGATCGCGGCACTCGACGCCACGAACAAGATCCGCGCCCTGGAGCGCTTCACGACCCGCTGATCACGACCGCGTCAGGCCGGCGTCGTGCGCGACGATGGCGGCCTGCACGCGGTTGGTGACCTCCAGCTTGGGCAGGATCCGGCTGATGTGCGCCTTCACCGTGCCGGTCGCCATGAAGAGCTGCTCGCCGATCTCGGTGTTGGACAGCCCTTCGCCCACGAGCTTGAGCACACCCCGCTCGGTCTCGGTCAGCGCGTCGATCTTGCGGCGCGCGTCCGAGCCGTCGTTCGGCGCGGTCAGGTGCCTCTCGATGAGGCGCTTGGTGATCTGCGGCGCCAGGATCGGTTCGCCGGCGGCGGCCTTGCGCACGGCGGTGATCAGCTCCTGCGGGGGCGTGTCCTTCAGCAGGAACCCGGTCGCGCCGACCTTCAGCGCCTGCGCCACGTAGGAGTCCTCGCCGAACGTCGTGAGCATGACGACGTTGGCCCGCGAGGCGATCTGCTCGGCCGCCTTCAGCCCGTCGCCGCCGGGCATGCGGATGTCGAGCAACGCCACGTCGATCGTGTGCTTCAACGTCAGCTCGACGGCCTGCCTGCCGTCGCTCGCCTCGGCCACCACGGTGATCTCGGGGTCGTTCTCCAGGATCAGCCGGATTCCGGCGCGCATCAACGTCTCGTCGTCGGCGATGAGAACTCGGATCACGACGAGCACACTACGGGCGTTCCTGCTCCTTCGAGGACAGAACGCCCTCGCGGAAGCACAGCTTGTACGCGAGGTCGGGGTTGTGCGAGGTCCGGAACCGCGAGCAGCCGTCCACCCCGAGCACCCCGACGCCGAACTGCTCGTACACCTCGCCCTCCGGCGTGACGCCCACCTTCAGCGAGTCGAAGTACGGCGCGTTCATCTGCGTCGGATTGAGCAACGTGAAGAGCAGCAACACGACCAACGCACCCGCGATCGGCACCAGTGCCAGCAACCCGAGGCATCCGCCGCCCAGCACCCGCGGCACCGTCAGCACCTCGGCCGCGAGCAGCGGCGGGACCTCCTGGACCTCCACGCTGGCCTGGTCCGCCTGGGCCTGCGGGTGCAACGGCACGTCCGCCGCCACCCGGAACCCGCCCTCGACCGGCGGTCCCGCGCTGAACGACCCGCCGAGCAGCCCGACGCGTTCCTCCAGACCGACCAGACCGCGCCGGGCGCCCTTGCCGGGCCCCTCCGACGACGGACCGTTCAGCACCTGGATGCGCACCCGGCCTCCCTGCACCGCCACCTGCACCCGCGTGCGGGCCGACGGCGCGTGCTTGGCGGCGTTGGTCAGCGCCTCGCGGACGACCCGGTGCACCGCGCGGCGGGTGCGGGGGTCGGCGCCGTGCAGGTCGTCGCCGGACCAGTCGAGCGCCGACCCGGACGCGTCGACCAGCGCGGTGATGTCGGAGCGGGTGCCGGTGTCCTCGTCGAGCGACTCGGGTTCGGGGTTCGTCCGCAGCACGCCGAGGATCTCGCGCAGCTCGGCCATCGCGAGCGACGACGTGGTGCGGATCAGCTCGGCCTGCTCGTGCAGCTGCGGGGCCTTGCTCGCGGTCGTGAGCTCCAGCGCCCCGGCGTGGATGGAGATCAGGCTGAGCCGGTGCCCGAGCATGTCGTGCATCTCGCCGGCGATGTGCGCGCGTTCGTCGGACCTCGCCGACGCGGCGGTGAGCGCCCGCGCCCGTTCCAGGTACTCGTTGCGCTCCTGCAACAGCCGGACCATCGGCCTGCGCCGGCCGAGCAGCATCCCCGACACCGCCGGGAACAGCACGAAGAACACCGACCCGAGGACCGCGCCGGCCAGCGCCTCCCAGAGCGGCATGCTCCGGTAGCTCTCCTGGATCTGGCTGAAGCCGCCCTGCAGCACCGTCATGATGCCGAGCAACGCCCACAACCGGCCCATCCGGTCGATGCGGCGGCACGCGGCGAAGACCACGAACGTCGTGATGGCCTGCGCCCACAGGTTGTTCACCGCGAACAGCGGCGCGGTCAGCAGCAACGCCCACTCGGGTTTGCGCGGGGCGAGCCACACGAGCCCCGCGATCCACAGCGCCGTGGCGACGGTCAGCGTCCAGTGGGGCTCGGGGGCGAGCGGGGCGATCAGCGGCACCAGGCCGACGAGGAACGCGAGCAGCGACCAGACGTACCTCATCGGGCGAGCTCCCTCTTCGTGGTCATCAGCCCGGTGTTCCGGTCGAAGCAGAGCTCGAAGTCGCGGTCGCCCGAGTCCTTCACGGGATAGCGGTAGCAGCCGGAGTTGTCCGACAGGACGCCGAACCCGTACGTCTCGGTGATCTCCTGCTCGTGCGTGACGGCCGTCTGGAACGCGTCGTACTCCTCGCGGCGCATGTCGTTGCGACCGAACACCGCGACTATCAGCAGCACGAACACCGTGCCGAGCGCGGGGACGACCGACAACGTGGCCAGGCAGCCGCTGCCGACCGCGCGCGGCACCGTGAGCACCTCGGCGGTGATCGGCGGCGGCGCCTCGGCCACGGCGTTCGCGGCGGTGGTCTCCTCCGGCACGACCGGGTGCAACGGCAGGCTCGCGGTCACCCGGAACCCCTGACCCGTCGGCACCTCCGCGAGGAACGACCCGCCGATCAGCTCGACGCGTTCCTCCAGGCCGATGAGACCCCGCCGGGTGCCGGCACCCCGGGGCGCCGCGCTCGGGCCGTTCACGACCTCGACGCGCACCCGGTCGGTGACGGCGACCGATACGCGCGCGTTGGCCGACGGCGCGTGCTTGTGCACGTTCGTGAGTGCCTCACGCACGACGCGATGCACCGCTCTGCGCAGGCGTGCGTCGGCGTTGGCCAGGTCGTCGCCGGTCCAGTCGAGGCGCACGGTGAGGCCTGCTGCTGAGGACGCCGCCACGAGCCGTTCGACGTCCGCGCGCGTACCGGCGTCTTCGTCGTGTTCCCCGGACGCGCCGAGCACACCGAGGATCTCGCGCAGTTCCTCCATCGCGACGGCGGACGTCTTGCGGATCAGCTCGACCTGTTCGCGCAGTTCAGGGGCCTGTTCGGCGGCGGACCGCTCCAGCGCGCCCGCGTGCGCGGTCAACTGCCGGAGCCGGTGGCTGAGCATGTCGTGCATCTCGCTGGCGATGTGTGCGCGCGTAGCCGACCGTGCCGTGCTCGCGGTCAACGCGCGCGCGTGCTCCAGGTAGTCGTTGCGCTCCATCAACACCTGGGTCAACGGCTTGCGCCGCCCGATGAGCGCCCCGGACACGGCGGGGAAGACCAGCAGGAACACGACCGAGAACAGCGTGCCGAGCAGGTACTCGACCAGGCCGTCCCCGGCGAGCCACGAGTGCAGGCCGCCGAACGCCGCCTGGAGCGCCGCCGTCACCCCCACCAGCGCCCACAGCTGGCCCTGCGACCGGATCGACCGCGCCGACCGGAAGATCACGAGCGACGTCGGGGCGATCGCGAGCAGGTTGTTGACGCCGTTGAGGGGAGCGGTCAGCACGATCGCCCACCGCGGCCGGCGCGCGCTGAGCGGCACCAGCGCCGCCGCCCACACCGCGGACAGCAGGATCAGCCACGGCGGAGCGGGCCTGCCGAGCGGCGCGACCAGCGTCACGAGCGCCACCAGGAAGGCGGCCGCCGCCCACAGTCCGTCGCGCACCTTCACGTTCACGCCGATCATCATGGTCGACCGCCTGTGGCGCACCACAGCGCCAGGTGGCCCGATCGGGTGGCCGACTGGCCATTCGCCAGTTGAGTGAGTTTGCACGACCGTGCATAATCATGCGTATGACAGTGAGGATCGCGGTCGCGGGCGCCAGCGGGTACGCGGGTGGCGAGCTGCTCCGCCTGCTACTGGGCCACCCGGACATCGAGATCGGCGCGCTGACGGCCAACAGCAGCGCCGGTGACAAGCTGCTCAAGCACCAGCCGCACCTCCTGCCGCTCGCCGACCGAGAACTACAAGACACCACAGTCGAGACCCTCAAGGGCCACGACGTGGTGTTCCTCGCACTTCCCCACGGTCACTCAGCAGCACTCGCCGAGCAACTCGGCGACGACACGGTCGTGATCGACTGCGGCGCCGACCACCGGCTGACCAGCGCGGACGACTGGACGCGGTGGTACGGCGGAGAGCACGCGGGCACCTGGCCGTACGGGCTGCCGGAGCTTCCCAACGGGCGGGACGCGCTCGTCGGCGCCCGCCGCGTCGCCGTGCCCGGCTGCTACCCGACGGTCTCCTCGCTGGCCCTCGCGCCGGCCGTCGACCTGATCGAGGACGAGGTCGTCGTGGTCGCGGTGTCCGGCACGTCCGGCGCCGGCAAGTCGCTCAAGACGAACCTGCTCGGGTCCGAGGTGATGGGGTCCGCCAGCGCGTACGGCGTCGGCGGCGCGCACCGGCACACGCCCGAGATCAAGCAGAACCTCTCCGCGGCCGCCGGCCGGCCGATCAACGTCAGCTTCACGCCGGTGCTCGCGCCGATGTCCCGGGGCATCCTCGCGACCTGCACGGCGACGCTCAGGGACCCCTCCGCAAACGTTCGCGCGGCCTACGAGAAGGCGTACGCGGACGAGCCGTTCGTGCACCTGCTGCCCGAAGGACTCTGGCCGACGACGAACGCCGTGCTGGGGTCGAACGCCGTGCAGCTGCAAGTCACCGTCGACGCCGACCTCGGCCGGCTCGTGGTCGTGGCCGCCGTCGACAACCTGGCCAAGGGCACCGCCGGTGCCGCTGTCCAGTGCATGAACCTCGCTCTCGGACTGCCGGAAACGACCGGCCTCTCGACCGTTGGAGTCGCTCCGTGAACCGCAACAAGGGCGTCACCGGACCCCAGGGCTTCCGCGCAGCCGGAATCGCCGCCGGGATCAAGGAATCCGGTGCACTCGATCTGACGCTCGTCGTGAACGACGGGCCGTCCGACGCCGCCGCGGGCGTCTTCACCACGAACAAGGTGAAGGCCGCGCCGGTGTTGTGGTCGCAGCAGGTGATCCAGTCGCGACGCCTCACGGCGGTCGTGCTCAACTCCGGTGGCGCCAACGCGTGCACCGGCCCCGAGGGCTTCCAGGACACCCACACCACCGCGGAGAAGGTCGCCGAGGTGCTCGGCACCGGCGCGGTCGACGTCGCGGTCTGCTCCACCGGCCTGATCGGTGAGCGGCTGCCGATGGACAAGATCCTCACGGGCGTCGAGAACGTCGCCAAGGCGCTCGACTCCACGGTCGAGGCCGGGCTGGCCGCGGCCACCGGCGTGATGACCACGGACAGCCGCCCCAAGCAGTCGTGGAAGGCGTCCGAGCAGGGCTGGTCGGCCGGCGGGTTCGTGAAGGGCGCGGGCATGCTCGCGCCGAACATGGCCACGATGCTGTCGGTCATCACGACCGACGCCAAGATCTCCGGCGACCAGCTGGACAAGGCGCTGCGCCAGGCCGTGTCCCGCACGTTCGACCGGCTCGACGTCGACGGCGGCACCTCCACCAACGACACCGTGCTGGTGCTGGCCTCCGGCGCTTCGGGGGTCGAGCCGTCGTTCGACGACTTCGTCGCGTTGCTCACCGAGGTGGCGGGTGACCTCGTCAAGCAGCTCCAGGGCGACGCCGAGGGCGTCACCAAGGAGGTCAGCATCACCGTCAGGCAGGCCGCCACCGAGGCCGAGGCCGTCCACATCGGACGGACGGTCGCCGAGGACAACCTGGTGAAGACGGCGCTGTTCGGCAGCGACCCCAACTGGGGCCGGATCGCGATGGCGCTCGGCCGCGCGGACGCCGAGATCGACCCGGACGTCCTGCAGATCATCATCAACGGCGTCTCGTTGTACCGCAACGGAACCCGCGACCGCGACCGCAGCGAGGCCGACCTGTCGGGCCGCGACATCGAGATCGTCATCGACCTCAACGTCGGCGAGGCCGAAGCCACCGTGCTCACCACGGACCTGTCCCACGACTACGTCGAAGAGAACAGCGCGTACTCCTCATGAACGCACAAGAGAAGGCAGCGGTCCTCGTCGAAGCTCTGCCGTGGCTGGAACGCTTCCGCGGCGCTTTGGTGGTCGTCAAGTACGGCGGCAACGCCATGGTCGACGACGAGCTGAAGAAGGCGTTCGCCGAGGACATGGTGTTCCTGCGGCTGTGCGGCCTGCGCCCGGTCGTCGTGCACGGCGGTGGCCCGCAGATCAAGTCGATGCTGGACAAGCTCGGCATCCACAGCGAGTTCCGCGGCGGCCTGCGCGTCACCACGCCCGAGGCCATGGACGTCGTGCGGATGGTCCTGGTCGGGCAGGTCGGGCGTGAGCTCGTCGGCCTGATCAACCAGCACGGCCCGTACGCCGTCGGCATCTCCGGCGAGGACGCGCACCTGTTCACCGCCACCCGCCGCGGCGCGATCGTGGACGGCGAGGAGGTCGACATCGGCCTCGTCGGCGACATCACCGAGGTCAACCCGGACGCGGTGCTCGACATCGTGCGTGCGGGCCGCATCCCGGTCGTGTCGTCGGTGGCGCCGGACGTGCACGGCGTGCCGCACAACGTGAACGCGGACACGGCGGCGGGTGCGCTGGCCGTGGCGCTGGGCGCGGAGAAGCTCGTCGTGCTCACGGACGTCGAGGGCCTGTACTCGAACTGGCCGGACCGCTCGTCGCTGGTGGACCAGATCCGCGCGTCCGAGCTGGAGAAGATCCTGCCGGACCTGGAGAGCGGCATGGTGCCGAAGATGGAGGCCTGCCTGCGCGCGGTGCGCGGCGGCGTCCCGCAGGCGCACGTGATCGACGGCCGGCTGGCCCACAGCGTTCTGCTCGAGGTCTTCACCTCCGAAGGGGTGGGGACGATGGTGTTGGGGGACAACAACAAATGACCACACGCTGGCAACAGTCCATGATGGACAACTACGGCACACCGACGTTGCAGCTCGAACGCGGTGAGGGCGCGCACGTCTGGGACGCCGACGGCAACCGGTACGTGGACCTGCTGACGGGTCTCGCCGTCAACGCGCTGGGGCACGCGCACCCGGCGATCGTCGAGGCGGTCTCGACGCAGATCGGCAAGCTCGGCCACACCGGCAACCTGTACGTCAACGAGCCCGCGTTGAAGCTCGCCGAACGCCTGCTGGACCTCGCGGGCGAGCCCGGCAAGGTGTTCTTCTGCAACTCCGGCGCCGAGGCCAACGAGGCGGCGCTCAAGATGGCGCGCCTCACCGGCCGCACCAAGATCGTCTCCACGCTCGGCGGGTTCCACGGCCGCACGATGGGCGCGTTGACGCTCACCGGCCAGCAGCCGAAGCGCGCGCCGTTCGAACCGCTGGTCCCCGGCGTCGAGCACGTCCCGTTCGGTGACGTGGCGGCACTGGAGGCGGCGATCGACGACGACACCGCGGCGTTCATCGTCGAGCCGATCCAGGGCGAGCAGGGCGTCATGGTGCCGCCCGCCGGGTACCTGCAGGAGGTCCGCCGGATCACGGCCGAGCACGGCGCGCTGTTCATCCTCGACGAGGTGCAGACCGGCATCGGCCGCCTCGGCACGTGGTTCGCGTTCCAGCAGGCCGGGATCGTGCCGGACGTCATGACGCTCGCCAAGGGCATCGGCGGCGGACTGCCGCTGGGCGCCACCATCGGGTTCGGGGCGGCGGCCGACCTGTTCAAGCCCGGGCACCACGGCACCACCTACGGCGGCAACCCCGTGTGCTGCGCGGCCGGTCTCGCCGTGATCGACACCATCGCCTCGGAAGGCCTGCTGGAGCACGTCTCGTCCGTGGGCAAGGAGATCGCCGCCGGGGTCGAGGCGTTGCACCACCCCGCGATCACCGGGGTCCGGGGAGCCGGCCTGCTGCTCGGCATCATGCTGCGCGAGGCGGTCTCGGCGAAGGCCGCGGCGGCCGCGCAGAAGGCCGGCTACCTGATCAACCCGATCCAGCCCGACGTGCTGCGGCTCGCCCCGCCGCTCGTGCTGGAGGCATCCGACGCGCAGGCCTTCGTCGCCGCGCTCCCCACGTTCTTCGAGGAGACGCGATGACGTTGAGGCACTTCCTCCGCGACGACGACCTGACCACCGAGGAGCAGGCGGCCGTCCTCGACCTGGCCGACGTGTACAAGTCGGACCGGTTCACCGCGAAGCCGCTGGCGGGCCCCAAGTCCGTCGCCGTGATCTTCGAGAAGAACTCGACGCGCACGCGCCTCTCGTTCGAGGTCGGCATCGCGCAGCTCGGCGGCAACCCGGTGATCATCGACGGCCGGTCGATGCAGCTGGGCCGCGAGGAGACGATCGAGGACACCTCGCGCATCCTGTCCGGGTACGTGGACGCGGTGGTGTGGCGGACGTTCGCACAGGCCCGCATGGAAGCCATGGCGTCCGTGTCGCGCATCCCGGTCGTCAACGCGCTGACGGACGAGTTCCACCCGTGCCAGGTGCTCGCGGACCTGCAGACGATCCGCCGCCGGTACGGCAAGCTCGCCGGTCTGACGCTGACGTACCTGGGCGACGGCGCCAACAACATGGCGCACTCGCTGCTGCTGGGCGGTGCCACGGCCGGTATGCACGTCCGCGTCGGCGCGCCCGCCGGTTTCGTGCCGAACCCGCAGATCCTGGAGGACGCCAAGAAGCGCGCCGCCGAGACCGGTGGCTCGGTGGCGTTGATCAGCGACCCGCAGGCGTCGGTCGACGGCTCGGACGTGCTGGTCACCGACACCTGGACGTCGATGGGACAGGAGAACGACGGCAAGGACCGCGTCGGCCCGTTCCGCCCGTACCAGGTGAACGCCGCGCTGCTGGAGGCCACGGGCAAGCCGGACTCGACCGTCCTGCACTGCCTGCCCGCGCACCGCGGCTGGGAGATCACCGACGAGGTGCTCGACGGCCCGCAGTCGCTCGTGTGGCAGGAAGCGGAGAACCGGCTGCACGCGCAGAAGGCGTTGCTCGTCTGGTTGCTGGAGCAGTCGGCATGACCCGCACCGCCCGTCAGGGCCGCATCGTCGAGATGGTGGCGCACCAGGCCGTGCGCAGCCAGTCCGAGCTCGCGAAACTGCTGGCATCGGAAGGCATCGAGGTCACCCAGGCCACGTTGTCGCGCGACCTGGACGAGCTCGGCGCGGTCAAGCTGCGCGGACCTGACGGCGGTGCGCCGGTGTACGTGATCCCCGAGGACGGCAGCCCGGTGCGGGGTGTCCAGGGCGGCACCACGCGCCTGGTCCGGGTGCTGGGGGAGCTGCTGGTGTCGACCGACCACTCCGGCAACCTCGCGGTGCTGCGCACGCCGCCCGGCGCGGCGCAGTTCCTGGCCTCGGCGCTGGACCGCGCGGCGTTGCACGAGATCGTCGGCACGATCGCCGGTGACGACACGATCCTCGTCGTGGCGCGCGAACCGCTCACCGGTGCCGAGCTCGCCGACCGGATCGCCGCGCTCGCGTCGGGCGACGTCGATGAATGAGCCCGTGCACGCCGTGGTGACGTTCGACGGCGGAGTGGTCGTGGCGGTGGACGGCGAGACCGTGTCCGTCGCCGAGGCCGTGCGCGAGCTGAACTTCCGCGCCGGCGTGATCAGGTCCAGCCTGGGCTCGGTCGCGTTGCGCGTGGCACGGATGGCTTTGCCGTCGGGTTGCGGGGAGGTCGACGTCGCGCTGCACGAGGGGCGCGTCGTCGGGCTCGTGGCCCGTTCGGAAGAATCGCTTTACGACTTCGCGAGCTGAAGGTTGTGTGTGGCATGAGTTCTTTGTGGGGTGGCAGGTTCGAGTCGGGACCGGCCGAGGCGATGGCGCGGCTGTCGCTGTCGACGCACTTCGACTGGCGGCTCGCGCCGTACGACATCGCGGGCTCGCGCGCGCACGCCCGTGTGCTGCACGCGGCCGGCCTGCTGTCGGACGACGAGCTCGCGGGCATGCAGAAGGCGCTGGACGAACTGCTCGGCGACGTCGAGTCCGGCGCGTTCACCCCGGTGCTGGAGGACGAGGACGTCCACACCGCGCTGGAGCGGGGCCTGATCGACCGCGCCGGCACCGAGCTCGGCGGCAAGCTCCGCGCCGGCCGTTCGCGCAACGACCAGGTGGCGACGCTGTTCCGGATGTGGCTGCGCGACGCGGCCCGCCGGGTCGCCGCCGGTGTGCTGGACGTCGTGGACGCGCTGGCTCAGCAGTCCGAGACGCACTTCGGCGCCGTGATGCCGGGCCGCACGCACCTGCAGTCCGCCCAGCCCGTGCTGCTCTCGCACCACCTGCTGGCGCACGCGCACTCACTGCTGCGCGACGTCGACCGCCTGCACGACTGGGACAAGCGCGCCGCGTTCTCCCCGTACGGCTCGGGCGCCCTGGCCGGGTCCTCGCTGGGGCTCGACCCGGCGAAGGTGGCCGCGGACCTGGGCTTCTACGCGCCGGTCGAGAACTCGATCGACGGCACCGCCTCGCGCGACTTCGCCGCCGAGATCGCGTTCGTGCTGGCCATGGTCAGCGTGAACCTCTCGCGGATCGCCGAGGAGATCATCATCTGGACCACCGCCGAGTTCCGCTTCGCGGTGCTCGACGACGCGTGGTCGACCGGCAGCTCGATCATGCCCCAGAAGAAGAACCCGGACGTGGCCGAGCTCGCCCGCGGCAAGTCTGGCCGTCTGATCGGCAACCTCGCCGGCCTGCTGGCGACGTTGAAGGCCCAGCCGCTGGCCTACAACCGCGACCTGCAGGAGGACAAGGAACCGCTGTTCGACTCGGTCGAGCAGCTGGAGCTCCTGCTGCCGGCGTTCGCGGGCATGGTGGCGACGCTTCGGTTCGACACCGACCGCATGGCGTCGCTCGCCCCGGCCGGCTTCACCCTGGCCACCGACATCGCGGAATGGCTGGTGCGCGAGGGAGTCCCGTTCCGCGTGGCGCACGAGGCCGCCGGTGCGTGCGTCCGCGCCGCCGAGTCCCGCGGCGTCGGCCTGGAGGACCTCACCGACGAGGAGTTCCTCGCGATCTCGCCGTCCCTGACGCCCGAGGTCCGTTCGGTGCTGACCGTCGAGGGCTCCATCGCCTCCCGCGACGCCCACGGCGGCACCGCACCCGCACGCGTCCGCGAACAGCTCGACGCCCTCGTCGCGAAGGCCACCGCCGCACGTGAGTTCTAGGCAGCTGACCAGGGAGGAGCTGGCCATCGACCCGGTCGATGCGTCCCGGCTCCTCCTCGGTTCGTTCCTGGAGGCAGGCGGTGTGCGCGTGCGCATCGTCGAGGTGGAGGCGTACCGGGGCGGCGACGACCCGGCGTCGCACTGCTACCGCGGCAAGACCCCGCGCAACGAGGTCATGTTCGGCTCGGCCGGTTTCCTGTACGTCTACTTCGTCTACGGCATGCACTTCTGCGCCAACGTCGTGACGCTGACCGACGGCGTGCCGGGGGCGGTCCTGTTGCGCGCCGGGGAAGTCGTCGAAGGTGAGGACATCGCCTTCTCTCGTAGGCCCGCATCACGTTCCGCGGCCGAACTGGCGAAGGGACCCGCACGGCTGTGCAAGGTCCTCGGGCTGGACCGCTCGCAGAACGGTCTTGAGCTGACGTCCTCTTCGTCGCCCGTGCGCCTGTACGCAGCAGAGGAACCGGCCACGGTCGTGCGTTCCGGACCGCGCGTTGGCGTTGCCGTGGCGATGGACGTGCCGTGGCGGTTCTGGATCGACTCGCCTGCCGTGTCGACCTACAAGCGCGGCGGAAAACGGCGCGCCTAGGATCTGCCCCTCGAACGATCTTGGGGGACCAGGTGAAGGACGCGCTCGCCGCTGTCGCACAGGAACTGCTGTCGTCGGTCGAATCCGACTTCGAGGAGCTGACGCTCAGAGCGTCGCTCAGCGGAGGCGGGGGAGGCCACCGGATCGACGCCAGGCCGGACGGCGTGCTCCTGGGCCACTCCGGTTACGAGGAGAAGCTGTACCCGATCGGCCTGACCCGGCCGGTCGTGCTGGAGCTGCGGATCTTCCCGGACGGCGCCTTCGAGGCCGTCGTCACCGAGGACGTCGGCCAGCGCACCGGCCACCTTCCGCCGATCTACACCGTGCTGCGGACCAGGCCCGAGCTCCCCGAGCCGTCGCCCGTGTCGACGCTGGCCGACGTGGAGGCCGTGATCGGCGCACCGCTGCCGCCGGAGGTGCACGAGCTGTACGCGAGCGGTGTGCAGATCGACGGGGAGATCGACCTGTACCCGCCGGACGACATCATCAGGACGTGGCGCCTCTACCGCTCGATGGTGGAGAACGATCCGGATTTCTGGGGCGAGACGTTGCTCTACGTGGGCCCTCCTGGAGCCGTGCAGACCGTGCAGTTCCATCCGCTGTGGGTGCCCATCGCGTCCAACGAGTGGGGCGACAACCTGTGCGTCGACCTCGCCCCCGGCCCGAACGGCCAGGCCGGCCAGATCATCCAGTTGGCCGGCGAGGCACCGCTGACCTACCTGGCAGAGTCCGCGACGGCCTGGGCACAGTCACCGGACGGTCCTGATCACGGCAAGCTCGCAGCGAGCTGGAAGGTCCCGGACCTCGGGCCCGACGGGGTGGCCGCGCTGTCCACGACCCTGCAGAAGCTGGTCCTGCACGATCCCGGTGACCTCGACTTCGGCCTGCTCGCCCGCCTCACCTCCCTACGCGAACTCTGGATCAGGGGCGGCGGCTCCGTGCGCCTGGGAGACCTCGCACACCTGCCGCTGGAAAGCCTCCACGTGATGGCCGACGAGGTCGAGCTGCCGAAGTGCGAGACCCTTCGGTCTCTCACGGTCATCGGTGCGCGCGTTGAGCTGCCCTCGTACCCGAACCTGCGCGTGCTCGACGTTTCGGGCGCGGAGGTGGACGTCGAGTCGCTGCCACCCGTCGACCACCTCACGCTGAACGTCGAGCAGTGGCAGCGCTGTTCCCTTGTACCTGCCGCAGCCTCTCTCACCGGTGAGTCGTCATTGCTCCGTGCGCTCGCATGGGCTCGTGAGCGGGGCGTGGACCGGCCCTACGAGGTGATCAGCGGGGCAGTCGTTCCAGAGCGGTCTTGAACTCCCGCTCCAGCGCCGGTTCCACCTCGAACACCAGCGGCACGGTCATGTCGATGACCTCGCCGGCCGTCAACCGTTCGACCAACGTGTCCGCCACCTCGCGCAGGTCGTGCGCCACCTTGTGCATCGCTTCGAGTTGCCGGTCGGCGAACCGGGCCTGTACGTGCGCTGCAGTTCGTGCGTGCGCATCGGCATAACTGGTGCCGTGGATATCCCTTGCCCACTCGAGGATCTCGTCGAACGTCCGCACGAACAGCTCGCCCAGGTGCACGATCCGGTCGGCGTCGCCCGGCTCGCCCGACCTGCCGAACGCGGCCTCCTGCGTCGAGGGCGTGAACACCGAGTCGACGGCGACCGCGATGATCTCGCTCAGCAGCACGTTGCGGTCGCGGATCACCTCGATGCCGCTGCCGTGCTCGACGGTGCCGTTGCGCGGCGAGTAGCGCAGGAAGTGTTCGCGGTACTTCTGCTGCAACGCCTCAAGTCCTTGCGCCACAACGGTTGCGTAGAGCAGGTACTCCCAGCCGCGCGGCTTCTCCCGCACGAGCGCGGCCACGGACTTCGGCGTGATCGGGGTCGTGGGCGTGAACTCGGCGCGGTGCTGCGCGAGCTTCTGCACGACGGCGTCCGCGATCGTCTTCGCGTCGTGCACCCGCAGGTCCAGGTAGCCGACGTGCGGCGAAAGGCCGGGCATCGCCGTGTCGTCGATGCGGATCGGCAGGACGTACTCCGTGTGCTGCTCCAGCGCGCGCCCCAGCGCCGTGCGTCGTTCCAGCCGCGACCACTTGCCCACGTAGTGCCGCGAGGTGAACAGCAGCACGTACCTCGCACGACTGCTGAAGGCCTCCGAGAAGTACTCCACCAGGTCGAGGCCCCACATCTCGGCCTCGCGCTCCTTGCGGTGGAAGACGTCGACCCCGAAGTCCTTCAGCAGTGCGACGACCGGGAGGACCAGGTGCTGGTCCTCCTCGGCGTACGACAGGGCGACGTCGAACTCGTACTCGGCCACCCCGCCATCTTCTTAGGAGCGCACCGTCCTGCGGTACCAGGCACGCCGGTGAACCGACGGCAGGGCGACGCGCGTGATGAGGTTCGTCAGCAACGCACCGATGACCAACCACAGGAGCGCGGCCAGGCCCTCGTTCAGAAGCGTTGCCACGGAGGCGTTGTCCGGCGTGAACAGACCGTCCAGGCCCAGCGTGATCCCGTCGGCCCAGCCCGCGACGAACTGGAAGAAGCCGTTGCCGGCGTTCGCGCCCGCGATGACCAGGAAGATGTGCACCAACAGGACGATGGCGAACGTCCAGCAGACGATGTCGATGATCGCGCAGACGGTCCGCACCGTCCGCACCCTGCGGTAGTCGTCGTCCCGCTCGACGACCTCCTCCACCATTGGCTCGTTCACCCGAGGCATGTGGGGCTCGTTCACGCGCGGCAGGCGTTCAGTGGGCCGCCGTAACTCCGCATCACGTGGATCCGTCATGTCCACGTGCGTACCCGTGAGCGCACCGGGTCGAAACCTGTTGGACCAGGTAGGCGACAATGAGGGACGTGAGCGAGCACATCCTTGACGAACTTGCCTGGCGCGGCCTGATCGCGACGTCCACCGACCTCGACGCACTGCGGAAGGACCTGGACGCCGGCCCGCTCACCCTCTATTGCGGGTTCGACCCGACGGCGAAGTCGCTGCACGCGGGCAACATGGTCCCGCTGCTCATGCTGCGCCGCTTCCAGCGCGCCGGACACCGGCCGATCGTGATGGCGGGCGGCGCGACGGGCATGATCGGCGACCCGCGCGACACCGGGGAGCGCACGCTGAACTCGCTCGACACCGTCGCCGAGTGGGCCGAGCGCATCCGCGGCCAGCTGGAGCGGTTCGTCGACTTCGACGACTCGCCCACCGGAGCGATCGTCGAGAACAACCTCAACTGGACCGGCCAGGTCAGCGCGCTCGAGTTCCTGCGCGACGTCGGCAAGCACTTCTCGATCAACGTCATGCTGTCGCGGGAGACGGTCAAGCGCCGCCTCGAAGGCGACGGCATGTCGTACACCGAGTTCAGCTACCTGCTGCTCCAGTCCAACGACTACCTGGAGCTCAACCGCAAGTACGGCACCGCGCTGCAGGTCGGCGGCTCGGACCAGTGGGGCAACATCGTCGGCGGCGTCGACCTGATCCGCCGGGTCGAGGGCAGGCACGTGCACGCCCTGACCGCGCCGCTGGTCACCGACGCCGAGGGCCGCAAGTTCGGCAAGTCCACCGGTGGCGGCAGCGTGTGGCTCGACCCGGAGATGACCTCGCCGTACGCCTGGTACCAGTACTTCGTGAACGTCGACGACGTCACGGTGCTCAACTACCTGCGGCTGTTCACGTTCCTCTCCCGGGAGGAGCTGGACGAGCTCGAGAAGCAGACCGCGGAGGCGCCGCACCAGCGGGCCGCGCAGAAGCGTCTCGCGCAGGAGTTCACCGACCTGGTCCACGGCGAACGCGCGACGCAGCAGGTCGTGCTGGCGTCGTCGGCGCTGTTCGGCCGCGGTGAGCTGCGGGATCTCGACGAGTCGGTGCTCCAGGCCGCGCTGGCCGAGGCGCCCAAGGGGGAGGTCCGTCTCGCGGACGAGCCCACGATCGTCGACCTGCTGATCGCGTCGGGCCTGGCCGAGAGCCGGGGCGCCGCGCGGAGGACGGTCAACGAGGGTGGCGCCTACGTGAACAACGCGAAGGTGACCGACGAGGAGTGGAAGCCGGCGTCGTCGGACCTGCTGCACGGCGAGTGGCTGGTGCTCCGTCGCGGCAAGCGGAACAACGCGAGCGTCCACGTGACGCTCTGACCTGCGCGTTCGGGTCTCTGAAGGCCGTCGGTCCGGTGTCGGACCGGCGGCCTTCGATCTTTCTCGGTGTGATCGCGGTCACAGTGTGCACGGGTTTGGGCTGCGATAGCGTGGTCCGAGGGTCCTGTACGGGGCTGCTGACCTGCGGTTTTCGGATCGCAGGAAGCCGGGTTGCCCCCGATTTGACCCTCAGTTGGCGTGCGTGTAACTTTCTCCATGTCAGCGAGGAACGGGCCGGGAACACCGGAACGGAGCGCGACACAGGTCACGAACCAAGCTTCCACGGACTGTGGTAGAGTGGGTGACCGCGAAACGATGAAGACCCAGCCGGTAGCTCGTCTGAGCTCAGAGGCCAAGGGCGTCGGACTTTCAAAACACAAGCTTATGTACGACACAGCCTCGGATCGAGACGCCTTGTGGCCGATCGTGATGATGAGCGCGTGTTCTTTGAGAACTCAACAGCGTGCCGAAACACAGCCAGTAATATGAATACCCCTCGTCGGGGTATTCCTTTGAGAGTAATACCAGATTGCCAGACATATTCCGTCTGGAGCGATCAAACACAATCCTTATTGGAGAGTTTGATCCTGGCTCAGGACGAA
>NZ_JBHXLO010000018.1:0-176270 GCF_042721395.1 Lentzea sp. NPDC058450
CCCTCATACCGGGCGTATTCGGGCGTTGCGGCGGCACCGCCTCCGGGTCCCTCGGCCGCTGCTGTCGCCCGATGAACTTGCAGGGCAGCGCGCCAGGAAGTCCGCGGGCGGCTGGTACAGCGGCTGCTGGACGCCGTCCGGGATCATGCTCTTCCACTGCGCGGGTGCCGTCCGCGCGACGAACTCGTCCTTCATGCGCACCAGCAGTTCGGGCTGGGTCAGCAGGTCGATCGACGTCGCCGCCAGGTACCGCGCGGCCGACAACGCCGCCTGGTGGCCGATGTTGGTCGAGGCGACCGCCGACACCGCCCAGTTGTGGTGCGGCACGCCGATCGGGAACGTCGCCACCAGCGCGGTGACCTTGGGCGCCTGCCAGCTCACGTCGGCCGCGTCGGTGGACGGGCCGCCGAGGTACACCGGGGCGGGCGCGGTGAGCGGCACGAGGGTGGTCGCCATGCCCGCCTCCGGCCTGCCCAAAGCCCGCTGCAACCCTTTGGCCAACTCCTGGTCGGCGGCGGTGAAGGCGGGCGGGCCGATCTTGACCATGTTGTCGTTGAGCACCTCGGCGGCGACCTTGTTGCCGAGCGAGTTCCAGGTGCCGGAGTGGAACTTGTGCACCAGGCGGGTCTGGCTGGCCTGCGCCGCCGCCTTCGCGCACTCGACGATCTTGTCGTAGAGCACCCGGGCTCGGGCCGGGCTGCCCTCGCGCACGAAGAACCAGATCGAGCACATGTCCGGGGTGACGTTGGGCGCGCCGCCGCCGTTGATGATCGCGTAGTGGAACCGGCCGGACGGCGCCACGTTCTTCTCGCGCAGGTACTCGCTCATCGTGGCCATCAGCAACGCGCCGTCGAGGCCGCTCTTGTTGCCCAGCGGGGTGCCGCCGTGGCCCGCCGCGCCGAGGAACGTGAACGTCGCCGACATCAGCGCCGCCGTGGTGCCCCAGTCGGCGAGCGTCGAGGTCAGCGGGTGCCAGTCGAGGTAGGCGTCGAGTCCGTTGTAGACACCGGCCTTGGCGCTGAAAGCCTTGCCCACCAGCTGTTCCTCGCCGCTGGAGCCGTAGACCTTCAGGGTGCCGGTGAGGTTGTCCTGCTTCATCGCCTTGCTCACGGCGATCGCGGCGCCGATCGAACCCGCGCCCAGCACGTTGTGCGCGTCGCCGTGGCCTGCGCCGTACGTCGGGCCGTAGGCGTCGTAGTTGTAGACCAACGGGTCGTGCGTCGCCACGCCCTTCTTCTGCGACAGACCGGGCAACGCGTCGTACTCGGCGTTGAACCCCAGCACCGGCTTGCCCGAGCCGTAGGTCGCGGTGAACGCCGCCGGGAACCCGCCGGTCCCCCACTCGATCGTGAACCCGTGCCGCTTCAGCAACTCCGCGCTGTCCCACGCGGAGTTCCACTCCCGCAACGACAGCTCGGCGTGCTGCCAGATCCGGTCCGACAGCCCGGTCACCTCGCCGCCGTGGTCGCGCAGCCAGTCGAGCGCGGTCGCCTTGCCCGCGCTGTCCTTCGCGATGCCGGTCGGCGCCGTGTACGTGGCCGGGTCGACACCGATCGACTCGTCGTAGCCCAGCGTGGCCCCGAGCACGGGATCGGCCGCGTACATCGCGGCGGCGCTCGCGGCACCGGCCGCACCGAACGCCTGCAGCATCTTGCGCCGGTTGAGCTGATAGCTCATGGAGAAACCTCTTCAGTCTCGCTCCAGGTATTGCCTCCTTTCCATGAAAACCACGCTCCCGGCGAACAGCGCGAAACAAGACGGAATGCGTCTATCGCGAACGTCACAAAGGCCGGTTCATTTCCCGGTAAAGGCGATTTCAGCGGCCCAGCAGAGCGACGACGAGTGCGGCCACCCCGCCCTGCACGACGGTGAGCACCGCGTCCTTCGCGCCGCCGAGCACCGCCTTGCCCAGGGCGGCGAGCCGGCTCCTGCCGGACTCCACCTCGGCCACCACCGCCGTCGGGTCGTTCACCTGGCCGTTCGGGCCGACCGCGCCGGTGCGGGTCAGGTGGTCGATGAACGCCCGCAGCTCGACCACGGCGGCGTCGACGTCCGCCCTGGTCACGCCACCTGAGTTGTTCACCGTCATGTTGCTGTTGGAGCCGGTCTGCTTGTACTGGCTGCCGTGGACGACGTCGCCCATGTGCGTTCCCTCGCTCGCTCAGTTGTTGATGGTCATGCGGCTGCCGGAGCCGGTCTGCTTCGTCTGGTTGCCGAGCACCAGGTCTCCGTGGACCTCGACGACGTGCTCACGAGTCGGCGGCTTCTCGATCGCGCCGACGATTTCCGCCTCGATTCGGCGGAGTTCCGGAAGATCGGTACCGGACAACGCGGTGTATTGCGTGCCCGCCGTTTCCAGCAACAACGCGTAGTGCTTGCGGCGGAACAGCACGCGGTACAGGAACGCCAGGACGAGATACGCGATCCGGACGCCGAACAGCACCATCGCGCCCATCATCAGATCGGTGATCAGCTGACGGCCGCCGAGGCCGAGCGCGGGCACCCCCACCTGGATCGCCACGGCCACCAGACCGAACAGCAGGAGGAGCACCGCGGTCTCCTTCGGCGGGTACGACGTGGCCTTCCGCCCGCCCCACCGCACCTCCAGCGTCTGCACCCTGGAGATGTTCGCGAGCGGGTACACCTGATGCCCGATGCGGACCGTCCGGGGGTTGATCCGGATCTCGGCGACCTTGTCCCGTGCCATGTCCTCGACGGTAGGAGCGCGGACGGCCGGTGACATCGGGGCCTGCACTGAGAAACCTGTTACGCGCCCCGGCGTTCGGGCGACAACCGGGTGGGGAGGTTCGCGTGGTGGAACCGGTGGGTGCGGCCCGGCACGGCCCGGCGCCGTTGATCGGGGTGCTCGCCGCGGCCGGTGCGTGCTGGGGCGCGCTCGTGCTGGTCGTGACGGCGTCCGGGCAGCACGAGACGTCGACGGGAACGGTGTTCTCGGCGGCGGTCGGCGGGGGTTACCTGCTCACCGGGGTGATCGCCGCGTACCGCAGGCCCGACGTGCCCGCCGTCCGGATCGGCCTGCTGATGGTGCTGATCGGCATCGCCTGGTTCGCCGAGGACGTGCAGATCTCGGTGGATCCCGCGGTGCACACGGCCGGGCTGCTGTTCCGGTCGGCGTCGTCGGCGTTCCTCGTGCACCTGCTGCTCGCCTACCCGGACGGGGTGCTGCGCGCCGGGCTGGAGCGGCTGCTCGCGCGGACCTGTTACGCGGTGGCGTTCGGGCTCGTCCCGCTGAGCGCGCTGTGGCTCGACTCGCTGGTGCCGAACCTGCTGCTGGTGTGGCGGTTGCCGTTCGGGACGGTCGGCAGGGTCGTCGACGGCGTGCAGTTCGTGCTGGGTCTCGCGGTGACGGCGGTGCTGGTGCGGCGCTGGGTGACGGCCAGCAGGCCCGCGCGCCGGGTGCTCGCGCCGGTGTTCGCCGTCGGGTCGTTCGGTGGTGCGACATCGGTGCTGGACGCGTTGCTGGGCACCGGGATCTCCTGGCACCACGAGATCCTGGTGAACCTGACGCGGGCGGCGACGCTCGCGTTGCCGCTGGCGTTCCTCAGCGGTGTCTGGCGGGTGCGGCTCGGCCGGACCTCGGTGGCGAACCTGCTGGCCCGCCTGCCGGGGTCGCCGCCGGAACGGTTGCGCGACCTGCTGGCCGAGGCCCTCGGCGACCCGTCGCTGAAGGTCGGCTACCACCGGCCCGAGCACGACGACTACGTGGACGCCGACGGACGGCCGATCGAACTCGGCCGCGCGTGCACGCCGGTCGACCGCGGCGGACGAAGGGTGGCGGTGCTGGTGCACGACCCCGCGTTGCTGGACGACCATCACGTGCTGAGCGCCGTCGCGTCCGCCGCCGCCCTCGAACTCGACAACCAGCGTCTCGCCGCCGAGGTCCGCGCCCAGCTGGCCGAGGTGAAGGCGTCCCGGGCCCGGATCGTCGCCGCCGGAGACGAGGAACGCCGGCGCGTCGAACGGGACCTGCACGACGGCGCGCAGCAACGGCTGGTCACCGCCGCGCTCACCCTCCGCCTGGCCCGGCAGCGCTCGGCCGGCGACCCCGAGCTGGACGACCTGTTGCGGCGCAGTGCCGACGGCCTGGAGGAGGCGCTGGCCGAACTGCGCGAGCTGGCCAGGGGCATCCACCCGTCGGTGCTGACCGACCTCGGGCTGCTCCCGGCGTTGCGCGCGCTCGCCGCCCGCTCGCTCCAGCCGGTCGACCTGGTCGAGACCGACCTGCCGGACCTGCCCGGCCTGGTCGCCGCCACCGCGTACTACGTGGCTGCGGAAGCGGTGACGAACGCGCTCAAACACGCTGCCGCCCAGCACATCCGCGTCGAGGCCGGTGTCCACGAGGGCTCGCTGCGACTGGCCGTCGTCGACGACGGAACGGGTGGCGCCGCTCCCGCCCTGGGCACCGGACTGACCGGACTGCGGGACCGGGTGTCCGCTGTGGACGGTTCGCTGACCGTCGTCAGCAGCACGACCGGCACCACCGTGATCGCCCTTCTCCCGCTGGAGCGCCCATGACCGGACTCGGGGTGGTCATCGCCGACGACGCACGGCTGTTCCGCAGCGCCCTCGCCGAACTGCTGACGAAGGCGGGCTGCCGCGTCCTCGCCGAGGTCGGGGACGCGGACGCGTTGCTGGCCGCCGTCGAGGCCCACGAACCCGGCCTCGCGGTGGTGGACATCAGGATGCCGCCGGACCACCGCCTCGAAGGCCTGCACGCGGCCGTGCGCATCCGCACGAGCAGGCCGTCGATCGGCGTTCTGCTGCTGTCGCAGTACCTGGAGGTCGCGCACCTGACCGAACTGGTTGGCGACGTCACGCGCGGCGTCGGCTACCTGTTGAAGGACAGGGCGTCCGGCGCCGACTTCCTCGACGCCGTGCACCGCGTCGCCGCCGGTGGCTGCGTCTTCGACCCGGACGTGGTGGCGGCGATGCTCGCCGGTCCGCGCCGCCGGGACCTGCTCGACGGCCTGACCGCCCGCGAGCTCGAGGTGCTCGCGCTCATGGCCCAGGGAATGTCCAACCAGGCGATCGCCGAGCGGCTCAGCCTGACGGGCAAGACCGTGGAGACGCACGTGCGCAGCATCTTCCAGCGCCTCACCCTGCCCGTCGAGTCGGGCCACCACCGCCGGGTGCTCGCCGTGCTGGCCTACCTGCGGTCGCGCTGAGCGAGCACGGCGGCCAGTGCCGGCGCGGACAGCCGCGACTTGGGCAGGAACCCGACGGCGGGTGACCGCCGCACGGCGTCCTCGTACTGGTCGGCCCCGCGCACCGAGCAGAACACGATCGCCGCTTCCGGCACCACCGCCTGCAGATCGGCGCACGCGCTCACGCCGTCGCGGTCGGGCAACCCGATGTCGAGCAGCACCACGTCCGGCCGCACCTCTGCGGCCCTGCGCAACGCGCCCGCGACCGTGCCCGCCTCGCCGACCACCCGGAAACCGCCCTGCTCCAGCAACGCCCTGGCCACAGCGCGAAACGACGCGTTGTCGTCCACGAGCAGCACGTCGTCCACCGCTCCAAGGATGACCATCCGGCGTGAAGGCGGCATCAGGGCTGGCCCTGATGACAGCACGGCTCCGCGCGACGAGCCTGGACCGTGATCGGCGAAGGAGTCAGGACATGAGCGTGCAGGCCGGCTGGCGGTGGTGCGATCGGTGCTACTGCCTGGCGTTCAACGCGTACGGCGACGGGGTGTGCGAGACCGGCGTCCCGCACAACCTCGGTGCCGGCGAGTACTTCCTCGCGGTGGGCGAGGTCCCGGTGGGCAGCCAGCGGGGCTGGCGGTGGTGCGCCCGCTGCCAGAACCTCTGCTTCGGCGGCGCCGGCAGCGGCGACTGGTGCCCGGCGGGCGGTGGCCACGACCACACCGGCAGCGGCGACTACGCGGTCCCGCTGGACACCGTGCCGCCGTCCGCCCAGGAGGGGTGGCGGTGGTGCCGGGCCTGTCTGTGCCTGTCGCTCCTCGACGACGGCTGGGGCCGGTGCGCCACTGGAACGTTCCACGACTTCAGCCTGAGCCGCGCCTACTCGGTGCTGACGGTGATGCCGCCGCCGAGGCCGCGGCTGAGCATCACCGTCCACCGCGACAACGGTGTGCTGATCGTCAACGGGGAGCACTTCACCCCGAACGGCGACGTCAACGTCCGCTACCTCAACGACGGCAGGACGCTCGACCTGCGGGCGCTCGCGAACGAGATCGGCCGGATCTCGCACGTCACCGGCTACCGGCGGACCGAGGGCAGCTGCACCCTGTTCGTGCGTGACGAGACCACCGGCGACCTGGCGATCGGGACGGCGGGCACGTGGGTGCCCGACCGGTTCCCGCTGTCTCCCGTCACCATCGACCCCGGCACCGCGATCGGCGAACCCGACCCCCGGTACGAGTGATCACTTGGCGAGCTCCTGGTCGAGCGCGGCCTTCAGGCCCTCGTAGCTCGCCCGGCCGGTGAACTTGACGCCGTTGACGAAGAACGTGGGCGTGCCCTGCACCCCGACCGTCGCGCCGTCCTTGCGGTCCTTCAGCACGCGGTCGAGCGTGGCCGGGTCGTTCAGGTCGGTCTCGAACTTCGCCATGTCGAGGCCGAGGTCGCGGGCGAAGCGGACGAACAGCTCGCGCTGCTCGACCTGCTTCTCGCCCCACTCGGCCTGGGTCTCGTACATGCGCTTGTACATCGCCTCCAGCTTGCCCTGCCTGCTCGCGGCCTCGACGACGGTCGCCGACAGCTCGGCGTTGCGGTGGCTGGGAATCGGGAAGTACCGCAGCACGAACGTCACGCGGTCGCCGTACTCGGCGCGCAGTTGCTCCACGCTCGGGTAGGCGGCCCGGCAGGACTCGCACTCGAAGTCGAGGAACTCGACGAGCGTCACCTTGGCGTTCGGGACGTCGTTCAGCTTGTGGCTGTCGGGCCGGACGAGCAGGTCGGCGGGCGCGGCGGCGACGGGTCCCGCCGCCCTGGTGGTCCCGGCCTGGGGCTGTGCCGGTGTGGTCAGCCTGCTCATCAGGATGAAGCCGCCGACCACCACCACGACCGTGGCGATGATGATCAACGAGATTCGGGCGTTCTTGGTCATGACGAAAGCACCTCTGCGGGTTCGTGGACGTGGAGCGAGCGCTGAACGGGCTCGGTCTACGTCCGCAACACGCAGAGCTGGGTGAGACGCACTTCCGGACGCCGGCGCGGGCCACTTCGCCGCACGGGTGCCGAGACGGTCACCGGGAACAGAGCGGGGATCCGCAGTACGCCGACGACGAGGAGCACGGCGAACAGCACGGCGAGACAGATCTCCGGAACGCCACCGAGGCCGTCGAGGTCAACGGGCTCGGCGAACACCTGCACGCTGGAGATCGAGCACTCCGCCGAGGGCACGAGGTCGCGTTCGCACGGCGTGCCCTGGAGCAACGCGATCCCCACGGCGAGCGCGAGCACGGCGAAGACGCGCACGAGACTCACTCGCGCGATCTTCCGCATCGTGCCGACCACGGGCCACAGGCTAGCGGTACGGACGTTCCGCGGGTGTCAGGACAGCTCGGTGATGATCTTCTCGATGCGCCGCGTGCGGGTCTCGGGCTGCTTCGCGGCGGCCACGGCCTCGGCGCGCTGCCGCTGGTTGCTGTACGAGAGCGCGGTGAACGCGGCCTTGGCCCCAGGGTGCCGGTCGAGCGCCGCGGCGAGGTCGTCGGGCACCTCCACGGTGCGTTCCGCGAGGTCGGGTTCGAGCGTCACCTCGACCGTCTCCCCGGCGGCGACGCCCGCGGCCTCCCGGTTGGCGGCGCTCAGCGGGAGCATGAAGTCACCGTCGTAGACCGCGACGGTGCTGCGGTAGGTGTGGGCGCCGATCGTCACCGACACCCTCGGCTTCTTGCCCTGCCCGAGCGCCTCGACCACGGCCGCCGGGACGCGGAGACCGGTCGCGGTCTTGCCGTTCAGCTCGACCAGGGTGGTGAACGAGTGGCGCGTCACGGGTCGTCCTCCGGGGATCGGGTGCCCGCATACAAGCACATATGCTGCGGCCGTGCCCGGGACCGCGTTCGACGCCGCCGACCTGCCCGCCTACGAGCCGCCGACGTTCGACGAGGAGGAGCAGGACGGGGACGAGCGGCCGCCGCTGCGGGGCACCACCTCGCCGCCCGCCGGGATGGACGAGGTCGACTGGGCCTCTCTCGAAGACGCCTACGACACGGCCGAGCAGACGCCGTTGTTCATCGAGGCGCTGACGAGCGACGACGCCGGTGACCGGGGCTTCGGGCTGTACGGCCTGTACTCGGCGACGACGCATCAGGGTTCGGTCTACACGGCGTCGGAGGCCGCGATCCCGTTCCTCGTCGACCTGGTCCGCCGCGACAACGCGATGGCCGTGCAGTTCCTCTCCAGGATCGCGGTCGGCGAGACGCACTTCGTGACGCGGCCCGACGACCTCCGCGACGCCTACAGCCAGTACGCGGACGTGGTCGGGGAGTTCGCCGCCGACGTCGAGGCGATGTGGACGCGCACCGGTGACGACGACGCGTTGCGGCTGCTGGTGTTGCTGGGCCGAGAGCCCGAGTTGCCTCCGGTCGGGCCGGACGCGTCCGCGAGCCTGTGCCTGGCGCACGGTTTCGCGGCCGCGCGCGCCAACGGCGTCACCCCGGGTGCGTCGAGGCCTGCCGACGTGCGGGTGGATCACGTTGCGGCGGCACGGGATCTGATGGTTTCGAGCCCGTCGTTGTACGTGCGTTGCGCCGCAGCAGCGTCCATTGTGTACTCCGGGCTCGCCGACGAGCACTCGCTGGCGTTGCTGCACCACCTGGCGCAGGGCGAGTACCCGGTGTTCGACTCGTGGACCGGCGACATCGCCGACCTGGCCGCCGCGGCGTGGACGTTCGGCACGACCGACGACGACCTGCTCGGCACGCCCTCGCACAGCAAGCCGACCCTCCACACCAGACTGCTCGAACGGATGACCCGGCAGTTCCGTCACAGCAGCGAGGTGTACCGCCCGGTCGCGCCGGACGAGCTGACGGCGGCCCAGCGCACCACCCTGGAGACCGCCCTGCGGTCCTCGCCCGAGACGATCACCGGCGCGGACGTCACCTACCGGTGGCTCGACGTGCCCGGCTCGGTGCCGGCGGCCCAGCGGCTGCTCGGTACCGCGACCGGCGAGCTCACCCGGCGCACCTCGCACGGCCTGCTGTGGTTCGTGCTGGAGGACGGCCTGCTCGCCGAGGGCGACCGGAAGACCGCACTCGCCGCACTGGCCGAGGTCGACGCGTGGGCCGCACTCGGCGAGGTGTTCACCGCACCCCGGCCGGACAGCAAGGCCGAGAAGATCTCCCTGACCGTGCGCCACTTCTACGGCGACGGCAGGGAGAACGCCGCGACCCTCACGCTGTGCTCGCTCTTCGCCGACGCGCTGGGCGGGTACCGCGACCGGGCCGAGGCGTTCCTGGACGAGTGGCGGCCGGTGGTGTCCGAAGTGGAGGGACAGGACCTGGCGTTCCAGGTGCCCGGCCAGCGCATCGGCACGGCGCTGGCGGCGCTCGCCCGGTCAGGCGGGCTGGACGAGCGCTTCCACCCGATGGTCCAGCACTACCACCGGTTCCCGCGGTACTCGACGGTGCCGTTGCCGCTGCTGCGGGAGATCGCCGAGGTGCTGCCGCCGGACGTCCGCGCCGCCAAGCTCGCCGAGTGGGCGGACTGACGCCTCAGGCGACCTTCGTCGAACCGCCGTCCACCGACCAGTTCGAGCCGATGACGCTCGGCATCGTCGGCGACGCGAGCACCAGCACCGCGCGGGCGATCTCGTCCGGTTCGATCATCCGGCCGGTCAGCATGCCGAGCTCCTTCGGCAGCGCGGCCAGCAGGTCCGCGTGCCCGACGCCGATCGCCCCGGCGACCTGGGACATGTAGCCGCCCTCCCCGGCGATCGTGTGGGTGCGGGTGAGCGACGGCGACACGGCGTTGACGCGCACGCCTTCGGGGCCCACGCGTTCGGCGAGGGCGCGGGTGAACATGTTGATCGCCGACTTGGCCACCGCGTAGGGCAACGGGGTGGCGCCGGGCGCGCCGATCCGCCGCCCGCTGTCGGAGCTGATGTTGATGACGGCTCCACGGGCCTCGGTCAACGCGGGCAGCGCGGCCCTCGTGACGCGGACGGTGGCGTGCAGGTTCAGCTCGAAGACGTCCTGCCAGATGTCGTCACCGCCGTCGAGCACGTCGCCGAACGAGCCGTCCGGCAGGCCGTCGCCACCCCCGGCGTTGTTGACGAGGACGTCGAGCCGCGGGTTCGCCGCCAGCACCGCCTCGACGGCACGGCGTGGTCCGTCCGCTTCGGACAGATCGGCCGGGACGAAGGTGGCGCCGGTGGCCTCCAGTTCGGGGGTGGTGCGGCGGGACACGGCCACGACGTCCGCGCCCTCCGCCCGGAACGCCCGCACGATCGCGAGGCCGATGCCCTTGCTGGCGCCCGTCACGAGCACGCGCTTCCCGGCGAGGTTCAGATCCATGACTCTCAGCTCCTTGTCGACTGACCGATGCCATAAATGCAACACCGCCGTCTCACTTCTGTCAACAAGTGAGACTTGCGTGTTGCATTTATCCTGGTCGTTAGGCTGGGTCACCACCATGGAGGTCAGATGAGCGCGCCCACCCCGCCCCGGTCGGTCCGAGCGGACGCCGAACGCAACGTGACGCGCATCCTGGAGGCCGCCAAGATCGTCCTGGCCGACGACCCGACGGCCTCACTGGAGCGCATCGCGGACGAGGCCGGACTCGCGCGCGCCACCGTGCACCGCCGGTTCTCCTCGCGCAAAGCGCTGTTGGAGGCGTTGTTCTGCCAGCTCAACGACCAGTACCTGCACGCGCTGAACGAGGCCAGGGCGGAGACCGCGCCCCCGCTCGTCGCGCTGCACCGGATCACCGAGCTGGTCATCGAGATCAAGTTCCGGCACCGGCTGGCCGTCGAGATCGTGAACGGCAGCGGCGTCGGCCACTCGTTCCTGAGCGCCGAGGTCCAGGACCGGGCGCGGGCGCTGTTCGTCCGGCTGCACGAGACCGGTGCGATCACGGCGGCGAACCCGACGTGGTGCCTGCGCGTCTACCTCGCGATCCTCGACGAGGTCCACCAGCTGCCGGCCGGAGCGCCGGAACTGGGCGACGGCGACGACCTCGCCGCGCGCACGGCCCTGCAGGTCTCGACGGTCCTGGGAGCGCTCGGCCACCGCTGACGGCGCCCGGACGTCCCCGCTGACGGTCTGCGGCTGAGGTCAGATCGTCGGTGCGGCGGACGGCATCCGGCCGCCCAGCAACCGCGTGGCCTGCTCGGCCGCGTCGACGATCAGGTCGATCCACTCGGTCGCCCTGGCGAGCGGGATGCGCAACGTCGGACCGCTGATCGTCAACGCTCCCACCAGGTCCGCGCCCGCGTTGAACACCGGCGCGGCGAGACCGGAGGCGCTCTCCTCGCGTTCCCCGACGGAGATCGCGTAGCCGTCCGCGCGGGTCTGCTTCACCGCGAGCCGCAGCTCGTCGGCACTGGTGATCGTGCTGCCGGTGATCTGGCCCAGCGGGTGCGACAGCACGCTCTGCGTCAGCTTCTCGTCCCACGCCAGCAGCACGCGGCCGGCGGCACCCGCGTGCAACGGCAGGATCTTGCCGACGTGCATCTCGCGCCGCAGCGGGTGGTCGGTCTCCGCCATCGCCACGCACACGCGGTATTCCTGCTCGGCGCGGAAGAAGCACGTCGTCTCCCCCGTCACGTCGCGCAGCTCGCGCAGCACCGGGAGGAGCAGTGGCGGTCCAGGATGCCGAGCGCGGCCATGTTCGTGACGAGGCGCTGCACCGTCGAGGTGGGGAACCCGGTTACCGACACACGGACCGGAACGCGTGCCGGGCCTTGACCTCCACCGAACTGGAGGGTGTTCGCTGCGATCATGGAGATCACCGGACTGGGCTGGCTGGGCACGAAGACCAGGCACGCGAGCGCGTTGGCGGACTTCTACGGCGAGGTGCTCGGGCTGCCGCTCGTGCACCGGGAAGAGGGCTTCTGGGCGTTCGGGTTGCCCGACGGGCGCAACGTCGAGGTGTTCGCCGAGGACTACCGGACCAAGGAGCACTTCGTGACCGGCCCGGTCGCCGGGTTCGCGGTGCGGGACCTGCCGGCCGCCGTCGCCGAACTCGAGGCGGCCGGGATCGAACTGCTCGGCACCCCCGGCCCGACCTGGCAGCACTTCCGCGCACCGGACGGCAACGTCTACGAGCTCGTCGCCGCGGACGGCGAGCACGAGTTCTGACGAACACGCCCGTCACATGACGGGCGCTGCGGGCCGCGCTCCCGTCCAGGATGGAGTCGATCGACACCGACCGCGACGGGAGCACGGACATGGCGAACACGACTGCGGGCGTCGACCCGGCGGCGGCACCGAGCGGGACCGGGTGCACCGAGTGCGAGTCGGCCGGGGGCTGGTGGTTCCACCTGCGGCGGTGCGCGCAGTGCGGCCACATCGGCTGTTGCGACTCGTCACCGTCCCAGCACGCCACGGCGCACTTCCAGGCCACCGGCCACCGGATCCTGCGCAGCTTCGAACCCGGCGAGGAGTGGTTCTGGGACTTCGAGACGCAGACGGGTTTCGAAAACGGGCCTGAGCTGGCCGCGCCCGCCCATCACCCGCTCGACCAGCCCGCGCCCGGACCCGCCGGTCGCGTGCCCTCCGACTGGATGGAGAGGCTGCACCAGTAGTCCCGCCGGGCGGACGAGCTGTTCCGGTCCGCCAGGTGGCCTACGTTGGGATGCAACGACTTTCGGCCCGGCAGAGCCTGGCGTGGTCGTCGTGGCACCGGAATGATCGGACGCATGACCGGGGGCACGTGGGAACGTGAGGTCGCGGAGAACGCGCGTCGGCTCGGAGCGTTGCGGGACAGGCTGTCCGCGCAGACGGTGCGGGAGGTCTCTCGCGACGGGACGGTCGAGGTGAGCGTCTCCACGAGTGGTGCGCTCACCGGGCTGGTGTTGCGCGAAGGACGGTTCCGGGAACCGCTGCCCGTCATCGCGGCGCAGGTCATGGACTGCGTTCGCCGTGCGCAGGCAAGGATTCCGGAGCTGATGGGCCAGGCGATGGCGGAGACGATCGGGCCGAACGACCCGGCGGCGCAGCTGATCCTGGCCGAGACGCGAGAGCGCTTTCCCGAGCCACCGCAACCGAGGGACGCGCCTCCCCCGCCGCCGGTACCGCAGTCGGGACCGCCACCGGCACGTCGCGGCCAGGACGGGGACGACTGGGACGGGCCGGAGATCTTCGAACGCGGCTGAACCCGCTTTGCGCTGTACGGCCGAACTTCGGCGGTAGCGGTGTCGTCACGGGTTGTGGCTGGGCCATTGTTGACGGTGACGGGTGTGGGGTGACACCGGGAGCGGCGATGCGGGATGGCTACAGCGTTTCAGCCTCGGTCCTCGTGGAGCAGGCGCGCAGGGTGGGTGAGCTGGCGGCCGAACTGCAGGCGGCGGCGGACGCGGCGGGATCGATCGCGCTGACGCCCACGGCGTTCGGAGATGCCGCCGGCGCAGCGGTTCCGGCACTGGACCGGCTCGGTTCCGACGTGCTCGACGCGGTGGTCGCCGCGCTGAACACGTTGACGGAGACCGGTTCCCGGCTGCGGGCGACAGCGCAGGAGTACGAACAGCGCGAGACCGACGCGGTGACGTCGTTCGGCGCGCTCGGGGAACCGGACTCGAGCGGACTCTCGGCATGACCACCGCCGAGCAGCTGGCCACCACCGTCTCCGGCGGCGAGTGGGTCGCACCGGCACTGCGCAACGGCGCCGTGCCCCAGAACGGGACGCGCCCGGCGCAACGGCTGGCCGCGGCCGGGCTCGGCGACCTCGTGTCGTTGATCGAGCCGATCCAGCAGGCCGTGGACCGGATGGTGGTCGACGGGTCGGTCGCCGCGTTCACCGATGCCGTGCACCGCGCCGGCACCGCCGTCGAGGAGGTCGGGCGTGAGTTCGTGCGCGCCGCGAAAGCGGGTGAGGCCGACTGGACCGGAGACGCCGGTGACCGCTACCGGGAACGGGCCGCGGCGGTCAGCCAGGCGCTGGCCGGTGTCTCCCGGCTGCTGGCGGCCGGTGGGGCGGCGGCGCGGCTGATGAGCGCCGCCGTCGGGTCCGCGCGGGCGCAGGCCGACGCGTTGCTCGACCACTGCGTCACCCAGCTGATCTCCTACGTGCAGCTGGCGCTTTCCGTGCAGGGCGGGAACTCCGTCGCCATCCGCGCGGAAGCCGCGCAGCTCGTCGCCTCCTACGCACGGCCCGTGGCCGATCTCGAACAGATGCTGCGCCAGACCGCGAGCCGGCTGGGCGGTGCGTCCGGCGTGGGCCAGGCCGCCGAGGTGCTGACCGGGTTGCGCCAGGCCTTCGTGCTCCCGGCCGCTCAGGGCGCCAACGACTTCACCCGGGCGGCCGGCGGGGTCTCCCTCGGCGACCCGTACCTGGTCAAGGCCTCGTTCGACGGCACCACCAGCGGCACCGGCGACACCAGGAACGTCCAGATGGCAGCCGCCGGCGGCTGGCGGAACACCTGGCGCCCGAGCGTCCAGAAGGGGAAAACCCCCGGCGGCAGGCCCGGCACGCAGCGGCCCGGTTCCATCGGACGCCCGGTCGGTTCGCCGGGCTCCGCCCAGAAGGTCACCGGCCGCAAGACCGACCCGTTCGACCTGACCAAGCTCCGGCCCACTCCCCGCAACAAACCCGGCCTCGACCGCTCCAAGCCGAAGGACCGCGAGGAGATCCAGGAAGCCGCCGAGGAGATCCACCACCAGCTCGAAGAGACGCTCATCGACCTCACGAACGGCATGCGCGACGAGGTGGTGCACGACCTGGCCAACGCGCGCAAGGGCTACCCGGCGGACTGGACCGGCGAGCAGGTCATCGGCGCCGAGACGGACAAGCGCGTCGGGCAGTGGATCAAGGACAACCACGACAGCCTGATCGACCCCGGCAGCGGCTGGCGGGTGCGCACGCAGGTCGCGTTCATGAATCCCGAGGCCGAGGTGCTGTGGGGCACGGACAGGTCGAAGCGCCCGGACATCATCCTCGAGCGGGAGATCCCCAATCCCAAGTGGAACGGCGGCGCGAACGGGTTGCCGCAGTACGGGCACGAGGTCGTCACCGCCTACGACGTGAAGACCGGCGAAAAGGGCATCCAGGCCGACTGGGCCCGGGACGTGAAGCGGAGGCTCGACCCGCTGTTCGAGCCGGTGGAGATCCATCCCGACCGGGGCATGGTGGACCGGAACTCGTTGCGGGGCATGCGGATCAAGTGACCCGGCCGCATCGGGTCCGCGTTCCGCCGGCCGCGGAACGCGAACCCGGTGCGTCTCACCAGCCGGAGTTCCCCGCGCCGCGCTGCACGGTGTAGCGGTTCTCGTCGTTGGTCATGCCCTGGCTGCCGGTTCCCTTGACGCCGCTGACCGTCACCCGGTCGAAGCGCCCGGTGCCGGACACCAGGTTGAAGTGCATCCCGTGCGACCCCGCGTTGGACACCGCCACGCCCTTGTCGTCGGTGAACGCGTCGGTCGCCCCGCCCGTGCCGGTGATCCGGACGTCGGACACCGTCAGGTTCGTGATCGCCTTGTTCCAGCTGAACAGGATGCCGTGGTAGCTCGCGTCGTTGATCTCCAGGTCCTTCAGCACCAGCGCGCCGGTGATGTCGGACTTCTCGGCGAACACCCAGACCGCGCCGGTGTGCGTGTTCCAGTCCCAGTTGCGGGTACCGGCCCGGGTCAGCGTCGTGCGCTGCACGGAGGTCGTGCCACCGAACGGCTTGGCGTCGTGCCAGCTCGACACCATCACGCCGGAGCCGTTGAAGACGGTGTCGCTGATGAGCGTGTCCTCGATGCGGTTGTCCGTGCCGCCGTAGATCGCGGCGCCGTTCGCGAGGATCGGCAGCGCGATGGTGTTGAACGCGAACACGCTGCGGCTGACCGCGTTGTTCGGGTTCCACGACCACATGGCCATGCCGTCGTCGCCGGTGTTGCGGAACGTGCTCTGCTCCACCCGGACGTTGGTGGTGGGGCCGTTGTTGCCGTTGATGTTGAGCCCGTCGGCCATCGTGTTGCGGACGCGCAGGGCCGCCGCGTAGAAGCCGTCGCCCTGCTTGAGCCACAGGCCGGTCTTGGCGTGGTTGGTGGCCACGTTGAAGACCGTCGCGCCCGAACCGTTCTCCACCTCGATGAACGAGTCGGAGTTCGGGGCGTCGTCGGGGTCGCGGGTGGTGACGTCGCCGTCGAAGGTGAGGTCGGCGATCGTCGCGGCACCGGTGATGGCGAACCCACCACGCCTTGCCGCGCCGTTGAGGACCGTGTGCCAGATGCCGGCGCCGCGGACGTCGACGCCGCTGACGTTCACGATGCTGTTGAGGTTGTAGGTGCCCGCGGGCAGCCACACGCCCTTGGCCGTGGTCCCCTGTGCCGCCGTGATGGCCGCACGGATGGCCGCGCTGTCGTCGGCACCGTCACTCGGGTTCGCGCCGTGGTTGCGGACGTCCACATAACCGGCCGGGGCGGTGGTCGCGGTGGCGATCTCGGCGTCCACCAGGTCCACGGTGATGTAGGCGCTCGCCGTGGTCTCCTTGGCCAGGCGGATCACCGTGCCCGCCGGGTAGGTCTGCGGGAGCAGGACGCGGGCGTCGTCGAAGTAGCGGTGGGGACGGGCGCCGCCGGGACCTTCGGCGAACGGGTAGCCGCCGTACATCCAGCTGTACTTCGAGGTCAGCGCCAGGTCGGCGACCTTCGTGGCGCCCGCGTACACGGCCAGGGGCGTGGTGGTGCCGTCCGGGATGCTCGCGCGGACGGTGAGGGCGTTGGCGGGCTTGGTCAGCGTGACCTGCACGTACTGGTTGCCGGTGAGCTTGACCGCGCTGCGGCCGGACGCCTCGGCGGCCTCGGTGGTGTAGGTGCGGGTCGGGGTCAGCTTGGTGCCGGTGGTGGTGCCGGACTCGGCTTCGTAGCTGGTGAACGGGATGGTGGCGCCTCGTGTGGCGAGGGAGGCCGAGCCCGTGACGGCGATGTTGTCGAGCACGGCACCCGTCGCGTTCTGGTAGCCGATCAGGTTCACGCCCGCCCGGAGAGCAGCGGTGTGGGTGATCGTGCGCCAGCCGCTGCCGCTCGTCAGGGAGAGCTGGGTGCCCTGCACGCCGTTGACGTACGGGGTGACGTTGCCCGATCCGGTGTAGCGCAAAGTGATCGTCGCGGTGCCGGCCGCCGTCTGGTTGATCGTCCTGATCACGCGGGCAGAAGTGCTCGGCAGGGACACCGCCGAGGATCCGGTGGCGCCCGCCGGGGCGGTCGTGACGGCGCCGCCGCCGAGGAAGCCGGTCTCCAATTCGATCGTGCCCTCGGGGGTGGTGGTCTCCGGGGTGAGGGCGATGTTGTCGAGGTTGATGTTGCCGTTGTCGTTGGCGCCGAACGACACCACGACGGTGTTGGCGCCCGCGACGGACCCCACCGAGACGCTCGTGGTGGACCAGTCCGCCCAGGAGTCCGTCGCGGGCAGCGAGACCTGTTGTGCGGTGCCGTTGGCCGTCACGGTCATCGTGCGGGACGTGCCGGTTCCGTTGGCGTAGCGCAGGGTCAGGCTGGATCGCCCGGCCGTGCCGGTGACGGAGAACGTCGCCGCGGCTCCTCGGTTGGCGTCCACGAAACCGCCGACGTAACCCGAGCCGGTGTACCCGGCGTGCTCGGACTCCACCCGCGCGCCACCGGACAGCACGGCGGACTCGGCCTCGCCCGCGGTCAGCGCGACGGGCTCGACGGACAGCGAGTCGATGTTGACGTTGCCGTTGTCGCCGCTGCCGTAGGACACCGCGAGGGTGTTGGCGCCGCCGTTCAGGGTGACGCTCTGGGTCGCGCTCCCCCACGACGCCCAGCCCGCCGTGGCCGGGAGCGAGACCTGGCGGGCGGAGCCGTTGACGGACAGCGTGACGGTGCGGGCCGAGCCGGTTCCGTTGGCGTAGCGCAGGACCAGCTGGTTCGTGCCCGCCGTCGCACCGCTCGTCGTGACCGTCAGCGCGGCACCGCGGTTGGTGTCCACGAAACCGCCGACGTAGCCGGAGCCGGTGTACCCGGCGTGTTCGGTCTCGGCGCGGGCGCCGCCGGACAACGCGGCGGACTCGGCCTGGTAGACCGCGGGGGCGGCCGACACCGTTGGTGTGACGGCGATTCCGCCCACTACTAAGACGGCCACCACGGCCGCGCGGATCTTCGACAACATCGTTGTTGTTCTCCTGAGGACTGGGGACAGGGGACCTAGCCTTTGACCGCGCCTTCGAGCGCGCCGCTGTTCAGGAACAGCCGTTGGAACACCAGGAACAGCGCCACCGGGATGACCGACGAGATGGCGAGCGCGGCGAGGAACACGTCGAGCTCGACGTAGCGCTGCAACGCGGGCAGCCGCACGGACAGCGGCTGCACCGCCGGGTCGGGCAGCACCAGCAACGGCCAGAGGAAGTCCTTCCAGCTGGCCACCACCGCGAACACCGACACCACGCCCAGGATCGGGCGCGAGAGCGGCAGCACCACCGACCAGAACACCCGCACGGGACCGGCGCCGTCGACCCTCGCGGCCTCCAGCACCTCGCGCGGCAGGTTCGCGAAGAACCGTTGCACCAGCACGACGTTGAACGCGCTGGCACCGGCGGGCAGCCACACGGCCCAGAACGTGTTGATCATCCCGGTGCGCACGACCGTCAGGTACAGCGGCACCAGCAGCACGATCGCCGGGACGAACAACGTGCCCAACACGATCGCCGTGATCAACGGCCCGTAGCGGGGCCGCAGCACCGCCAGCGCGTACCCGGCCGTGGTGGCGACGACGAGCTGCACGAGCCAGGACCCGGCGGCGATCACCACGGTGTTGAGGAAGTACCTGTCGATCTCCACCCGCGTCCAGGCCGTGGCCAGGTTGGCGAGGTCGACCCCGGCCGGGAAGAGCGCGAGCGGCGTGCGCAACGTGTCCTGCGTGGGCGTGATCGCGGCCTTGGCCAGCCACAGCATCGGCCCGAGCCCGGTCAGCAGCAACGCCCCGAGCAGCACCGACTGCACGACCCGCAACGCTGCCCGGATCCCCGGGGTCCTGCGTTCCGAGGGTGAGATCAGCCCGCGCTTCACGACGTGCTCCAGGATCTCGTGATCCGCAGGTACAGCGCGGAGAGCACGGCCAGGACGGCGGCGAGCATGATGCTCAGCGCGGTCGCGGCGCCGTAGTCACCGCCGAGGCTGCTGGCGAACGCGTAGTCGTAGATCAGCAAGAGCACCGTCATCGTCGAGTTGGCCGGACCACCGCCGGTGAACAGGAACGGTTCGAGGAACACCTGCGCGGTCCCGATGATCTGCAGGATGAACGTCACCAGCAGCACGCCCCGCAACCGCGGCAACGTCACGTGCCAGATCTTGCGCCAGATCCCCGCACCGTCGATCTCGGCGGCCTCGTACTGGTCGGCGGGCACGCCGGCGAGCGCGGCGAGGTAGATGATCACCGTGCCGCCGGCCGCCGCCCACGTCGCCTCCAGCACGAGCGCGGGCATGGCGCTGCCGGGGTTCTGCAGCCACTGCCACGGCCCGAGCCCGACCCACCCGAGCACCGTGTTGAAGACCCCGGACGGGCTGGCGTCGTAGAAGAACTTCCACAGCAGCACGGCGACCACCGGCGGCACCACGACGGGCAGGTAGGCGAGCGCGCTGAACAACCCTCTGCGCGCCCGCACCTCGCTGATCAGCACGGCGGCGACGAGCGGGATCGGGTAGCCGAACAGCAGCGCCAGCACCGCGAACCACGCCGTGTTGCCGATAGCGGTCCACAAGAGAGGGTCGTTCACCACCTGAGCGAAGTTGTCCAGGCCGACGAACTCGACCGGCCCGACCAGGTTCGTCCGCTGGAAGCTCATCACCACCGACTGCACGATCGGCGCCCACGAGAACACCCCGAACACCAGCAGCAACGGCAGCAGGAACAACAGCGTGGTCAGCCCGCCGCGGCGAACCCAGTTCACCACCGGCTCAGCCCCGGCCGATCGTGGCCTGCGCGTCGGCGTCGGCCGTCTTCAGCAGTGCGGCGATGTCGGCGTCCCGCTCGGTCAGCAGCTTCTGCACCGTCGTGTCCAGGATCTTGTAGACCTCCTGGGTCGACCTGGTCGGCTCGGTGACGAGCGGCTGCCCGAACATGGCGTCGGTGTACGGCTTCATCTGCTGCAACGGCACGTTGACGTACTGCTTGACCCATTCCTGCTGCTTGTCGTACGTCGCGCGGTCCACCACGGGCAGCGCGGGCACCCCGACGGGCTGCTTGGTGTCGGCGAGCGTCTTCGCGTCGGCGGTGGCGGCGTCCTGGTTGGTCAGCTTGCCCATGTAGTAGAAGTCGATCCACTTCACGGCGGCGTCCTTGGCCTTCTCCCCCGCGTTCGAGCTGACGACCGCGAGCGTGCCGCCGCCGAGCACCCCGGCGTCGGGCTTGTCGGCCAGCGGGAGCGCGGCCACGCCGTAGTCGGCGGGCTTGAGGCCGTTCTGGGTCACCAGGTTGCCGTAATTCCCGCCGCCCGAGACGTACATGCCGATCCGGCCCGCGGCGAAGTCCTGGTTGATGCCCGCCCAGTCGTAGAGGAAGTTGGCGCCCATCGAGTTGTCGTCCCAGCGCATGGCCCGCAGGGACTTGAGCACCTCGGCCATCTCCGGCGTGTCCACAGTGGATTCGGCCTGGTCACCGCTGATCTTCTCGGTGCGACCGCCGAACGCGTAGTCCAGCGTGGTCAGGATCCAGCCGCCGGTGTTGCCCTGGGTCATCTGCGCGTAGCCGGCCTGGCCGGTCCGTTCGGCGATCTGCTTGGCGGCCGTGCGCACCTCGGCCCACGTCGTCGGCGGCTTGTCGGGGTCGAGCCCGGCCTGGGTGAACAGCGTGCGGTTGTAGTGCAACGCCTGGCCGTAGGCCGCGATCGGGACGGCCCACTGCTTGCCGTCCGACGACTGGCCGGCCTTGGCGACGGTCGGGTTGAGCGCCTTCGCGTACGGCAGCGTCGACACCTGGGTGCTGATGTCGGCGATCTGGCGGCGTTCGATCAGGCCCCGGCCGTCGGTGAACGGCACGGTCAGCACGTCCGGCGCGGTGCCGCCCGCGAGCTGGGCGGTGAACGTCGCCGCGGTCCAGGTGTACTCCTGCGGCTTGACGTCGACGTCCGGGTTGGCCTGCTCGAACTGGGCGACGCGGGCGTTGAACGCCTCGATCGCCTTGGCCTCCAGGCCCGCGTCCATGGCAACGGTGAGGACGACCTTGCCGTCGGCGTTCAGCTCGTCGTCGGCGGTGGAGCAGGCGGCGAGGGTCAGCGCGAGGGCGATGAGTGTCAGGCGGTGGGACTTCATTGTCTCTCCTGGGTACTTACGCGCGGAGCCATGCGGCGGCGTCGACGGGCAAGAACGTGGTGCTGAGCGCAGAGCTCACGAGCAGAACTTCCTGGTGCGGTGGCAACTCCAACGGCTCGGGCCCGAAGTTGACCACGCACACCACGTCACCGCGGCGGAAGGCGATCGCGTCCGGCCCCAGGTCCACCCACTCGAACGACTCCCCGCGCAGCCCCGCCTCGGCCCGCCGCACCCCCAGCGCCGTCCGGTACAGCGCCAGCATCGAGCCCGGGTCGTCCCGCTGCGCCTCGACCGACCGGCTCCCCCAGCCGTCGGGCTGCGGCAACCAGGTCGCAGCACCGTCCTCGGGCCCGAACCCGCACGACCGCCCCTCCCGCGTCCACGGCAGCGGCACGCGGCACCCGTCCCGGCCGGGGTCGACGCCGCCGGACCGGAAGTGCATCGGGTCCTCGAGCACCTCCAGCGGCAGGTCCTCGACCTCGGGCAACCCGAGCTCGTCGCCCTGGTAGAGGTACAGCGCGCCGGGCAACGCCGCCGTCAGCAACGCCGCCGCCCGCGCCCGCCGCTCCCCCAGCTCCAGGTCGGTGGGCTGCCCGAACCTCTTGGCCAGGAACGAGAACGACGTCTCGGCGCGGCCGTACCGGGTCACCGGACGGGTCACGTCGTGGTTGGACAGCACCCACGTGGCGGGCGCGCCGACCGGGGCGTGGGCGTCCAGAGTGGACGCGATCGAGTCGCGGAGCTCCTTGGCGTCCCAGGGACGGCCCATGAAGTCGAAGTTGAAGGCCGAGTGCATCTCGTCGGGGCGCAGGTAGCGGGCGAAACGCTTCTGGTCGTCCAGCCACACCTCGCCGACGAGCACGCGCGGTTCGGCGTAGGAGTCGGCGACGGCACGCCAGCCCCGGTAGATGTCGTGGAGCTCGTCGCGGTCGATGAACGGGTGCTCGCCGTCGGCGTGCGTCTCCGGCACCTCGGGCAGCGCGGGGTCCTTGACCGGCATGGACGCCGAGTCGACGCGGATGCCGGCGACGCCCCGGTCGAACCAGAAGCGCAGCACGTCCTCGTGCTCGCGGCGGACGTCGGGGTGGTTCCAGTTGAGGTCGGGCTGCTCGGGGGCGAACAGGTGCAGGTACCACTGGCCGTCGGCGACCTGGGTCCAGGTGCCGCCCGCGAAGCTGGACCGCCAGTTCGTCGGCGCGGCATCGCCGTCGCGGAACCAGAAGCGCTCGCGTTCCGGCGAACCGGGCCCGGCGGCCAGCGCGGCCTGGAACCAGGCGTGCTCGCTCGACACGTGGTTCGGCACCACGTCGACGATCGTGCGGATGCCGAGCGCGGCGGCGTCGGCGATGAGCGCCTCGGCGTCGGCGAGCGTGCCGAACGCGGGATCGATGGCGCGGTAGTCGGCCACGTCGTAGCCGCCGTCGGCCATCGGCGAGAGGTACCAGGGCGTGAACCAGATGGCGTCCACGCCGAGGTAGCGCAGGTGGCCGAGCCTCGACCGCACGCCGGCGAGGTCGCCGACGCCGTCACCGCTCGCGTCGGCGAAGCTGCGCGGATAGATCTGGTAGATGACCGCGGTGCGCCACCACGGCGGGTCCGTCGTCACGGCTGCTTGTCCCCTCACTCGACTTCAGGCGCGCAACACCGCGCCGATCATCGCTGATCAGAGTAGGTATAGCGCTAAATCGTCGTGGTGTGGAAAGCTAGCCTGCGGCACGGAAGGTGTCAACGACGGAATCGGAGGGGCAGCACTTGCGGGTCACCTTGAAGGACATCGCCGAAGCGGCCGGCGTCAGCGTGATGACGGTGTCCAACGTGATCAACGGCAAGAGCGCGCGCGTCTCGGCCGACACCGTCGAACGGGTGCGGCGGATCATCGACGAACGCGGCTACGTCCCCAGCGCGTCGGCCCGCAGCCTCGCCGCGAACCAGTCCCGCCTGGTCGGCCTGCTGGTGCCCGCCGCCAGCGAGGACAGCCTCGCGATCAGCCCGCACAACATCGCGATCATCGGCCAGATAGAGCGCCGCCTGCGCAAACGCGGCTACCACCTGCTGCTGCGCGGCGTCGCCGACACCTCCGAGATCGGCGAGGCACTGCGCTCGTGGAGCCTCGACGGCGCGGTGCTCCTGGGGTTCCTCGACGAGGAGATCTCCGACCTGCGCCGCCAGGTCACCGGCGCGACGCCGGTCCTCGCGATCGACAGCTACGCCCCCAACCCGCTCACCACGGGCGTGCGTTCCGACGACTTCACCGGCGCCCGCCTGGCCGCCGCGCACCTGCTGTCCCTGGGCCACCGCAGGATCGTCTTCGCCGGCCCGTCCTTCACCGACGTGGGTGTCGTGCACGAACGCTTCCTGGGCTTCCAGAAGGCCTTCGAGGAATCCGGTCTGTCCACCGAGGACTGTCCGATCGAGACGCTGAACACCACGCACGAGAACGGCGTCGCCCTCGGCAGGCGCTGGGCCGTGGCCCACCCCGATGCCACGGCGGTGTTCGCCACCGCCGACATCCTCGCGATCGGCATCATCGAGGGCATGCTCCAGGCCGGAGTGAGCGTGCCGGACGAGGTGTCGGTGGTCGGCTTCGACGACCTCGACATCAGCGCGTACATCACGCCGAAGCTGACCACCATCGCGCAGGACATCGTCGGCAAGGCGACCCACGCCGTCGACCGCCTGCTCACCCTCATCGACGGCGGCGACCGCCCGGCCGACCCCCTGGTCCTGGACGTGCGCCTGGTCGAACGGGGCTCGACCGCACCCGCACGCTGAAACATCGCCGCGGCCGGAGGGTCGTCCCCCGGCCGCGGCGGCTCAGCACACTCAGATGCGCTCGGACTCCACGGTGGTCGCCGGCGGCTGCGCGGCGGGCTGCTCGCGGTTCTCCAACTTGATGCCGCACTTGCTCACCAGAGCGACACCGGCACCGATCGTCGTGGCCACCGGGGCGGCCAGCGCCGCCACGACGCCGAGAGCCACCGGCACCTCCAGAACCACGTCGTCCTTGCTGTCCCGCACGACCACGCGGCGGTTGATGCCCTCGCTGACCAGGCCGCGAACGGCGTCGACCACCGAGTCGACGGCGGATCGGGCGGACTCGGGCTTGGGTTCGCTCATGACTCTCCTAGAACTGCGGTTGATCCCTGACAACTACAGAGTGCCCGCGTCCGGTCACGATGCCATCAGGGTTTCCCCTGACGATCGCCTGATATCCCCCTCAGCCTCAGGTCTGGTTGCCCGAACGAACAGCCGTGAGCCCCCACGTCGAGTACCTCAAGGTGACCGTGTCGCCGGTCACAGCACCGACGGCGGCGAGCGACGAGTCCACATCAGACGGTGGCAGCATCGTGAGACCGCCGGAGGTCGGAATCATGTCCAGCAGTTCGGCACGAGTACAGGAGCGTTCCCAGTCGTGCCGCCAGATCTCCGGCTCGCCGAACCCACCAGCCGCACGGATTCCGTCGGCAGCCCGGACGTACAGCCCTTCGTACGCGTCCAACATGGACGTTCGAGGCACGATCGGCGAGTCGGGGAGCAAGCGCCGGAACTCCGAGGCCAGCACGGAAGCAACGGCCTCGGGAAGTTCGTAGACGTGCCCGAACGGCGACAGCACGCCTCCCGGACGCAGGACCAGCGCCGCCTTCCGGGCACCCGCGACCGGCTCGATCCAGTGCCAGGCCGTCCCGGACACGACGGCGTCGAAGACACGCCCGGCCGGCTCCCACTCCTCGAACGTCGCGACCTCGACGGCGACGCCGGTCCCCGACGCGAACTCGGCCATCCGCCGGTCCGGCTCCACTCCGAGGACCGCACGGCCGCGTTCCAGCAGCTGACGGGCGACGATGCCGGTCCCACACCCGACGTCGAGGACGTCGTGGCCGACCAGCCGATCGAGCACCGGCTCGGGATAAGCGGCACGGGTGCGGTCGTAGCGGGCGGGGTCGGTGCCGAACGACTCCGCCACCGCTCGATGACTGTGCGGCGGTAAAGTGACCATGCGCCCACTCTAGTGGGCAAGCGCCCACTAAGGAGTAGTCATTGCCCACCGGGGTAGCGCTGCGCGACGCGCGCCAGCAGCTGTTCGACGCCGCCGCACGCGTCCTGCTCAGGGACGGCGCGAGCGAGCTGACCAGCAGGTCCGTCACGACCGAGGCGGGCGTGGCCAAGGGCGTCCTGCACCGGCACTTCACCGACTTCGACGGCTTCCTCACCGAACTGGTGCTGGACCGGATCTCCCAGGTCAACGCGCAGTCGGCCGAACTGCAGCACGCCGCAGGATCCGGCACCGTCGCGAACAACCTGACGAACGCCCTGATCAGAGGCTTCGACCCGGTCATGGTGGCGATCATCGTCCTGGTCATCGCCCGTGACGAGCTGCGCCGCCGCCTGCGGGAGGCGGGCACCTCCCGACTGCCACTGGTAGGCGAAGCGACAGCCCTGGTCGCCGACTACCTGAAGGCCGAGCAGAACGCGGGCCGGATCGCCCCAGACGCCGACATCGACGCCCTCGCACCCACGGTGATCGGCGCCGCACACCTGCGGTTCACCGAGTCGAGTGACGTGCCGGCGGACGAAGTGCGGAAAGTCGTCACGACGGTGCTGGCAGGCGCCATCCGGGAATGAGGCCGGACACAGCGAAAGCCAGCGCCGGAGTGGAAGACAGACACACCCAGTCGAGTGACACTGCGTAACACGATCTTGGCGGGCTGCGACAGGCCACACATGCGCATTGCCGTTGCCGCCCTTTTGCTGTTGCTCACCGCCTCCGCGTGTGGAACCGCGCCGCCCTCGACGACCGCCGCGAGCACACCCGCAGCGACCACCCCAGCGCCGCTCCAGACGACGGCACCAGCCGCAGCCACCACGGTCGCGCCCGCACCGGCAGTGAAGACCTGCACGGTCCCCGACGTCGTCGGCATGATCCACCAGACCGCGCAGGACACCATGCAGAAGGCCGGCCTGTTCCTCCTGACCGAGGAAGACGCCAGCGGTCAGGGCCGACTGCTCATCAACGACCGCAACTGGAAGACCACGAAGCAGAACGTGGCGGCCGGCACGGTCGTCGACTGCAACACGAAGATCCTCCTGTCCGCCGAGAAGATCGACTGACGGCGAAGCGTCCACGTCGGGCTTCATCCTGATCTGCGGGGGAATGAGAGCTGCCGCAGAATCGTTGATCGTGGACATGGCACAGGCGAAGCTCAGCCCCACCGGGTGGGTGCGGGACCAGACGGCGAAGATCCTGGAAACGGGCACCACAGAGGGCGTGAAGGTCCTCAACAGGCCGATCGTGCTGCTGACAGTGCGCGGCGCCAAGACCGGCGAACTGCGCTACACGCCGGTCATGCGCGTGGAGCACAACGGCAGCTACGCCGTCGTGGCCTCCAAGGGCGGCGCGCCCGAGCACCCGGCCTGGTACCACAGCATCAAAGCGCATCCGGAGATCCTTCTGCAGGACGGCACCGAGACGAAGGACTACGTAGCTCGCGAGGCCGACGGCACCGAGCGCGCGGAGTGGTGGGAACGCGCTGTCGACGCCTTCCCGAACTACGCGGAGTACCAGGAGAAGACGGACCGCCTGATCCCGCTGTTCGTACTCGACCCCAAGTGACCCGCCGGGGCTGTCCCTCACGATCGCAGTGACAGCCCCACCAGGTGGTCGTGCAGCTGTCTACGCCTTGCTCGCCACCACCATGTAGTTGTCGGTCTCAGGGTTGAACGTGCTCATTTCGATCCGAAGCCCGACCCGCCGCAACTCGACTTCGAGTTCGTCGTATCGGTAGGGCCAGCACGACAGCAGTTCCGAGCGGACAAGAACCGCCCCGGCCGCATCCACTTCCGCGATCGCGATCTCGACGTGGTGCTCCTCCTCCCAAAGCGGCGCAATCTCCCACCGGTAGACCACGACGGCATCACGCCCGTTCCGGCGGACAAGTCGTTCACCGATGTCCAGCCGGGAACCTTTGGCCCTCACGAGTTCCCACGTGCGAGAGGTGAGCACCAAACGCCCGCCACGGCGCAGCAGCCGTGACATCGACTCCAGAGCAGCGCCCCTGCCCCGCGCGCCGACGGCGTGGTGCAGCGAGTTGCCAACGCAGAACACCATGTCGAAGGTGTCGTCATCGAAATGGCCGGGCAACTCTTCCCAGTCCGCCCGCAGGGCCCGAACAAATGCCCCGAACTCCTCGGACAACTCCGCAGTCCGACGCACCATCGCTTCGCTGGCGTCAGTCGCGACAACCTGGATGCCACGACCGGCGAGGCCAACCGCCAACTGTCCGGTCCCACAAGAGCAATCGAGGACGTGGGCGTTCGACGGCAGGAGGCTGAGGACGTCCTCGAACGACGCAGCGAACTCGGCCGGAGCCAGCTTCGCATCGGAGATGAGCCACTCGTACACCTCGGCAAGCGCGTCATAGCCCGTCACAACCCAGTACCTCCGTCACGCGGCATACTTCACGGTGGCACGCCAGTAGATCAGCGGAGCAAGTCGGTTCACCAATGGTTTGTCAGGGCAACCCGTCCGCTCACGCCGCAGAGCACGTGCCGGTGTCAGTGCGATCTTCCGAGCCAGTAGAGGGCGAGATCGACGTCGCGGGCGATCCAGGTGTGATCATGCTGGTGAGCCAGGGTGAGCAGGTCGTCGATCAACTGCATGTAGCGGCCGTATCGACCGGGAGACGAGGACAAGGTCCCGCCCAGAAATTCCAGACCGCGGTGGGCTCGTGTGTCGTACACGGCCATCCGGTGTGGGGCGGCGGCTACCAGCAACGCGGAGGCCAGGGCGTCTCCTTTCGTGAAGCCCGGCAGCGAACTCAGCAGTCGACGCCCCTGGGACGCTGCCGCCGGTGTCGACACGCGCTCGTCACAGACCGCGGCCACGGCACGCGCCGTGGTGGCGCGCACCTCGAGGTCCGGCAGGCTCATCAGCCGGCGCGCCCACGGAGTATCTGCTCGAAGCCGCTTCCACACGAGCAGCGCGCCGATGTCGGACTTGCCAATGCTTCCCGCGGCTTGAACACGCGCCACTACGTCAAGGAGCACCTCGTCGTAGGAGGATGCCACTTGGCTCTCGTACGCAATGCGTGCGGTAGCTAGCCGAGCCCACCTCTGATCTTGAGCGCCATCCTGTCCTGTCACACCCGTCAGCATGCAGGGCAACACCCGGCCAGTTCGACAAACACGGCATCGAACCATCCGCATCTGCCGATGAGCGTGCGTCGACGACAGCGGAAATGGACTGCGCGAAGACGACTCCGTGCCTAGGCTCAGCAAGCCCGTCGACTGAATCCGACAGGTCCACTACCCATGGGAGAAACAACCACGTGACTGACGACCTGTCGGCGCTGTGGCAACAGCAGTGGCCCCATTGTCCTCCGCTGGCGGACAACTTGAAGCACGTCTACCGGGACCGGTGGGTGCGCTTCCACAGCCTGCCGGAATCCAAGCGCTATCCCGAAGACAGTTCCGAGTACGACATTGTGCTCCACCGCTACAACACGGTCCTGGACGAACTGTTCCGCGGGCAGGAGGTCCGGATCGTCACAGCCACCTGGTCGGACGGACCCGAGCCTCCGGCGCTGCCCGAGCGTCATTCGCGCTGGCATCCCGATGCGGGTCACTGGACGTCCTTGCGCACCCACGAGGACGAAACGGATCCGGACTTCATCACCTACATCCACCTGCACGCAAGCCGCGTGTCCTGGCGACGTGGTCTGGCGGACGACCTGCTCCGCGCCGTGGCCGACGATCTCACCGCTGGAGTGATGATCACCAGCCTGACCTTCGACCGGATCCACCACCCCTACGACGGAGGCGCCGACGTCCTCTTGCCCACGCCTGTCGACCGCGACGCCGTGAAACACCGTCACACCGACTGGCTCTCACTCCATCACAGCGGCTTCTGAACGTCCGGGGTCCGCGTCGAGAAGATGCGCGCGGCGCCCTCACGAACGGCTGACCAGTCCGTGTCGGGGACGCGGCGCATGGCTGCCGCCAGAGATCCTGAACGATGCCGGTGTTCGCGGTGGAGTTGCTCGAGGTCGACTCGGATGTCCGCAGCCAGCCCGCCGGCCTCGATCTCGGCGATGCGCTGGTCCATAGCGGCAATCAGTTCCCGGTCGAACTCCTCCACGGCTCGCAGGAACGTCTCGGTGTCGACAACTGCCCGCCCCTGCCTCGGCACGGTGCAATTAAGTCCGTTCCCGGCGCGGTGACGCCAGTCGACGGTGATCGTGTCGCGGTCGGTGACCGATCGCCACCACAGGATGTACGGGGAGGCGACGAGGTAACTCGTGTACATGAAATGGCTGCTGTACCAGTCGAGAGCCGTTTCCTCGGCATCCGCCCCGCGCCACGCGTCCTGATCACTGGTCATGAGGTGGACGAGATCCGCGGGCACCGGTTCCAGCAGCGACGGCAGCACTTCCTGGATGTCCTCCCACAAGCGGACGACGTAGTAGTCGACCGGTGAGGGCTGTTCCCCGTCTGCGTTCGCCGGGTGGTGGAACAACCGGTGCCCGTCCACTTCGATCCAGTACCAGCCGTCTGTCAAGGCAAACCAGTGCAGGATGCGATCACCCCAGGGCTCCACATCGGCCAGTGGTCTGAGACGGAATCGAAAACGGATCACGCTCGCAGTGTGCTTGCGGTCTTGGACGGCTGTCGAGCACTTTGCACACTGGCCGAGGGCGCTCGCACTACTTGGTATTCGACATGGCCACGAATGACTCCGGGCGTAGCGGCCACTCTGCGGAGGTGAAGCTGAGTCGATCGCCGTAGGGGTACCGGTCACTCTCGTCAGCCGGCAGCGGATTGCTGACAAGACAACGATGCAGCAGGAGTTCTCGGCGCTGGTGCAGCGGTTCCATCTCGTCCTCAGACCAACCTGCTCGGGGTTCCGGAGGATCAACGGCGATGTCCACCTCGCCGTCCCAGTTGAGATGCAGCCCCTCCTCATCCGAGTAGAACCGGCTGAAGCACGTTCGCCACTGTGAGTTCGAACCCCAGCCGTGCGAAAGGTCATCAGTCCGACGCGGCTCGCGACAGTAGGTGAAATACAGCGTCGAGGTCGTGGCCGCAGTGGCGTCGATGAGGTGCTGCGGCGCCCGCACTCGCACACCGGCGCGACTGAACAGCAGGTCGCCGAACCAGAAGCCGGGCCACAACACCTCCTCCACGGTCACGCTCGTCGCCGAGGGATCCTGAACCACGGTGAAGATCTCGTGGTGGAACGGGGAGAACGCCTCGGCGTGGTCGAACGGGGTCAGCCCGATGCCCGAGAAGAACTCCGTGTGCACGGCGAGCTCGTCGGACTTCACCCCACCGGTGACGCCGCCCCTAATGCCGGCACGTTCTCCGGTGGCGCTGAACTCGGTGGGTGGTTCTCCCTGTGTGCAGAACCCTTCGATCAGGAGGTCACTGACACGGCTGAGCCCGTACAGCTTCATGATCCGCCACAACTGCTCGTCGTCTTCGACGTAGCCGCCGGCGGGTATTTGCTCCCGTTTCCGCAGCGCCTCCAACTCGACCAGATGCTCGGCTGCGGTCGGCCTCTCACTGCTCAGGTACGCCCGACGCTCGCCAACGCCGTCATCGTGACGGAACAACCCTCCGAACAGCTCCCGAAAGTAGCCCCAGTCAAGTTCCACGGCGCGATCATGATCCAGCCGGCCAACATCCGCAACGACATTCCACAACCGGAGGGAACGCACTCCAATGCTGCCGAGCGCTCTCATTCCGATGAGCGTGCGGTCATTCGCAGCTACGCCGCGTCGCCACCTGGTCGGAGTCCACGCGGGAACTACTGCCGTTCACGCACACCTGCCTCAAGCACCGCCAAGTCGCGCACCGCGTACCGGTGGTGCTCGGCTTCTTCCTTCAGCACAACTTTGAGGCAGCGGCGCACGACGTACTCCTGCTCGGGATACATGTCCGCCGGTTTGCGGCCACACACTCGGTCGAGTTCGTCCGCGGTGAGCCCGTCGACGACACGCCGCATCGCGGCCATGCGAGCGAGCCGCGGCGCCAGCACCTCCTCGAGCGTCGGGGTGGCTCCAAGGGTGAGGCCGAGCTTCGCCGCCTCCTCCGGCGGCGTCCCCCCGGCGGGGAGGCCCAACGGGTGGTAGGGCGCTTCCTCCTCCAGCACGGCGTTCCCGAACCACGCATCGCAGGCGAACAGCAGATGCCGCTGCGTCTCGACGAACGACCACTCGCCATCGACTTGCTCGTGCAGTGCGGCCTCGGGCAACTGCTTCGCCCGGTCGAGCGTCGCGTCCCACAGGGTCTCGATGGCGTCCCAAGCAGCCCGGTAGTCCTTGGGGGAAGCCGCATCCCGCGCCAGCACCCGCGCGGGATGCCGGCGGTCGAGTTCAGCCTCGACGTAGGCGGTCACGTCAACGTCGTTGACGACGAGGCGCTCGAAGAAGCCGCCGAGGTAGACGTCGCTGCCGTAGCAGTCGACGATCTTCAGACCAGTCACCTCGCAATCGCGGATCTCGAGACCATCGAGGTTGCTCAGGTGGATACGAGCGCCGCGGAGTTGGTCGTTCTGGGCGTATTCGGAAACCATCGGAGCAGTCTCGCTCAGTCGTCACGCCCACGCCAGGTTCGGCAGTGATCTGAAGCGGGCCCGCCACGGAAGACGAAGTACGGCGTCGAGGTCGTGGCCACGGTGGCGTCATGAGGTGCGGTGGCGCTCACGCCCTCACACCGGCGCGGCTTCCTACGCCTGCAGACACCGTCATCGTGAGCGAGCAAGCCTTTGTACAGATGACCGAAGTATCTCGGGTAGAGGTTGACCGCGCGATTTGGACCGACCGGCCCGCACCTGCAACGACGTTCCTTCGTCAGCGGGAACGTACTCCCCAGCCGCAGGTCGCTCGCTCATGCCGATGACAGCGTTGCCGGGCTGACCGGTGTGCGTGGCGAGGCCGGTCCGGCCTTTGCAGGCGGCAGCCATGTTCCGGCGAACGGCGCTATGCGCGGAACTCGACATGCTCCGGCACCGGCTGTGCTCGCGGATCGACGGCATCTGCCGGTGGCGTGGTGCGGCTGGCCGTCGACGAGATCGCCAACGTCAGCAGCCGACCGAACTGGCGGTACGGGTGCAACGTCTGTTGCTCGGCCAGGAGGAAACCTGACGTTCCCGAACCTTGCTGAGTTCGGAGCATGCCGACGGTAGGCTTTTTCTGGGAGCCGAGGTAGCCAGGAGGGGCCGGTGTTCGGTTCGGTCTTGCGTGCTCGGCGTCGGCGTGCCGGTCTTACCCAGGAGGCGCTTGCCGAGCGGTCCGGTTTGGGCGTGCGCACCATCCGAAAGCTCGAGAACGGTCTCATCCGCCGACCCCGCAACGACACCGTGCGGCTTCTGGCGGACGGGCTGAACCTCGCGGGCGAGGACCGCGATGTCTTCGTCGCGTCCGCGCTCGCCGAGGACGACGCCGACGTGGTGGCGCGGCGGCCATCGCCGGTCTTCTCCCTGCCGTCGGACACCGCCGACTTCACGGGGATGGACGAGCAGATCGCGGTCATGGAGGCGCGGCTGGCCGAACGGCAGGCGGCCGACACCGCAGTTCCGGTGGTCGCGCTGGCCGGAGCGGCCGGGATGGGCAAGACGACGGTCGCGGTGCACGTCGCCCACCGCCTGCGCCGGACCTACCCCGACGGTGGCATGTTCATCAACCTCCGTGGGACACAAGCGAACCCGGTGCCTCCCGACGAGGCGCTCGGGCGATTGCTGCACGCGCTCAACGAGTCGGCCGCCGCGTCAGCGCGCAGCCTCGACGAGAAGGTCGAGCGGTACCGGCTCACCCTCGCGGCCCGGCGCGTCCTGGTTGTGCTCGACGACGCGGGCGGCCTCGAGCAGGTGGCGCCACTCCTGCCAGGCCATCCAGGCTGTGGGGTGATCATCACCAGCCGTGCGCCGGTCGCCGGTCTGCCAGGGGTGATCACGCTCGACGTCCAGGCGATGAGCGAGTCGCACGCCCTGGATCTGCTCCGGCACATCATCGGCGACACCCGGCTCGACCAGGACTCGGGCGCCGCCGAAACCCTTGTGCGGCTGTGCGATCGGGTTCCGCTGGCGGTGCGGATCGCAGGTGCGCGGCTGGCCAACCGTCCACAGTGGCCGGTCGCGACGCTGGTGGGCCGGATGGGTGACGAGCGGCGCAGACTGGACGAGCTCAGGCTCGGCGAGTTCGGCGTGCGCTCGTCGCTCGCGGTCAGCTACCGCGGACTCGACGGGACAGGCAAACGGGCGTTTCGGCTGCTCGGTTTCCTCGACCCGTCCGACTTCTCGGCGTCGACCGCCGCCGCACTGCTCGCCGTGTCCGTCGCCGCAGCGGAGGACGTCCTCGACCGGCTCGCCGACGCACGGCTGGTCGAGTACATCTCGAAGACGGGCGGTCGGATCCGGTACCGCATGCACGACCTCGTCCGGATCTACGCCAGGGAATGCGCCGAGGCGGAGGAGAGCGTCGACGACCGGACGACGGCCGTGGTGCGCGCGATCACGCAGGCACTGCGGGCGGTCGAGGGGGTGGCCGAGCATCTGCCGGTGGCCGTGCGCCGCATGTACCAGCCGGACCTGGACCCGAGCTGGCTCGCAGTCGACGAAGGTTACGGCCCCGAACTGCTTGACGATGAACCGATGCTGGTCGCGATGGTCGAGCGGGCGAGCGCGCTCGGACTGGATCGGCTCGCTTGCGCACTGGCCGAGGCCCTGGTGTTCGCCGTTTTCGGCACGTACAACCGGTTCGACGGCTGGGACCGCACCCACGCCGCGGCCTGCGCCGCCGCTGACGCGGCAGGCAACGACTCGGGGCGGGCCGCGCTGGAATGCGGCCTCGGTCAGCTCCGGTACACCGAAGACCGCTTCGCCGAAGCGAAGCACCACTTCCAGCTGGCCATCGACCGCTTCCGCGCGGGCGGGAACCCACACGGCGAAGCGGTCGCGACCAACGGCATCGGCACGGCTCACCGTGAGCTGGGCGAACACGACCTGGCCCTGCAGTACCACGAACGAGCCCGGGAAGCCTTGTTCGCACTGGGCGACTGGCACGGCGTCGCGCACGCGCTCTACGGAATCGGCTACGCACACCGGGAACTGGGCCACGACGAACTGGCAGCACACCACTTGGAAGAAGCGGCACGCCAGTACCGCCGCATCGGACACCACCGCGGCGAGGCGATCGCGATCCGGGGCATCGGCTTGATCCACCGGGCCCGCGACGAACACGCGCTGGCCGAACAGTTCTGCGAACGAGCAGACCGGATCATCGAGACAACCGGCGACCGGCACCTGCGGTGCTACACCTCGCAGGCACTGGCAAAGGTCTGGATCCGCCGCGGCGCAACCGACCGGGCGAGACCGGCGCTGTTGAACAACCTGCGCGTGTGCCAGGAACACCAGGATCGCCTTGGCGTCGCGCTCATGCTCCGCACGATCGGCGAACTGCACCTGGCGGAAGGCGACGCCGAGTCCGCCCTGCGCTGGCTGACCCAGGCCATGACGATCTGGCGTCACCTTCACCTCCTCCTCTGGCAAGCTCGCACACTCCGGGACATCGGGGCGGCACATGCCGTCGAATCGGACTGCACCCAGGCCCACCCGCACTGGGCGGAGGCCATGACCATCTTCCGCGCCCACCGCACAAGGGAAGCGGAAGAGCTCGACACCTGGCGCAGTTCATGGGGCTGCCACTGCGATCCGGACGTGCTGACCGAGCGGTAGAGCGAGCCGGCCGACCCGCTCCACCGCTGGTAAGAAGGTCACCCTCGCAGACCTCCGTCCTACCTCACAGCCAGCCGTCGCCGACCGTGTTGCCACACGGTGCGACAGGTGCCCAACTGGCCGAGCCGTTCGTCGGATCGGTGTGGCGCCACCAGTGGAGAACTCCTGCCTGGTCGGCGGCATAGATCCGGCCGTCACCGGCCGCGAGAACGGTCTGGTAGTTGCAGGTTCCCTCGACCCAGCCGGACCCGATGGTCGCCCCGCTGCTTCCAGCCCACGCGACGCCCGAGCCGTCGTCCGGCGTGAGATACCGGTACCACCGCAGCGATCCGTCGTGTCCGACGGCGTAGAGCACCCCGTTGGACGCGGTGACCGAACGGAACGTGTGCCAGCCTTCTCCGATGATCTTGCCGGAGTTCGGCGCCCAGGAACCGCCAGAACCAGGCGTTCCGCGATACTGGTACCAGTACAGGGCGCCGGTCCAGGAGACCCCGTAGATGACCCCAGAGCCGGCAGAGATGACGAACTTGAAGATGTTCCACCCGCTGCCGATCAGCGCGCCGCTGGCCGCGGCGAACCCCTGGTCGGTGTCGTAGCGGTACCACTGCATGTTGCCGTTCGGGCGGACACCGAACAGGGTCCGGTCCGCGGCGACGAGCTTGTCGAAGTTCTGGAACCCGGCGCCCGCGGTGAACCAGGATTCCCAGCTCGGCGTTCCTGAAGACCAGCCGGTGTGCCTGTACCAGCTCAGTGCCCCGTCGTCGGAGACGATGTTCAACCGGCCCAACTGGCCGGACACGACGTCGTTGGCGAGCTTCGCATAGCGAATGGGAGAGTAGGAGTTGACCTTGGACTGGGACCAGACGGCCGCCCGGGTCCGGTCAACCGCCCCGGTCTGCTCGTACACCAGCGCGCCGCCGGAGACCCATGCCACGAACAGGGCGGCGTGGTCGTTGTTGGGGTCGCTGTCCGCGATGTGCAGCAGCAGTGCGTCCCCTGGAGCGAGCTGCGACTGGGCGATCGAGACGGTTCGCCCGCTGGAGTACGCCGGCCGCAGATTGCCCGTGTACCAGGCGTCCCCCCGGCCACCCATCCCCCAGGCCATGGCGAGGAACCCGGAACAGTCCTGCCGGTACGAGCCGTAGCTGTTGCTGTGGCAGGAAACCTGCGAGTACGGCACGTAGTCGCCGTGATAGTTGATCGGGTCGGCACTCGTGTCAACGCGGTCCAGCCACGACCGTGCCCGGCGCAGCGCCTCGCTGCGCGACGGCACGAGATCGTTGCCGTTGTCGAGGCAGGCCGCCTGGACCCCGACATCCGGTGCGGCGGCGGCGGTGCCCCCACCTCCCAGCAGTCCCACTGCCACCACCGCGGCTGTGACGATGATCGTGGTCAGTCGTCTCATCATTCCCTCCTCGTCTGAGCGGCACCCGGCGTCGCGCACCACCCGGACAGGAGCGTCCCGTGCACAGCGGCGGTGTGACAGGTCCACGACCGGCCGCTGACCGGCACCTTGACGGCCCGTGAAAGACGTTCCGAGCCAGCAACATCATCAACCGCCGCCTGATCAATCCCTTGAACTTCCATGGCGGACTGTCAATTGTGCAAAGCGGGTTGCTTGAGCGTGTTCATGCCGATCAACGGATGCTGAGGCACAACACCCTCGATGCTCGCGACACTGACTCGCGGAGGAGTCCTGGATGTGTCCCGCACCGCTCTCGCACGGGCGCACAAACGGCCGAGAAGGGACCTGTTACCGGATCCCCGAAAACAGGGGTGTTGTTGCGCCAACATCAAGGCACACCCCGAGATCGTGCTCCAGGACGGTGCCGAGTTGAAGGACTCACGGCCCGCGAGGTCGACGGCGACGAGCACGCCGCGTGGTGGGAACGCAGCGTGGCCGCCTGATCCCGATGTTCGTGCTCGACCTCGAGCAGCCTCAGGCGACGACGACCTCGACGCCCGCCGCGCGCAGCCGGTCCAGCTCCTCGGTGTTCGCCGACGAGTCGGTGATCAGCACGTGCACGTCGGTGATGGCGGCGATGCGGGAGAACGCCCGCTTGCCCACCTTGGAGCCGTCCGCGAGCACGACCACGCGGGCCGCGGTGCGCAGCAGGCAGTTGTCCGTCTGGGCCTCTACCTCGTCGTGCGTGGTGATGCCGGCGCGGGCGTCGATGCCGTCCACGCCCAGGAACACCAGGTCCAGGCTGATGCCCGCGAGTGCTCGGTCTGCGATCGGGCCCACCAGTTCGTAGCTCTCCGGCCGGACGCCGCCGCCCGTTACTACCAGGTCGATCGTGGGGCGCGAGCACAGGTCTGAGGCGATGTTCAGCGCGTTCGTGACCACCTTCAACGACCTGGTGGTCGCCAGCAGGCGGGCTAGCTCGGTGGTTGTGGTGCCGCCGTTGAGGCCGACGGAGTGGACTGCCTCGGTCACCAGTTTGGCGGCTGCCCCGGCGATCTGCCGCTTCTCCTCCTGCTGGCCCACCCGGTAGCGCAGCGGCAGCTCGTAGATGACCTCGACCGCGACCGCGCCGCCGTGGGTTCGCTTGAGCAGCTTCTGCTCCTCCAGCGCCTGGAGGTCGCGGCGGATCGAGGCGACCGACGTGTCGAGGGTCTCGGCCAGCCCGGTGACGGTGACCGAGCCCGTGTCCGCGAGCTGGCCCAGGATGGCGGCTAGCCGCTGCTCTTGACGCATCCGATCACTATAGCGCACGAATGCTGCTCGCTTTACGGCAATTTGCGACCTAATCACGCATCCGGCCTGCGCGTTATCTCTACCTGACGCGCCAGCGCGGACGCCTCGGCCCACGTCGGCTGGGTTGCCGTGCCGCCCGGTCCGCGGGTCGACAACGCTCCCGCTGCCGCGCCCAGGGTCAGTGCGGAGGCGAGGTCCCAGTCGCGCAGCCACCCGGCCAGGAAGCCCACGTCGAACGAGTCCCCCGCGCCTACCGTGTCCACGGGCTCCAGGACGGGCGGGCGTGCGGTGATCCGTTCGCCGCCGAACAGGGCTTCGCAGCCGTCGCCGCCGTTCTTGACGACCGGGATCGCGCCCAGGTCGGCGAACGCGGCCAGAGGGTCCTCTGCCCTGGTCAGAGCCGCTGCCTCGGCCCGGTTGGGCAGCACGAAGGTGCAGTGGCGCAGCAACTCCGGCTGCACCTTCCAGTTTCCGGACGGGTCGTCGTTGGTGTCGAGCGACGTGCTCCCCGCGGCTTTCCGGAAGATCTCGGGCAGGCCGGCGGCCAGGCGGGGCTGGAGGAAGTACGACGCCGCGTGCACGTGTCGGGCCTCGACTTCGGGTACGTGCTCGGGACCGAACTCCGCCAGACATCCTGTGGCCGTGAGGATCGCGCGGTCTCCCCCGGTCTGGTTGAGACACACGGTCAACGCCGTCGGCAACGACTCGTGCCGGACGCACGCGCTGATGTCCACGCCCGCGGACCTCAGCTCGTCCAGCACGAAGTCTCCGGCCGTGTCGCGGCCGACCATCGCGGCCAGACCGACCCGCAGGCCCAGCCGCGCGGCCCCGTGGGCGACGATCGCCGCCGACCCGCCGAGAGCCAGCACCCCTTGCTGCACCAGCGTTTCCGCCTGCCCGTAGGCCGGAGCGGCGGGCGCGCCGAACACGAGCACGTCCGGGTTCGCGTCACCGACGACGAGGAGGTCCAGCATCACGCGCTCCGCAACGCGACCGGCAGCAGGTCGCCGTGCGCGGCCGTCATCGCCACCACGAGATCGTCGATCTGACCGACCGTCAACGCCGCCGCGGTCGCCGGATCGCACAACGCCGCGTGCCGGACGTGCGCGGGATCGCCCTCGACGGCGGCGGCCACGGTCAGGTCGACCACGTTGAGGAAGCTCCGGTTCAGCGCCGCCAGCTGCCGCGGCAACGCGCCCACGTGGTGCGGGTGCACGCCCAGCCGGTCGAGCGTGGCGGGCACCTCGACGGCCGCGCCGGCGGGCAGGTTGGTGATCAGCCCGTCGTTCGCGACGTTGACCTGGATCGTCCGCCGTTGCCCCGTCACGAGGCTGTGGATCACCTGCGGCGCGTACTCGACGGCGTCGTCCGTCAGCGGCGGCGGTGGCTCACCGGCGGCCAGCGCGTCCCGCGTCTTCTCGTACGTGGCAACGTTCTCCGCGCTGATCGTGGCGTAGTCGCGGACCGGCAGGCGCAGTCGCTCCACTTCGGACTGATGCTGGAGGTACCACGGCACGTACTCCGACGAGTGCTCGCTCGTCTCCGTCGGGTAGAAGCCGAACCTGCGGTAGACGTCCACGCGCACCCGCCGGGCCAGCCCGGGATCTTCGGCGATCGCGGCGTCCAGCGCCGGGTACAGGTCGCGGCCTTCGTGCTGCCACCGCAGGATCCACGCCTGGTGGTTCACCCCGGCCGAGAGGAAGTCGACCTCCTCGTGCGGCACCCCGACCAACGCGCTGAGGTCGTGGATCGTCCAGTGCACCGAGTGGCACAGGCCCGCGACCTTCAGTCGTGGCGCGACGGTCGCCAGGTACTGGATGTTCATCGCCATCGGGTTGGTGTAGTTGAGCAGCCACGCGTCCGGGCACACGGCGAGCACGTCGGCCGCCAGCCCGTCCAGGAACGGGAACGTGCGCAGCCCCCGGAAGATCCCGCCGATGCCGAGGGTGTCGCCGATGGTCTGCCGCAGCCCGAACGACTCGGGCACGTCGAAGTCCGTCAGGGTCGCCTGATGCCCGCCGATCGCGACCATGTTGACGACGACGTCCGCGCCCTCCAACGCTTCCCGGCGCACCAGCGAGGTGCGGACGTTCGAGCTCCCGGACAGCCGGGCCAGCGCGGCCGCGACCTCCAGCCGTTCGGAGTCGATGTCGTGCAACGAGATCGTGCAGTCCGCCAGCTCGGGGAACGACAGGACGTCCCGGAGCAGCTGGCGGGTGAACTCGACGGAACCCGCGCCCACGAACGCGATGGTGAACATTGATCAGCCTTCCAGTACCCGGATGAGCCGAGCGACCTCGGCGGACATGGCCTCGCGACCGGCACCGAGGTAGCGCCGGGGGTCGACGAGCGACGGGTGGTCGTCGAGCACGGTCCGCACGCTCGCGGTGAAGTGCTTGTTGAGCTGCGTGGCGATGTTGATCTTCCGCATCCCCGCCCGCACCGCCGCCGCCAGACTCTCGTCCGCCACCCCGGACGACCCGTGCAACACCAACGGCACCGGCACCGCCTTGTACAGCAACGAGATCAGTTCGAAGTCCAGCTCGGCGTCGCGCGTGAGCATGGCGTGCGACGACCCGACCGCAACGGCGAGGAGGTCCACCCCGGTGGCCGCGACGTATGCCGCCGCGTCCTGAGGATCGGTGCGCACCCCCGGCGCGTGCACGCCGTCCTTGCCCCCGATCTCGCCGAGCTCCGCCTCGACCGCCACCCCGGCCTCGTGGCACTCCCGCACGACCGACGCCGTGCGCGCGACGTTCTCCTCGTGCGGCAACGCGGAGGCGTCGAACATGACCGACCCGAACCCGAGCCGCACCGCCTCCCGCACCAGTTCCTCGGACGTGGCGTGGTCGAGGTGCACGGCGATCGGCGTGCGCGCGACGGCGGCGACGGACAGCGCCGCCACCCCGATCGGTCGCAGAGATCCGTGGTAGCGCACGGCGTTCTCGCTGATCTGGAGCACGACCGACGCGCCGGTCTCCTCGGCTGCGGCGGCGATCGCCTCGGCGTGCTCGACCTGGATCACGTTGAACGCGGGCACCGGCGCGGGCCCGTCGATGATCTCGCGAAGCTGGATCAACGGCATGGTCTGTGGTCCCCGTCAGAGTCGTGTGGGCACGATGGCGGCCCGGTGCTGGTCGTAGAAGGAACGGTCGAAGTCGCCGGCGAGCGGGGCCCGCACAGCCGCAGCGGACAGCGCCACAGCCTCGGCGAGCCGTTGTGGCCACGGCAGGTGCCAGGCGGCGACGAGGGCGGCCACGGCGGCATCGCCGGCACCGGTGGGGTTGCCGGCGAGGACTTCGGGTGGGGCGGCGGTCCAGACGCCGTCGAGGGTGTGGAGGGTCATGCCGAGGGGACCGTCGGAGACAAGAGCGGCTTCGGCACCGAGAATGAGGGGGTTGTCGAGGGTGGGGGCAGATGCAGCGGCAGGTTCGTGGCAGTCCGACTTGATCGCGGCGGTGAGTTCCCTGCGGTTCGGCGTGATCACCGCCGGACCTGCCGCCGCCCCCGCTGCCAACGCCGGTCCGTCCGCGTCCAGCACCACCGGCACCCGCGAGGCCCGCACGAGCGTCGCGTAGGCATCGCCCGGCACCCCCAGCGGCAGCGACCCCGACAACACCACGACGTCCGCCTCCACCTCCCCGAACCAGCCCAGAAACCCGTCCCACTCGGCCGCCGTGACCATCGGCCCGGGCTCCGCGAACAACGTCGCCTCCCCCGCCGACCCGACCACCGCGACCGTCCGCCGCGTCTCCCCGGAGATCGGGAACATCGCCTGCGGCACACCGGATCGAGCCAGGTCCGCGCGCAGCGACTCCCCCGCCGCACCGCCGCAGAACCCGGACGCCACCACGGAGACTCCGAGCCCGCACAACACCCGCGCCACGTTCACGCCCTTGCCACCGGCCCGCACCGCGACGTCCGAAACCCGATGTGTGGCACCGGGTTCCAGCGCGTCGACGCGATACGTGACGTCCAGCGCCGCGTTCAACGTGACGGTCAGAACCTTCACGGCGTGCCGTCGAGGATCACCGAGCGGGTCAGGTTGCGGGGAGTGTCGGGGTCGAGGCCGCGCAGCAACGCGACCTCCACGGCCAGCCGGTGCACCGCGACCAACTCCGCCAACGGATCGCGGTCGCGCGCCACCCACCGGCCACCGGCAGCGGCCACGTCGAGGTCGAGGCCGGTCGGCGGCGTGCCGAACGACCACACCAGCGACCCCTCGTCGGTGATCGCGATCGGCCCGTGCCGGTACTCGGCGGCCGGGTACGACTCGGCCCACGACAGCGACGCCTCCCGCATCTTCAACGCGGCCTCGGCGGCCAGTCCGGTGGTCCACGGCGCGCCACCGAGGAACGTGAACTGGTTGCGCTCCACCAGGTCTGCCCCCAACGGCTCGGCCAGCGCCTGCTCGGCGTCGAGCACCGCGCGCTCCAGCCGTTCGCCGAGGTGGGCCCGCAGCAGCACGAGAGCGGTCGTCGCGAACCGGGTCTGCACGACCGAGCGTTCGTCGGCGAACTCCAGCGCCACCACGTGATCGACCAGCGAGGTCACGGGCGTGCCCGGCGTCCCGACGATCGCCGTCGTGGGCACGGACAGCCGCCGCACCACGTCGATGACCTCGGTGGTCGTCCCGGAACGGGTCAGCGCCACCACCCGGTCGTAGGCACGGCCGAACGGGAACTCCGACGCGGCGAAGGCGTCCGTCTCGCCCAGGCCCGCGTCCTCGCGCAGCCGGGCGTAGGCCTGGGCCATGAACCACGACGTGCCGCACCCGACGACGGCGACGCGTTCGCCGGGCGCCGGCAGGGCGGCCGCGGTCTCCGGCGAGGCGGCCAGTGCGATCGCCCGGCGCCAGCACGCGGGCTGGGACGCGATCTCCTCGGTGGTGTGCAGCTGAGTGCGCATGGCGGATTCCTTTGGTTGTTCAGTCACTTGATGCCCGCTGCGGCCACCGACCGCACGAAGAACCGCTGGGCGAAGAAGAAGACGAGCAGGACGGGCAGCTGGCTGAGCACCGTGCCGGCCATGAGCTTGGGCCAGTTCGTGGTGTGCGCGCCCTGGAACGACTGAAGTCCTAGTTGGACGGTCATCACGCCGGGGCTCTGCACCGCGATCAACGGCCACAGGAAGTCGTTCCAGGTCTGCAAGAAAGTCAGCACGGCCAAAGTGGCCAAAGTAGGCCGCATCAACGGCAGCAGCACCTGCACCAACGTCCGCAGCCGAGAAGCGCCGTCGATCCGCGCGGCCTCCTCCAGCTCCCGCGGCAACGTCGTGAAGAACTGCCGCATCAGGAACACCCCGAACGCCGTCGCCAGGTTCGGCGCGATCAACGCCCCCAAGGTGTCGACCAGCCCCAGCGACCGCATCATGATCAGCAGCGGCAGCATGACGATCTGGAACGGCACCATCAACGTCGCCAGCATCAGCACGAACGCGACCTTCGAGCCGATGAACGGGATCCGCGCGAACGCGTACCCCGCCAGCGAGCAGAGCAGCAGGTTGCCGGCCACGCACACCACCGACACCACGAAGCTGTTGACCAGCCACGATCCCAGCGGCGCGTCGCGCACGGCGGCGAGGTAGTTCTCCCACTCGATCCCGCCTGGCAGCCCGGGAGGGAACCGCCGCGACTCCTCTTGCGTGGAGATCGACACGAGGATCATCCACACCAGCGGTGTCACCATCACGAGCGAGAGCGGCAGCAGGATCAGGTGCAGCGCGCTGGGCCTTCTCATCGGACCTCGTAGTGGGACGTGCGGCGGTTGAACCGCAGCTGGACGAGGGTGAAGGCGCCGATCACCAGGAACACCGCGCAGCCGATCGCCGCCGCGTACCCGCCGTCGAAGCTCACGAACGCCTCGTTGTAGAGGTGGTAGACGAGCACGGTCGTCGCCCGCAGCGGCCCGCCCTTGGTCGTCACGTAGACGGCGTCGAAGAGCTGCAGGCCGTTGATCGTCAGCCACACCAGCAGGAACCCGGTGGCGGGCGCGACCAGCGGCAGTTCGACGTGCCAGAACGAGCCGGCGCGACCGCAACCGTCCAGACTGGACGCTTCGATCAGGTCTTTGGGCACGTTCTGCAACGCCGCCAGGTAGATGATGACCGCGAACCCGAGCCAGCCCCACACCGTCATCGCGACGACCGCGAACAACGCCTGGTCCGGATCGGCGAAGAAGCCCTGCTTCGGCAGGCCGACGGCGTCCAGCGCGGCGTTGACCAGCCCGAACTGCGGGTTCGCCAGCCAGCTGAACATGATGCCGGTCGCGACCGTCGACGTCACCAGCGGCACGGACACCGCGAGCCGGTACAGCACCACACCGCGGATCTTCTGGTTGAGCATCACCGCGATCGGTAACGCCAGCGCGAGCGTGATCGGCACGAACAGCACGACGTAGAGCAACGTCCGGCGGGCCGCGTCCCAGAACAGCGGGTCGGCGACGAGCTTGGCGTAGTTGTCGCCGCCCGCGAACGTGCCGGGCGAGGTGAGGTCGGTGTACTGGAACGACAACACCGCCGACCACACGACGGGGACCAGGCCGAACACGCCGATCAGCACCACGGCCGGTGCCGCGAAGCCCCAGCCCGCGACGTGGTCGGCGACCTTCCGGGACGTCATGAACCCGCCAGCTCCTGGTCGACCTCGCCGCGGGCCTGGTCCAGCGCCGCCTTGGGTTCCGCCTGCCCCAGCAGCACCGACTGCACCGCCGTGCCCAGCACCTGCGAGATCTTCGGGTACTGCGGAATGTTCGGCCGCGCCTTCGTGACGTTCTTCGCCAGGTTGTCGACAAACACCTTGGTACCGGGGTACTTCGCCTCGAACTCGGCGTATCCGGCGAGGTCCACTTCGGACTGCCGGATCGGCAGGTGCCCGGTCTCCAGCGCGAACTCGAGGTGGATCTCCGCCGACAGCAGCCACTTCAGGAACGGCACGGCGTTCTTGCGGCCGTTCTCGCCGAAGACGACGAACGTGTCGGGGCCCGCGATCGTCGCGTGGCTGACCTTGCCCGGCAGGAACTCCACGCCGTACGACACGTCGTCGTTGATCGCGCCGAGGTCCCACGGCCCGGTCCAGAGCATGCCGATGCGACCGGAGTTGAACAGGTTCAGGTACTGCTGGTCCCCGGCGTCCAGGTACACCGACTTGTCCGTGACGGCCATGTCCCGCAACAACTGCATCGCCTGAACACCAGTGTCCGAAGCGAACGCCGCCTTCTTGCCGTCCGGCGACAGCAGGTCACCGCCCGCCTGCCAGAGCAGGGCGAGGAACCGCCAGACCGTGTCCTCGGTGCCGTCGTTGACGTACGCCCAGCCGAACCGGCCGTCCGCCGTCAGCTTCTGCGCCGCCGAACGGAACTCGTCCCAGGTCCAGGACGAGGTCGGGTGCGCGATGCCGGCGTCGTCGAACAGCTTCTTGTTGTAGACCAGCGAGAGGTTGTCGACCAGCGCCGGGACGCCGTAGATCTTGCCGTCGACCGTGGACGCCTCGCGCCCGGCCTGGAACAGGTCGTCCCACGCGAACTCGGCGTCGCCGCGCAGCAGGTCGGTCAGGTCCTGGGTCTGCGGACGGCCGGTCAGCCCGGTGATCGAGGAGCCGTACTGGTAGGCGGCCTCCGGCGGGTTGCCCGAGGCGAACGAGGCCAGCGTCTTCTGCAGCGCGTTGTCGTTGCCGCCGTTGAACACGAGCTCGACCTGCTGGTTCGGGTGCGTGGTGTTCCAGCGGTCGGCGAGCTTGGCCAGCGCGGAGGCCTCGGCGTCGGTGTAGCCGTGCCACACGCGCACCTTGCCGTCGGAGCCGGACCCCGTGCCGCAGGCGGCCGTCATGAAGAGCGCGGCGCCCATCGTCAGCACCGTGCGGCGACTCAGCCCTCTGCCGTGCGCCATGTCGACTCCCTCGCGTGGTGGGTGCGGCTCTGTGGTCGGGGACAGTAAGCGGAAATCGCTCAAACACGCAAGAGTCGTGACCGATTGAGATTGATTCCTAGCCCGATCCGGACATTCTCGGTACGGTCGCTCACACCCGATCAGCAACACTGAGCGAACAAGGAGATTCGGCGCCTATGACCTCCCCTGCCCGCGCCCTCGCCGGAACAGTCCTCACCGCACTCGCCGTGGCCGCCTGCGCGGCCGCTCCGCTGACGTCCAGCGCGGCGAGCCCGGCGGCGGTCCAACTGCCGCCCGTCGGTGCCGTGCTCGACTACCAGCTCGGCGCCGCGTACACCCCGCCGTCCGGCGTGACCCTCGTGACGCGCGACAGCACGGCCTCACCCGCGGCCGGCATGTACTCGATCTGCTATGTCAACGGGTTCCAGACCCAGCCCGCCGACCGGAACACCTGGCTGAACCAGCGGGGACACCTGATCCTCAAGGACTCGTCGGGCAAGCCGATCATCGACCCGAACTGGCCGGACGAGTTCCTGCTCGACACCTCGACGTCCGCCAAGCGCACCGAGCTCGCCGGGATCATCGGCACGACGATCGACACCTGCGCGAACAAGGGCTTCAAGGCCGTCGAGGTCGACAACCTCGACTCCTACCTGCGGTCCAAGGGCAAGCTGAGCGTCAACAACAACCTGGCCTACGCCAAGCTGCTCGCCGACCGCACGCACAACCGCGGCCTCGCGATCGGCCAGAAGAACTCGGCGGAGCAGACCGCCCGTGCCCGCACCGAGGTCGGCTTCGACTTCGCGGTCTCGGAGGAGTGCCACCGCTGGGAGGAGTGCTCGTCGTACTCCGACGTCTACGGGCAGCACGTGATGGACATCGAGTACACCGACGACCTGCGGGGCACGTTCAACGACGTCTGCGCGGACCCGGACACCCCGGCCACGACGACGTTGCGCGACCGCTACCTGGTGGCGCCGGGCAAGCCGAACTACGCCTTCGACCACTGCTGACGAACTGAACCGGGGTGGGCTCGCACAAGCCCACCCCGGTTCTCACAGCTCGGTGTTGATGATCGCTTCCACGAGCACCTCGCCGTCCTCGGTCAACGCCACCCCACCCGCGTCGACCGTCACGAGACCGCGTTCGGCCAGCGAGGCGAACTTCTCCCGCCACGGGCCGTCGTGCAACGACGTGCCGTAGCGGGCGCGGTGCAGGTCCTCCCGCACCGGTTGCAACGTCGACAGCGCCATCTTGACCGCCCGCGCTTCCTGCGCGCCCGCGTCGAACCCGGTCGCGGACCCGAGCGGCACCCGCCCCGCCTCGACGGCCTGCGCGTAGTTCTTCCAGTTCACGTCGGTGATCGCCTCGGACACCCGGCAGCTCGAACTGCCGCCCAGGCCGATCGCGACCTCGGCCTCCTGCTTGTCCTGGTCGACCATGATGGACTTCCACTTCTCCGGCCCGAGGCCGTCCCGCGCGAAGTACATCGTGGGGTGCTCGGTGTAGCCGGCCGAGCGCAGGCCGTCCGTCAGCACCTCGCGCATCCGGTACTGCTCCAGCAGCGTCGGCCAGAAGTGCCCGTCCCGCACCAGCTTCTCCCGGTACTGCGGCAGCTGCCACGGCGCGGGCTGCTCGCCCGCGACCCCGGTCCTGGTCTCGGCGTACGACTTCAGGTGCAGCTTCGTGCACACCACGGCCGTGACCTCGTTCTCCAGCACCACGTCCAGGTCGCGCCGCACGCTGTCGACGGTCTGGTCGAGCAGCCCGTACATCAGGTCGATGCTGATCCACTCGAACCCGGCGGCCTGCGCGTTGCGCACGAAGTCCACGCACATCTGGGACGAGTGCTCGCGGCCGCATTCCCGCAGCACGTGGTCGTCGAACGACTGCACGCCGCTCGACAGCTTGGTGCAGCCCAGTTCCCGCAACGTCTCCAGCTTCGCCGGGGTGAACGTGCTCGGGTCGCCCTCGAACCGGATCGTCGTGTCCTCGGTGAACCCGAAGTTCTCCCGGTAGAAGTCGAGCAACCGCCGGATGTCGCGCTCCGGCAGCAACGACGGGGTGCCGCCGAAGACGTTGAACTCCCCGACCGGTGCGCGCCGGAGCTCAGGCACGCGTTGCAGCCACAGCTGCGCCTCGCGGATGTTCCAGTCCACCCACTGCGAGAGCTTCTCCTCGTTGCGGCCGCCCTTCACGAGCACGACCGGGTACTGGCAGAAGCGGCACTTGTAGGCGCAGGTGGGGATGTACGACCAGAGGTGGATCGGCGCGGTCGCGGCGAGCTGCGCGCTCAGGTCGCCGAGGAAGTCGTCGACGCCGTAGCCTGGCACGTTGCCGGGGAAGACGTGCGCCCCGAACGGGTCCTCGGTGACGTAGTCGAGCAGGTGCGCGTTCGCGGGGTCCTGCAACGCCGCCCACACCCTGGGTTCGGAGAGAACTCGGGTCATCAGAACACGCCTCCATTGCCGAAGTAGTTGTGCGCCTCCCCGGATTCGCGGTCCTCGCAGTAGTACTTCACGAACTCGGCGAACCGGTCCTCCGGCACGTCCGCGAAGCACTCCGGCAGCGGCGGCGGGTACCCGATGTCCTCCCCGACGGTCGCGCGCAGCCGGGCGAAGATCTCGTCGCAGAACTCCAGGTAGAGCCGGTACGAGGGCGTCTTGTAGGAGTGGATCGGCAGGAAGTCGGTCACGCTCATCTCGGCCTTGATCTCCGCGATGCGCCTCCCCAGCCGTGCCGCCAGGTCCTCGCCGAAGAACGCGACGACCGCGTCCTCGTCCAGGAAGGACGGTGTGAGCAGGACCGGCAGGATCGTGTTCTTCGGGGTGAAGTCCTTGATCGAGAACTCCCACGCCTGCAGCGCCTCGGCCTCGGTCAGGTCCGCGGTCTTCGCCGGCGCCTCCGGCCGGATGTCGCGCATGACGATGATGCCGTCGTTGCCGTACGCACGGCCGGTGATGACCTCGTCGATCGCGTGGTTGACCCGCCGCGGGTTGATCTCGACCTTCGACAGCGGCGCGTAGGCGATGTCGTGGCCGGAGCCCGCGACCCGGATGCCGAAGTCCCAGTCGTCGGACAGGTGGTTGACGAACCTCCCGTTCCGCAGCTGGTAGAAGATCTCGATGCCGCCGACGTCCTCGTACGCCTCGCGTTCGACGGCGAAGCCCTTGCCGTCCGGGAAGCCGCCGAACAGCGAGAACGTGACCGCCCGACACCGCAGCGTGCGCTGGATGGCGTCCCAGAGCCGTGGCCTGCCGACGAAGTGCTCCGCGTTGTAGTAGTAGTCGCAGACGCCGATCGCGGCCTTGTCCTTCTCCATCACCGCGATCAGTTCGGTGATCCACCGCCGGTCGACCTGGCAGTCCGCGTCGGCCGAGAGCAGGTAGAAGCGCTCGCCGGGGTCCTTGCGGTGGCGGCTGCGGCGGACCGCGAACTCCATGCCCGCTCTGCGCGCGCACGCCACGCCCTGCTCGCGTTCGCTGATCACGTGCACGGCGACCGGTGACGTCTCGGCGAACCGGCGGGCCAGCTCGACCGTGGCGTCCGTGGAGTTGTTGTCCACCAGCACGATCTCGTACGTCTCGGGGTCGACGTCCTCCTGGTCGCGCAACGACGCCAGCACGGCGTCGATGTTCGCGGCCTCGTCGAACACCGGCAGCACCACGCTGACCTGCACGCGCGGCCCCATCGCGGGCGGGAACAACTCGCTGACCAGGCCGTTCGCCGCCTCGCGGGTGTGCGTGCCGAGCCGCCTGTTGTGCTCCACCACTTCCGCCCGCCTCTCCGCGTTCGTCATGAGCTCGTGCACCTGCCGGGCGAACTCCGCCGTGGGCAGGTCGTGCCGCAAGATGTCGAGCACCGGCGCCTCGTAGCCGCCGTAGACCGTGTCGTACAGGGCGTACCGGCTCGCGACGTACGGCACGCCGGCCGCGATCGCCTCGCCGATCGGGTTGCCGAAGCTCTCGTAGTCGTACGAGGTCAGGAACGACACGACCGCCGCGTGCGCGAGCAGATCGCGCACGCTGAACCCGTCCCCCGCCGACTCGCACGGCGCCAGCACGCCGCCGAAGACGACCGGCACGTCGAGCTCCTCGGCCAACGCGCGGAGCCTCGCGGTCTCGGCCGGATCTTCTTCGGTGTCACCGGCGACGAACAGGCAGGTCCCGGGCAGTCGCGCCACCAGGTGCAGGTCGCGGTCGATCCGCTTCTGCGGGATGATCCTCGTGAACCGGGCGACGACGGGCGTGCCCGGCGCGATGCCGTGGTGCTCCAGGAAGTCCGGCCGGCCGGGCCGTTCCGGCGCGGTGAACGTGTTCGGCAGCAGGTCGAGGTTGCGCAGGTGCGGCATCCACTCCAGCGTGCGCCGCCGGGCCTCCTCGTGCAGCGCGAAGTAGTGGACGTGCGGCGAGTTCACCATCGGAGGCGTTGCGGGATAAGGGAAGCTGCCGTACTTGACCGGCTCGCTCTGCCACATCAGGTCGTGGTCGCGCCACAGCACGAACCGGCCGAGGTCGTGAGCGGCCCCGTACCGTTCGATGGCCTGGTAGAGCGCTCTCGTGTACGCGACGTTCTCCGGCAGCGTGCCGTTCTCGACCATCACGAGCGAGACGTCGCGCGCCTCCCACGTCCGCACGAGCGCGTCGGCCAACTCGTCGACGACGTCACCGGTGTCGGGAACCTCGTTGCGACGCACGGATTCCAGCGTGGCTGCCACGAATTCCCGGTCATATCCGGCGATGTGCTCGATGCCGTCAACGCGATCGAGTCTTACCCACTCCGGCACGAGTTCATGCCGGTACGGCTCGAAGAATCTGTCCTTGTCGGCCTTGATGTCGTAGCCGAGGTCGAGGTGAACGCGAAAACCCTGCTCCGCAAAGGATCTGGCGGTCTTGAGGAACTCCACCACCACGCCGGACATGGCCGTGGCGTCGAACGAGACACCCCAAAGAGCCGGCATAGGCTGCTCCGTTCCGAGAGGTCACTCTCATTCGAAGCTAGCATGAAAGCGCTTCCCCGCCAGGTCGCGTCTCAATGGGCCGGAGTGCTCACCAGTCAAGGGGAACGGGCAGGAAGGGCTCTTCGTCCGAAGCCTTCTTGCGTGCCTCCAACGCGTTCGCGGCAGGCGCGCCGACGGGCACACGCAGCGGCGGAGCGGGGTTTTCGAGCGTGTCCGCGACGGCCGCGGCGACCTCCTCCTGCGTCACGGACTCACCGCGCAACGCGGGCACCTGACGCAGCAGGGGCAGATACGGATCGTCGTCGGCGAAGAACGACTTCGCCCGTTCGGCCCCACCGGACGACACCGCGCCGGGCTGCACGATGCTCACCTTCACCCCGAAGTGACCGGTTTCGAGGGCCAGCCCCTCGGCGATCGCCTCCAGCGCCCACTTGCTCGCGCCGTACGGGGCGATGATCGGCAGCACCACCCGTCCCTGCACGCTGGACACGAAGACGAGCCGGCCGTCACCGCGCTCGCGCATCGCGGGCAGCACCGCCTGCGCCACTCGCAGCGCACCGAACGTGTTGAGCTGGAAGAGGCTCTCGACCTCGCCCAGCGGCACGCTCTCCAGCGGCGCGCGCACCGTGGTTCCCGCGTTGCTGACCAGGGCGTCGATCCGCCCGGCCGCGGCCACCGCCGCGTCGACGCTCGCCTGGTCGGTGACGTCGAGCCGGAGCTTCACCGCCACCGGCAGATCCGCCAGGTCCTCGGGGTTTCGGGCGGTGGCGACCACTCGGTGACCCCGCCCGGCCAGCTCGACGGCGATGGCGCGGCCGATCCCCCTCGACGCACCGGTGATGAGCACTGAAGACATGACGACCTCCTGGGTTCGGCGTACCTCCGATGCTATGTCGGCCGTCATACATGTCAAGAAGCTATGTCGCACGACATACTTTGACGTAGGCTCGGTCGCATGGCAGGCCGACGGTCCGACGCGAGGCAGAAGATGGTGTCCGCAGCTCGTGAGCTGTTCCGCGAGCAGGGCTACCACGCCACGGCTTTGTCGGACGTGCTCAAGCGCAGCGAGGCACCACGGGGTTCGGTGTACTTCCACTTCCCCGGCGGCAAGGCCGAGCTGGCCGTCGAGGCGGCCGCACTGCACTCCCAGGAGCAGGTCGCGACGATCGACCGGGCGGCGGCCGCGGCCACCTCCCCCGCCGAGCTGGTCCGCGCCTACCTGGAGCAGGCGCGGACCAATCTCCTGGCGAGCGACTACCGGCAGGGCTGCGCGGTCGCGCCCCTGGTGATCGAGTCCACCCGCGACTCCGAGGAGCTCGACGCCGCGGGTGGACGGTCGTTCGCGACGATCATCGCGGCGCTGGCCGGGCACTTCGCCGCGTTCGCGATGGCCCCCGACGACGCCCGCCGGCTCGCGGACGCGACCGTGGCGGGCGCCGAGGGAGCGTTGATCACCGCCAGGGCGTTGCGCGACGACGCCCCGTTCGACGCGATGATCGACGTGCTCACGCGCAGCGCGTCGTGAAGCCCGCCGCGAGCAGGCCGCACAGTGCCGAACGGCCCTGCGGGTACTGGCTGATCAGCGAGTTCACGAACCAGCCCGACGAGCTCGGGAACCCGAAGGGCGGGTTCGCGCCCACCTTGCCGTCGAAGCCGTAGCGCCAGTCGAGGTCGATGAACACCACGGAGTCGATCACGTCCGACAGGTCGTAGCCGGTGCCGAGGAAGTCCGTCTGCCGGCCGTCGACCACGCCGTTGGGGATCGGGCCGCGGTAGTTCAGCAACGTGCCGAGCCGGTCCACGAACGTCCGGTAGTCGCCGTCGGACTGCCTGCCCGACCCGTCCAGCGCACTCGCCATCCGCTGCACACCCACCTCGGACAGCACGATCTTCTTGTTGTGCTGCTTGGCCCACCAGAGCATCCGCAGCACGTTGAGGTCGACCGGGTACTCGTGCCTGATCGCGTTGCGGTTGCCGTTGACGATCGCGTCGTAGTAGCCGAGGCACGTGCGGTTGGCGGTGTTCTGCTCGCCGTTCCAGTACGCGGTCCCGTTCTCCCAGAACGGCTGGCAGAGGTCCTGGTTGAAGATGCTCAGCCCGACCTGGTCGACCACGTCGTCGCCGGGGTAGAGCTTGTCGAACTCCCCGCGCACCGGGTGGTAGACGTACTTGACGTTCGCGCCGCCGGTCCGGGCGTCGATCAGCTGGACGAGCTTGCGGAACGCGTTGCGGTACGAGGAGCAGTCGCTGCCGTTGACGCAGTGGAACGCGCTGCTGACCTCGTAGTCCAGGCGCAGCAGGAACGTCGATCCGCGATGGGCGTTGATGTAGTTGGTCAGGGCGGTGAACTGGTTGTCGTACCGGCCGTTCGCGATGTCCACAGTGGCCTGTCGCGACGCCTGGAGCTGCGTGTTCGGGTCACCGTTCCAGGCCGGCGGGTAGTCCTTCCAGCTGATGCCGACCTGGATCTGCTTGCCGCGCGCGGCGAGGAAGTCGGCGTAGGCGAGGTGCGACGACGACCCGGACTGGCCGGCGAAGTTGCCGTCGCGCACGCCGTAGTAGACCGAGCCACCGGCCGGGTCTGCGCCGGTGGCCGACGTCAGGTCCTGCCACGCGGCCGTGTTGCTCTGCCCGACCAGCAGCTGCCGTCCGGCGGCGGGCGGCGGTGGCGTGGTGGTGCCGGACCCGTTGACGTACTGGGACTTGCGGATCTCGGCGATCCAGCGCGCCTTCACCGTCGGGTCGGCCTGCACCCGCGAGTCGCCCCAGTACCCGTTGGCGCAGCCGGGCTGACCGGCCGGGGCGCCGTTGCACTGCCACTGGGTCTGCGCGTCCCAGTTCGTGTTGATGTAGGCGACCGAGCTGATCACGTCGCGGTTCGCGGTGACGTAGGAGAACAGGTCCTCGAACCAGGTGTCCACGATGGTCTGCCCGCTGACCGGCTGCGGGTTCTTCTGGAAGATGCAGCTCTGGGTCTTGCTGCCGGTGGTGAAGCCCTGCGGCGCGGCCTCCGAGATCATCACCTTCTTGCCGTGGCCGCGGGCGAAGCTCAGCACCCTGTCCTGCAACGCGCGCGGGTTGATGCTCGGCGCCTTGCACGACCACTGGTAGCGGTTGTGCGTGCTGCCGTAGAACGCGGACATGCCGACCCAGTCGACCACGTCGTCGCCGGGGTACCAGACGTCGAAGTGGTTCGGCGCGGTGACGACGTAGTTCCACTCGGGGTTGCCGGTGTGCTCGTTCAACGGCCAGGCCGCGGACTGCCAGACCGTGGCGATCTTGTTGGCGCCCAGCGCGTTGATGCGGCCCTTGATGTAGCGGAAGGCCTGCTTGTAGAAGTCGGCGTTGTAGCAGTTCCACGGGCCGTCGTACTCGTAACCGATGCGCAGGAAGATCTCGCGGTTGTACGACTTGAGCTTGTTCACCATCTCGTCGACCTTGGCGCGGTACTGCGCGACGAGGTTGCCGGAGACGAGGTCGGCGTCGTTGCGGCCGATGATCGCGCGCAACGGCTGGTTGCCGCAGCCGGACGTGGCGTCGGACAGGTAGAGGCCGACGGCCAGCGACGCGCCGGGGAACTCGTTCAGCGTGCGCTGGAAGTCGACCGTGCCGGAACCCCAGTTGACCGGGCCGTACATCCCGGCCAGCGGCGCGGGGTTCCCGCCCAGCACGAGATTCGTGTACAGCGTGACGCCGCCGGGCTGGGGCACGCCGCTCGTGAGCACGTCGCGCTTGTAGTCCGAGAGCGTGTCGCTGTCCTGGCCGACGAACATGCGGATCTTGTCGTTGGCGGGGATGTTCGGGTCGGCGGTGGCGGGCGGGGCGAGGCCCAGCGCTATCGCCGCCGCCACCACGAGCGTGAACAGAGATCGTCGTTGACCCATGTTGCGTTCTCCTTCGATTGCAGGGGAATCAGGAGGCGTCGAGCACGTCGCAGACCATCCGGCGGCCGGTGAGGTCGGTGGCGCAGACGCCGAGGAACGCGCCGGTGAAGCCCTCGACGGCGGTGCCCGTGGCGCCGGCGACGGCCGTGCGGGCGGCGTGCTCGTCGGACAGCAGGCGCGCGTCGAGCGCGGGCCCGACCGGCTGCCAGTCGCCGTGCGGGCGGGCGACGGCGAACCGCAGCTCGGTGCGGTCGACCCGTGCGCGCATCCGCACCGGGCCTTCGTGCGGCCACGGGATCGGGTCGGTGAGCGGGTCGATCAACGTGCCCTGGTCGCAGGTCAGCACGGTCAGGCAGCGGCCGATCCGCTCGTCGTGGGTGAGCTGGAGCCAGTGCCACAACGCCGAGTCGTAGTAGTGGATCAACCCGGCCATCTGCTGGAAGTGCGCCGGGGCCGCGTCGATGACGACGGTGAGGTCCTCGGACAGCGCCCGCTGGCGGCGGGCGAACAGGCTCACGTCGTGCCGGCTCGCGGGTGACTGGTCGGCCCGCAACCGGATCGCGCCGAGCCGTTCGGTGCGCGACAGCCACGACGGGTCGGGAACGCGCCGGACGCTCTGCCACTGCGGCCCGAACGCCGTGACGGGCGCGGGCTGCTGCACCGGGTAGTCGTCGGGGATCGCCACCGCCGTGGCGGGCACTCCCCCGGCCACCCGCGGCCAGCCGTCGACCCACTCGACGCGCTGGATCGAGGTCTCCCTGCCCAGCACGCAGTGCCCGGCGCTGTCGACCGGGCGGGCAGCGAGGTGGGCGACGAACCAGCGGTCGCGTTCGTCGTGCACCAGGCTGCCGTGGCCCGCCTTCTTGAGCTCCAGCCCGGCGTGCCCGGAGCTGGTCAGCATCGGCCCGGCCGGATCGGGTTCGAAGGGCCCGCTCAGATTCCGGGACCGGGCCACTGTGACCGCGTGCGACCAGCTCGTGCCGCCTTCCGCGACCACCAGGTAGAACCAGCCGTCGCGGTGCAGCAGGTGCGGTCCCTCGGTGAGCCCGATCGCGGTGCCGGTGAAGATGACCTCGGCGTCGCCCACCAGCGTCCGGGTCGCGCGGTCGAACTCCTGCAGGAGGATCCCCGAGAACCGGTTCCGTCCCGGCCGGTGGTCCCACTGCATCGACAGCAGCCACGACCGGCCCTCGTGGTGGAACATCGACGGGTCGAAGCCGCGCGCGTGCAACGGCATGGGGTCCGTCCACGGACCGTGCAACGACGGCGCCTGCACGTGGTAGTTGGGCGAGTCGTAGAACCCGTCCACGTTGTAGCCCAGCATGTTCGTGTAGACGAGGTGGAACGTGCCGTCCACATGCGACAGACCTGGTGCCCACACCCCGCCGGAGTCGGGCACCCCACGCAGGTCGAGCTGGGCGCGCCGGGTGAGCGGGTGCGGCAGCGGTTCCCACGTGACGAGGTCCGTGCTGCGGTGCAGCGTCACGCCGGGGAACCACTGGAACGTCGAGGTGGCGACGACGAACTCGCCGTTCACCCTGATCATCGAGGGGTCGGGGTGGAAGCCCGGCAGCACGGGGTTGCGCGCCATCCGCACGCTCGTGCGCGTCGCCGTCACGCGACCACGCTCCCCTGCGCCAAGCCCTGCCTCCAGTGCCGTTGCAACAGGAGGAAACACACGACGAGCGGCACCACGGCCAGGAACGCTCCCGTCACGACGAGGTGGAAGATGACCTGGTTGCCGACCGCGGGCTGGGTGTTCCAGTCCTGCAACCCGAGCGTGAGCGGGAACAGCTCGCGCGAGTTCAGCATCACCAGGGGCAGGAAGAAGTTGTTCCAGATCGCCACGAACTGGAACAGGAACACCGTCACCAGGATCGGCGACATGATCCGCAGGACCACCGTGCGGAAGACCCGCCACTCCGAAGCTCCGTCCATCCGCGCGGCCTCCAGCACCTCGTCGGGCACCGAGGAGATCGCGTACAACCGGCAGAGATAGACCCCCATCGGCGACACCAGGCTCGGCAGCAACACCGCCCAGGGCGTGTTCTGCAGGCCCACCGCCGACATGAGGAAGTACAACGGCAACGCCAGCGCCGTCACGGGCACCAGCACCGCGCCGACGATCACCCACGACACGGTTCCGTTGCCGCGGAAGGAGAACTTGCCGAGCGCGTACCCGGCCATCGCGGCCAGCGCCGTCGCCCCCAGCGCCCCGCCGCCCGCGTAGAGCAGCGTGTTGGCCGTCCAGCGCAGATAGATGCCGTTCTCGTAGGACAGCGTCTGGCTGATGTTGTCGAACAGCGCGAACCGCTCCGGCAACGCGAACCCGAACGTGCTGAACAGCTCGTCACGGCCCTTGGTCGCGGAGATCACCAGCCACAGCAGCGGCAACACGAAGTACGCCGATGCCAGCACCAGCACCACGTGCGCGGGCAGGAGTCGCAGTCTCATCAGATCACCCCGTGCCGGCGGCCGAGCCGCAGGAAGTACAGGCTGCACAGGAACGTCACCACGGCGAGCGCCACCGCGATCGCGCCCGCGTAGCCGGACTGCCCCTCCGCGAACGCCTTCTGGTACGCGTACACGTTGGGCGTGTAGTAGCTGGTGATCGTCGCCGACAACGGCTTGAGCACCGCGGGTTCGTTGAAGAACTGGAACGCGCCGATCAACGAGAACAGCAGGCTCAACCCGATGGCGGGCAGCACCATCGGCAGCTTCACCCGCACCGCGAGCCTGAGTTCCCCGCAGCCGTCGAGCTTCGCGGCCTCGTGCACGCTCACCGGGATCGCCTGCAACGCGGCCAGCACGATGATCATGTTGTAGCCGATCCACTCCCACGCGGCGATGTTCGTCATCGACAGCAGCACCGCCGTGCCGTTGAGGAAGTCGGGGCTGTCCCAGTCGAACGCGGAGAACGTGCGCACGATCGGGCTGAACTGCGGCTGGTAGAAGAAGCCCCACAGCAGGGTCGCGATCACCGCGGGCACCGCGTACGGCAGGAACACCAGCAGCCGGAACACCTTCCGCGCCCGCACCAGCGCCGAGTCCAGCAGCAGCGCCAGCACGGTCGCGGCGACCATGATCAGCGGGATGGTCAGCAGCGCGTACGCCAGCACCCGCAGCAGTCCCTCGTGGAACTTCGGGTCCGCGAGCACGTCGAGGTAGTTCGCGAGGCCCGCGAACGCCTCGGTCGTCGTGCCGAGCAGGCCGTCGCGGCGGGGCTGGAAGAGGCTCTGCCACACCGCGACCCCGATGGGGACGAGGAAGAACGCCGCGAACGCGAGCGCGAACGGGGCGAGGAACAGCAGCGGGGCCGTGTTTCGGCGAGGGCGACGGCGGGCGGTGGGTGGCCTGGTCCGGCGGTCTGGTCTCGGCGGGGCGAGGGTGGCGGTCACGGATGCCCCTTTCCGGGGAGCGAGTGGGAAGCGGGCCGTTGCGGTGTGGGGAGAGGGGTGATCCAGCGTCGAGCCCCCGGCGCGCTCCCCAGTGGGGCCCACCCGATGCCGCGCCCAGGACGCAGCGGCACCGGGTGGGGGTCTGGAGCGGCCTCAGCCGGCGACGGCGAAGCCCTGCTTGCCCATGTCCTCGACGGTGCGTTTCTGCAACGCGTCCAGCGCCTGCGACACGGTCTGCCCGCCGGTCGCGACCTTGCCGAACTCGTCGGTGAACGCCGGGAACGCGCTCGTCATCGTCGGTCCCCAGGTGAAGTTCGGGTTGACCTGCTTCGAGGCCGCGCTGAAGACCTCGTAGATCCGCTGGCCGCCGTAGAACTCCTGCGGCTTCGCGAACGACGGGTCGAGCAGCCCCGAGCGGTCGGCCGGGAAGATCGACGACTTCGTGATCAGCGAGTTCAGCGACTGCTGGTCGGTGTTGAGCCACTCGATGAACTTCGCGGCCCGGTCGGCGTGCTTGCTGCTGCTCGTCACCGAGATCGAGGAGCCGCCCCAGTTGCCGACCTGCGGGTTGGCGGTGTCCCACTGCGGCAGCGGCGCGACGGCCCACTTGCCCGCGCTCGCGGCCATGGCGCCCTTGAGGTACGAGCCCGCCCACACCGGCGCCGCCCACGAGGCGACCGTGCCGGTGGTCAGGTCCGACACCCAGCCGGTGCTGAAGTCGGGCTCCGCCTTCACGAGCTTGCGGCTGATCAGGTCCTGCCAGAGGTCCGCGACGGGCTTCGACTCCGGCGGGTTCATGGACACCGTCCACTTGTCGCCCTCGGTGCCGAACCAGCGCGCGCCCGCCTGCCAGTTGAGGCCCGCCCACTGCCCGGCCTCGTTGGTGGCGAAGGTCGCCAGGTACTTCGTCGGGTCGGCGGCGTGCAGCTTCTCGGCCTGCGCCCGGTACTCGTCCCAGGTCTTCGGCACGGTCAGGCCGTACTGCGAGAAGACGTCGGTGCGGTAGAACAACCCCATCGGCGCGATGTCCTGCGGGACGCCGTAGAGCTTGCCCTGCTGGAAGACCTGGTTCCACACCCACTCGGGGAACCGGTCGCGCAGCCCTTCGCCGACCTTGCCGGTGAGGTCCGCGAGGCATCCGCAGGCGATCATCGACGGCACGAACTGGTACTCGACCAGGGCGATGTCCGGGGCGTTGCCGGCCTTCACCGCGGCCTGGAGCTTCGCGTAGTAGTCCTGGGCGGGGACCTTCTCCGCCTTGATCGTCGTGTCCGGGTTGCGCTCGTTCCAGATCGCGACCTCGGCACTGTTGTCGAGGAACGTCCAGAACGTGAGCTCCACCGGACCCGTGGTCCCGGTGGAGCCGGTACCGCAGGCGGTGACGGCGAGCAGGGCCGCGACGACGACGGCGGCGAGGCGGCGTCCGCGTTGACTCATGGCAGGTTCCTCCGGCGAAGGCGGGGTGTGTGCCGCGAGACGCTAGGAACCGCCGTTCGCAACCGACAAGGTTTCGGCTCCGAAAAGCGCCCGAGTTTCGGAGGATCACCGAAAACCCGCAGTTCAACGTTGCGAAACTAGCCCGAAAGCCGTGTCTGGCCTTATCGTCGCGGCGTGACTGGGAAGCCGACGCTGGCGCACATCGCGGGCCTGGCCGGGGTGTCCGTCCCGACCGTGTCGAAGGTCCTCAACGGACACCGGGACGTCGCCGCGAGCACCCGCGAACAGGTGGAGCGGATCGTCGCCGAGGAGGGCTACGAACGTCCACAGAGGACCGCGCCCAGACCTCGCCGCAGCCGGGCCGCTCTGCTGGACCTGGTGATCAACGAGCTGGACAGCTCGTGGGCCACCGAGATCCTCGCGGGCACCGAGGAGGTCGCCCGCGAGCACGGCATGCACCTCGTGCTGACGGCCGTGCACAAGTCGCCGACGCCGGACAAGGGCTGGCTGGAGTCGCTGACCGCGCGCGGCACCCGCGGCGTGCTGCTCGTGCTGGCGGACCTCAGCGCCCGGCAGCGCACCGAGCTGCAGCGGCTGTCCATCCCGTTCGTCGTGGTCGACGCGCTGGGCAGGCAGGACCCGGCGTCGCCGTCGGTCGGCGCGACCAACTGGCACGGCGGCTACTCCGCGGTGCAGCACCTGGTCGCGTTGGGACACCGGCGGATCGCGGTGATCGGCGGCCCCGAGCAGATGATGTGCACGAAGGCGCGGCTCGCCGGGTACCACGCGGCGCTGGAGGTCGCGGGCATCGCGCCCGACCCGCGGCTGGTCCGCTACGGCGACTTCCGCCACGAGCAGGGTTACCTGCACACCAAGGCGTTGCTGGCGCTGCCGTCGCCCCCGACCGGCATCTTCGCGGGCAGCGACCTGCAGGCCCTCGGCGCGTACCAGGCGTTGCACGAACACCACCTGCGCGTGCCCGACGACGTGAGCGTGGTGGGGTTCGACGACCTGCCGTTCGCGCCGTGGACCGCGCCCCCGCTGACCACGGTCCGGCAGCCGCTGCGCGAGATGGGCGCGCTCGCGACCCGCATGCTGATCTCGCTGATCCGGGGCGAGCAGCTCACCGCGCCGAGGGCCGAGCTCGCGACCAACCTCGTCGTGCGCGGCAGCACGGCCACAGTGAAACGCGGCCAGTAGTTACAGAGCGCTTCCAAGCAGTACGTTCGGTGACATCATGGACGCACCCTCACCGAAACGTCCGGTCATCAACGACCCGATGCTCACCACGCCGGCCGCACGCCTGATGGCGCTGGCGATGGGCACCAACATCCGCGTGTTCGACCTGCCGGCCAGGCACAGCATCGGGCTCGCCGGCCTCGTCGGCGTCGACCTGGACGCGCCGGGCGGGCCGGTCTGCAAGATCGGCCTCACCGACGACCTCGACGACGACCTGCGCGCCGACGTGCTGGCGTTCGGCATCGCGGTGCTCGTCGGCACGCCGGACCTGCTCAACGAGAGCGAGGACGGCGTGCTGGGCATCAGCCGCGAACGCCTGCCGCAGGCGCGCAACGGCCCCGGCAACCTCGCGTGGCACATGCTGGAGACGTGCGGGCGCACGGCGCCGTCGGCGACGTTCCGGCTGATGGTCATCCAGTCCGACGAGTGACGGGGTGCGGGACCGGCCCGCACCCCCGGTGCTCAGTCCACGACCGCCTTCAGCCGCGCGATGGCGTCGGTCTCGGCCTCGTGCAGCTCGGACAGCTGCTTGCCCATGTCGGCGAACTCGGTCATCCCGCCCAGCGCGTGCCACATCTCGGCGATCTCCCGCCACCGCGGCGCCAGCCCGGAATGCCCTGCCTCGTCGAGGAAGTCGGCGAACAACGGCCGCAGGTTGCCGCCGGTGACGCCGTACCGGCCGTCCACGCCCTCCCGCACCCCGCGCAACGCCCCGTCGAGCCCCTGCCCGTCGGCGAAGACCTTCGGCCACGCCTTGGCGGCCTTGGTGTCGGTCATCATCTTCGCCCACTTGCGCCACGCGGGCAGCGAGAACGAGTCGGACTTCTGCGACAGGTGCTCGACGACGTCCCGCAGGCCCTCGCGCACGGCGGCCTCGACGTCGATCGCGCGGTCGGAGTCAGTGATCACGAGCGCCTGGTTCTTCCAGGTGCCGACACGGGCGTTGGCGCGGTCGAGGTCCTCGCGCGCCACCGTGAACGGCACCAGGTTCCGGTCGTCGAGGTACACCTGGTCCCCGGCCGCGGCGTAGGCGACGACGGGGTGACCGCCGTGGCCGTCGAACTCCTCGGGCAGGTCCCAGTAGCCGATCTGGTAGCGGTCCGGCCACACCATGACGGCGTTGCCGGCGTCGAGGTGCCCGGTCAGCCACGTCTGCGCGGCCTTGTTCCCCGACCGGTGCCACTCGTGCTCGACGCCCAGCCGGTCCAGTGCCTTCTCGGTGCGGCGGGTGACGTACTGCCAGGAGTTGCAGAAGCCGAGCGTGACGTGCCGGCTGTTGTGCTGCTTGAACTCCCACAGGATGTAGCCCGCGCCGATGCCGCCGCCGATGCCGAACACCAGCGCCTCGGTCAGGCCGGTGATCCCCCGCGCGGCCAGCATGGTGGTGACCCCGGCCGCGTCCGGGTCGGTGCCCCCGCGCAACGTCCAGCCGCCGACGGGCGTCGCGCCCGTCAAGTGGGCCAGTGCGGTGGTGTAGCGCTCGCCGGTCTTCGCCATCCTGGCGCGGACCTGGGCCTTGAGCTGCTTGCGTGACGTCATCGCCGAACTCCCCGGCCGTCGCGGCGGACACCCGAACCCCACGCGCCCCGATGTCCCGACAGCCTTGGTGAGGAAGGCATGACGAGGTGGGCGTCCCGAGGCACCCAGGTCCCCTTTGCCCCCGCGTGAGCCGGGAGGCGTGGGCACCCGGTCAGGAGGTTCGGCGTGGAACTCGCCGGGACGCATCCTAACCGGAAACCCCGGCCCCGGTCAGTCCGCCGCGCCGGTCAGGCGGTCGACGCACCGGTCGACCTCGCCCCTGCCGAAGGAGTGCACGAGCGACAGGTAGAACAACGGCGGCGCGGCCGGGGCCCACAGGTCGCGCCGGTCGTCGCGCAGCAGGTAGGTCACGACGGACTCGGGCGTGAACGGCACGAAGTCGAACCCGCGGTTCTCCCACGCGTCCTGCGCGCCGCGGCCGAGGTTCGCCTGGAACCGGTCGAGGGTCATGCCGGTCAGCTCGGCCTTGAAGAAGCAGCACCAGTGCGAGTTCGACGTGACGGCGGCGAACGCGAGCAGGCTCAGCCGGTAGTCGGCGGGGTCGAGCCGCAGCTCCTCGGCGAGTCCGCGCTGCGCCGCCGCGTGCAGGTCCGGCGGCGCCCCTGCCCGGCCGTCCAGTTCCCGTTGCAGGCCTTCGTTCGCCGAGGAGTTCCACACGTTCTTGCCGACGCCGACCCTGCTGCTGCGCCGGGACACGACCAGGTGGCCGTCGGCGGTCACGACCGCGATGTTGACCCCGAAGCTGGAGCGCAGGAAGTCCGGGGTGTCCCAGACGTCGCGGCCGTCGAGGTAGCGGGTGCGCAGCGTGCCACCGGGTTCCAGCGGCCGGTCGAGCTGTTGTGCGGCGATGAAGTTGAAGTAGTCGGAGTTCTTGAGGTGCAGCGTCACGTCCGGCGCCTCGTCGGCACCCCGGCGGCTGACCACCAGGTCGGCGACGGCGTACCTCGGCGCGTTCCAGAAGTGCTCCTCGCCCGCGCGCCGCCGTTCCTCCTGCTCGCGGGCCACCTCGTCGCGGAACGCCGCCAGGTACGGCGGCAGCACGACGTCCTCCTGCGCCACCACCACCCGGACCGAGCCCCGGTCGATCGCGCGTTCGCCGTTGCCCTCCAGGATCTGGCAGCTCGTGGTGAGCGGGCCGAGCCGGAACCTCGGGTAGTCGTCGGTGCGCGGTTTCCGCTGCCGCGCGGCGTGATAGGCCTCGCGCCAGGTCCTGGTCAGCTCCTCCAGCCTGGCCTGGCTGAGGTTCCCCGCGCGGAGCAGGGCGCGGACCGTGTCGAACAGCAGGTCCTCGTCGTAGCGCTTCCGGTTCTCCCGGAACAGGTCGAACATCGTCGTGTAGGACCGGACGGCCTCGCGGGTGAGGCCGCGTCGGCGCCGTTCCTCCCCCACCACCGCGGGCATCTCGCGCGACCCGATCTGCGACCAGTCGCGCAACGCCCGCAGCCTGGCGCCGAACTCGGCGAGCGTGGCGGGCCGCCCAGGATCGGGAGGGTCTCCCAGCACGGCCGCTCGTCCGGGTACCCAGGGCTGGTCCACGTGGTTTCCCCTCCGCTGATCGGACTTGATCGGATACTTTGCCGCGCCCGTCCGCGCATCCCTAATCTCGTTTTATCAGGGAATGACGAGAACACGAAAGGGCACGACAATGGAAACCCACGGCAGCGCTTTCCACGTTTTTCACATCTGCCAGCGCGCCCCGTACCCCAGGTAGAACGCGGGCCGTTCGAAGCGGACCTCCAGCTCTCCCGCTTCGTCCAGTTCGATCGGCGTGCCAACGGGTTCGTCGCTGTCGAACCTCCGCACCGGCTCCCCGTCGATGCGCCGGATGCGACGTGGTGCGCGGGCCGGATCGAACCGCACGCGCAGGACGAACCTGTTGCAATGACACTCCGGCGTCATCACGTAATGCGGCCGCATCGGCTGGTCCTCCGGAATTCTCAGCAGCAATCCGTACTCGTGGCTCTGGCCCGCGCGCAGCGGTTCCGGAAAGCGGATCGCGAACTGGAACTGGCTGTGCGTCGGCTGCTCCCGGCGCACGATGCGGCCGCCGTAGAGCACCTCGCCGGACAGGGCGGGGCGGCGGCCGTCATCGGGCGGCACGTCCATCCACGCCCTCACCTCCTGCAGGCCGTCGCGGGTGGCCACGATCCGGCGGTGCTCGTGCACCTCCGGGCTCGCGACGTCCATGCGCAGCAACGTCCTCAGCTCGTCGAGGTGCCATCCGATCGACCCGGCCTGGTCCATGCCGTCGCGGCGGTCCAGCTCCAGCGCGACCTCCCGGGCGAGCACCCGTTCGGCGTCGTCGATGCGCCGCAGGGCGGTGCGCTCGTCGCGTTGCAGCCGGGCCGCGAGCCACGACACCCGGTCCTTGAAGTGCGGCATGTCCTTCGTCTCGCCGGCCAGCCCGAGGCTCGCGCGCACGGCCGTGCGCAGGTCCTCCGGCAGTTCGGCGGCGCGCGCGTCGAGCTCCGTGATCAGCGCGGGCACCACCGCGCCCGCCTGCGCGACCAGCGCCCGCAACGAGTCCCCCAGCAGCTCCTCCGCGTTGCCCGCGCGGACACCGCGTCCCTTGCGCAGCGCGCGGATCTCCACCCTGATCAGCTCGGCTGACCCCGCCATCGTGCTCTCCCCCGCGGCTGTCACCTATCTGGCAGTCGTGCCCCTCGATGTCATCTTCGGGGAGAGCTGTCGCCTTTTACGACTCCCCTTCACCCGGTTGGCCCCAGAGGATTGCACCAGCACAACCGAAGGGGGAGTTTCATGAAACGCGTTTTCTCAGGGGTTCTCGCCATGGCGTTCGCCGCGGTGGGGCTGGTCGCGGGCTCGGGGGTCGCGTCCGCGGACGTCGTCGTCGGGCCGGGCAAGAGCGGCTCGATCTGCACCGGCTACAACTACGTGACCGGGAACCCGAAGCTGTACTGGCAGACCTGTGCCTGGGCGGACAACAACGAGGTGTACTTCACGGTCAACTTCGGCAACGCCACCGGCAGCAACTGGGTGGTGGACTTCGTCGCGAACGACTACTGGAAGAGCGGGCGGCTGTACGAGTGCCCCACGCACTTCGACAACTTCGTGGTGCCCGCTCATTCCGTGAAGGGCACTCCGACGGCCGCGTGCGCGATTCCTCGCACCCGCGCGGCCTACCAGGCCGTCGGGTACGTCGTTGACGGTTCGTACGCGTGGTCGGACACGACGGACTCGCTCCAGGTCCAGTAACGAACGGGGGCTCGGGGGTGGCGCGTACGCCCACAGCGCCACCCCCGAGTGGTCACTTCTTGAGCCGGCGGCTGCCCGCGTGCCAGTCCTCGACCTGGCCCGTCTCCTGGGTGGTCACGCCGAACGACGGCAGCTGCGGCCGTTCCCGCAGACTCCGCTTCAGCTCGGCGAAGCCGGGGAACCTCGCCAGCCCGACGACGTGGTCCCAGAGTTCGGCGGCCTGGTCCTCGTCCGGCAGGCGGCTGATCACCGGCCCGAAGAACGCGACGCCGTGCGGCGGCTCGAAGTGGATGATCGGCGTGCCGACGTCCTTGCCCGTCAACGACAACGCCTCGTCCGACTCGGCCTGGATCTCGGCGTCGCGGTGCTCCTCGTCGAGGGCGCCCGCGAACAGGACCGGCAGCCCCGCCTCGGCGAGGGCGGCGCTGACGAGGTCGCGGTCGGCCTGCCAGCCCGGTGCCTTGCTCTCGTCGGGCAGGACCTCGAGGATGCGCCGCCCGAACGCCTCGTAGAGCGGGCCGACCGCCTCGCGGCCGTGCTGCTCCCGCACCGCCGACGCCACCCGCAGCAGCCGCAGCCCGGCCGTGTGCTGGGCCTCGTACTCGGGCGGGAAGTGCGTGGCGTAGTCGAGGTGGGCGTTGATCTGGCGCAGCGAGATGAACCGCCAGTCGACGGTGTAGCCGCGCTGCGCCTGGACGAGCCTGATCCACTTGCTGGTCATCCAGGCGAACGGGCAGATGGGGTCGAAGTAGAAGTTGATGTCCGCGTTGGTCATCGCGATTGTCCTCTCTGGACTCAACGGGTCGGGAAGGCGTGCTTGCGGGCGAGAACGACGACGGCGACGGCGGGCACCAGCAGGACCACGGCGGCGACCATCAGCGAGCCGGGACCGAAGCCCGCGAGCAGCACGCCGCCGACGAGCCCACCGAGCCCGATGCCGAGGTTCCAGGTCGTCACCATCGACGACTGGGCCACGTCGGCGTACTCGCCCGCCGTGCGCATCAGCGCCGACTGCAGCAGGGTCGCCGCGCCACCGAACGCCAGGCCCCACGCCGCCACCGCGAGGTAGTCGGCCAGCGGGCTGGCGGCGGCCACGGACAGCACCGCCGCCGAGACCGCGAAGAGCCCGGTGCTCAGCACGACGAGCCTGCGGTGGTGGCGGTCGATCAGCACGCCGGTCAGCCAGATGCTGATGATCGAGGCGATGCCGAAGTCGAGCAGCACCCACTGCAGGTGGTCCTGCAGGCCTGCCTCGGCGAGGATCGGCGCGATGTAGGTGTAGAGGATGGTGTGCGCGAGCACGAACGCGCCGGTTACCGCCAGCACGGTGCGCAGGCCGTCGAGCTTCAGGATGCGGCGCAACGGGATCCGGTCGCCGACGGCGCGGCCGGCGAAGTTCGGCAGGCTCCACGCGGTCCAGGCGATCAGCAGCCCGGTCAGCGCCGAGACGAGTCCGAACGTGAGCTGCCACCCCACCACCTTGCCGAGATAGGCGCCCACGGGCACGCCGAGCGACAACGCGACGGGCGTGCCGGCCATCGCGAACGCCATCGCCCTGCCCTGCAGGCCGGGAGCGACGAGCCGGGACGCGTACCCGCCGAGCAGGCTCCAGACGACGCCGGAAGACGCGCCCGCGAGGAACCGGGCGACCATCGTGACGGTGAAGTCGAGCGAGACGGCGGTGACGAGGTTGGCGACCACGAAGCCCACGAGTGCGGTCAGCAGCAGGTGGCGGCGCGGCCAGGAGGCGGTGGCGAGCGAGACGGGGATCGCGGTCAGCAGGGTGCCGATCGCGTAGATCGTGACGGTCTGGCCCGCCACGGACTCCGGCACGCCCAGCGCGGTGCTCATCTGCGGCAGCACGCCGGCGGGGAGCGCCTCGGTCAGCGTGGTGATGAGCCCGGCGGTGAAGAGCGCGATCAGGGGCAGGAGCGGCAACCGTTCCGAGTGGACGGCCCGCGAGACGTCGATCTGGGTGGTGGACACGATTTTCCTTCTGGGTCGAGGTCGCCGCGAACGCGGTGACTCGACTAGGCTCCAACGTTGACACCGATGTGAAGGCAAGCGACGGGAGCTGTGATGCGCATCAAGGAGCTGTCCGAGCGGACCGGCGTGTCCCCGCGACTGCTGCGCTACTACGAAGAACAGGGGCTCGTCACACCGCAGCGCCTGGAGAACGGCTACCGCGACTACGACGAGCCCCTGGTCGTTCGGGTGGAACAGATCCGCAGCCTGCTGGACGCCGGCCTGACGACCGAGATCATCAGGGCCGTGCTGCCGTGCATCGCGGAGGCGGCCGACTCCCGTTACCCCGCACCGGACTTCGTGAGCAGGGTGTGCGAGGAACGGGAGCGCATGGCCGAGCGGCTCGCCCACCTCTCCCGCAACCTCCAGGCCATCGACGACTACCTGGCGGCGGTCAAACGGCGCTAGTGGTGCGGCTCGAAGCCGCACCACCGCTAGTTGAACCGCGAGTACGCCGGATCGGTCCACGAGGAGGGGAACGCGTTCTCCGTCCAGACCGCCTCGTGGACGCGGAAGACGGTCTCGTGCCCGTTGCCGGGACCGCTCTGCGCGCGGGCGGCCCAGCGGACCTCCGCCGTCCCGGTCAGCTGGAGGGTCGCGCCGGACTCCCAGTCGGGGAACAGCAAGCCCGCCAACGGGTTTACGCCGATGTTGCCCGCCGTCATCATCATCGCGTTGCCCACGTAGTCCGGCCACACCAGCTCGGTGGGCGAGACGACCTGGACAAAGCCGGGGTTGCCGCCGCGGTGCGAAACGTCCACACCGGACTCGACTCCGGTCGCGATGAAGAAGGTGTCAGCGTTCGACACCACGAGCGACTGCCGCGTGTCCAGCGCGTCACCTCGGTGCACGACGGGGTGGAACTCCGGCGGCTCCTCGGTCATGACGCGGGCCTGGATGTACTTGGGGCAGTTGCCGAACGCCTGGTGCACGTCCACTTCCCCACCGCCTTCGACGGGTCGCCACCGGCCGTTGATCCGCAACCTCTTGCGCATCACCAGGTCGATGGCGAGCGTGCCCACGTCGGTCTCGTGCCGCAGGACGTCCGCCAGCGGGTCTGTCGGCACCACGGTCGCGTCGGCGCGCAAGGTGTGCGCGTCGAGTGCCGTCAGGAATCCCTCCGGCCCGACCAGGCTGGTCGCCCACGGGCGGTCCTGCTCGTCCCTGGCCCCCAGCACCAGCATCTGCTGGCGCGTCAGGAAGTCGAACGCCCCGCGCGGGATGGCGTCCGCGATGATCGGGTGGACCCTCGCCGCCAGCTCGGCGGTTCCGGCCACCCGTTGCGCTGCGAGCTCGCCCGAATGGAAGGCGAGCCGGTCGACGAGGTCCGTCACGGCGGCTAGAAGGTCAGGACCTGGTAGCCGGACGCCACCAGCTCGCGGATGCTCGCGCCGGCCGGGATGCCGGGCGCCTGGTTCTGGCTGAGCTGCTTGACGTCCTCCCCCTCGACGCTCTCGGTGGCGCCGAAGACGGTCGCGCAGCCGGCCGACGCGACCGTGGCGACCTGCTTGCGCACCGCGGTGTACAGCTCGTGGGCGGGGTGCTCGGTGTCGGCGAGCACGGCGGGCCAGCGGGTGCCGGTGCCCTGGAACACCACGAGCGCCTCGCCGCCCTGCCCGAACTCCCACGCGGTGGCGAGGGCGTTGACGACGCGGCCGAGCGCCTCCTCCGTGCCGGTCGACGGGTCGGACAGCACCACGACGGCGGTCTTGCTGGTCATGATCGTTCTCCTTGCGGGTCGGAAGCTGACGCCACCCAGCATTACCGAACGATCGGTAAAGTTCAAGGTGACCAAACCCACCTCGCTCACCAGCGGGTATTTCTTTACCGTTCGTTCGGTAATTATCGACCCACCTGTGCAGAGGACCGAGCATGAACGTCACGATCACCGCCAGGACCACCGTCGCGACGGGTGTCGTCGCCCTGACGCTCAAGTCCGGCGACGAGCTGCCGCCGTGGCGTCCGGGCGCGCATGTCGACGTGACGCTGCCCAACGGCCTGACCCGCCAGTACTCGCTGTGCGGCGACCCGGACGACCAGGAGTGGCGCATCGCGGTGCTGCTCGGGGAGCCGTCCCGGGGCGGTTCGTCCTGGCTCCACTCGCAGGCGTTCGAGGGCGTTTCGCTGACCGTCAGCGCACCCAGGAACCTCTTCGAGCTGGAGCCCGCCGAGCGGTACGTGTTCATCGCGGGCGGTGTGGGCATCACGCCGATCGCCTCGATGATCACCGCGGCCGAACGCGCCGGCATCCCGTGGACCCTCTGGTACGGCGGCAGGAGCCGTTCCTCGATGGCGTTCGCCGACGAGCTCGCAGCGCTGGGCGACCGCGTCCACGTCTTCGCGCGCGACGCGGACGGCCGCGTCCCGATCGCCGAGGTCCTCGCCACGCCGGAGGCCGGCACCGCCGTCTACTGCTGCGGCCCCGACGCGATGGTCGAGGCCGTCGAGAACGCCTGCCGCGCCTGGGAACCCGGCACGCTGCACGTCGAGCGGTTCACCGCGGGCACGCCCCAGGACGGGGGCGCGTTCGACGTCCACTGCGCGCGGTCCGGAGTGGACGTCCGGGTCGAGGAGGGCGTCTCCGTGCTGGACGCGGTGCTGGACGCCGGGGTCGAGGCGGACTACTCGTGCACCCAGGGGTTCTGCGGGACGTGCGAGACGCGGGTGGTCGAGGGCGTGCCGGAGCACCGCGACGACTACCTCGACCACTCCGCGCCGGTGGACACGATGATGATCTGCGTGTCTCGCTCCCGGTGCGCGCGGCTGGTGCTGGACCTCTGATCAGGGCATCAGCAGCTTCGGCAGCTGCTCGATGCTCTCGGCGAACGCCGTGTGGTCCCCCATCACGCGGCCCAGCACGAGCGCGCCCTCGATCCGCAGGAAGACCTCCCTGGCCGCCCGCTGCGCGTCCACCGGCTGCCGTCCCGCCCGCTGCGCGGCCTCGGTCATCGCGTCGATCCACGCCTGCGCGAGCGCGCGGGCCTGGTCGCGGATCTTCTGCGGGGTCCCGCCGAGCGTCATCGTGTCGAGCACGCACGACAGCGCCCCGGCGCCGTAGAAGTCCCCGATCCGGCGGGCGGTCTCGGCCATGCCCCGCGCGACGTCCTCGTCCTCCTTCATCGGCGCGAGGATCCAGCCGAACGTCTCGCCGATCTTGGCCAGGACGGTCTCCGCCATCTCCTCCTTGCCGCCGGGATACCGGTGGTAGAGGCTCGCCCGCTGCAGCCCGGACGCGGTCGAGAGGTCACCGATCGCGGTGCCGTCGAAGCCCTTCTCGCGGAACACCGCGGTCAGCGCGATGAGCAGGTCGGCTTCGTCGATGGAGGGAGGTCGTGCCATCCCTCCATGTTACCGAACAATCAGTCAAATAGGCCGGGGCGGGCGCACTCACGGTGTCCTTTCGCGACGGCCGCTGACCGCAACAGGTGGTTTACCGATTCACCGGCACTGGCGTGTTCTGGAACGGGGTAGTCCAGCAGCACCTCTCCAGAGCCAGGAGGAACGATGCTTGAACACACAGGCAAGATTCTCTCGGTGGCCATGCTGTTCGCCGGTCTCGTGGCCGGGCCGGTCGAGGCCACCACCCCCAGAACCACCGCACCGGCCGCCCGCACGCAGTCGTTCTGGCTGCACCTCAACAGCACGCCGGTGTCCGACGCCACGATCGCCACCGAGGCCAAGCGACGCGCCCACGTCGTGCTGAACGCGTGGGAGGGCGACATCCTGAAGAAGCTCAAGGCCGCCAACCCTTCCGTGAAGGTGTACGTCTACAAAGACCTGTCGTCGACCCGGTCGTACGCGTGCAAGAACGGCAAGGACGACGCGCACCTGCCGACCGGGCTGGGGTACTGCGCGGCGGACCCCGCCTGGTTCCTCAAAGGACCGGACGGCAAGAAGCTCGAGTACGCGGGCTACCGGGACCACTGGCAGATGGACGTCGGCGACCCCGCCTACCGCAAGGCGTGGACGGCGGCCGTCGTGAGCTCGTCGAAGGCCACCGGGTTCGACGGCGTGTTCCTCGACAACGCGCTGTACACGTGCGACACCTACCACCCCGGCGTGTGCCCGCCGAAGTACCCGGACAACGCGAAGTTCCAGGACGCCTACAAGGGCATGCTCGCCGAGGTGAAGGCCGGCTTCACCGCCGCGGGCCTGCTGTCGGTCGGCAACCTCACCAACGCCCGCCTGCACGACGGCGGCTGGGACGCGTACGGCGCCTACCTCGACGGCGGGTTCGACGAGTGGTGGCTGACGTTCTCCAGCGACCGCCTGCTGGAGGACTACCCGCAGGGCTGGCGCAGGCAGGTCGCGGAGATCGCCGTGAACGAGTCCAGCGGCAAGATGACCTGGGTGCAGCCCCACTTCGACGCGGGCGACACCAGGGCGTTCCGCTACGCGCTGGCCAGTCTGTACATGACCACCAGCGGCAACGCGGCGATGGCCGAGATCGCCAAGACCGACGGCTACGCCGACCCCACGGCGTGGCACCCGGAGTACGACTGGAACCTCGGCCACCCGGCGGGCGCCTACCGGGCCGTCGGCGACCGCCTGTTCCGCCGCGACTTCACCTGCGGCATCGCGCTGGTCAACGCGAAGCCGACCGACACGCCACCCACGACCGTCGAACTCCAGCGCACCTACCAGAACCACGACGGCAAGCCCGTCACGTCCGTCAGCATGCCCGGTACCACCGGCGTCGTGCTGCGCGCGAACTGCTGACCCGCGACGCCGGGTGACTCAGGTCCCGAGCGCGGCCCTCGCCAGCGCGGTGCCCTCCACGCGGGCGGCGATCTTCGCGAACGCCGTGTCACGCGAGGTCGACACGTCGTCGGCGAACGGCGAGAAGCCGCAGTCGTCACACGTGCCCAGCCGCTCGACCGGGATGTACTCGGCCGCCTCCAGCACGCGGTCGCGCACCTCTTCCGCGGTCTCGACGCGCGGGTCGATCGGGTCGATCACGCCCACGAACACCTGGGCGTCGTCCGGGGCGTGGTCGCGGACGATCTGCAGGACGCGGCGACGGTCCGGCTCGCTCGCGAGCTGGAGGTAGAAGCGGCCCGCGTGCAGGGCGAAGAGGTCCGGCAGGAGCTCGGCGTAGTCGACGTCCGCGCTGTGGGTCGAGTCCTGGTCGCCGCCGGGGCAGGTGTGGATGCCGATGCGGGCGCGTTCCTCGGCGGTGAAGCGGTCGAGGACCTGGTTGTTGAGGTCCACGAAGCTGCCCAGCAGACCGCGGCTCGGGTCGAGCTTCAGCGACAGCCTGCCCTCGGTGAAGTCGAGCTGCACCGAGTCGGCGCCCGCGTCGAGGCAGCGGCGGATGTCGGCCTCGCTCTGGTCGACGAGGTCGGCGATGAACTGCTCGCGCGGATATCCGGCGATGCCGTCGGCCGGGTACAGCAGGCTCAACGCAGAGGGTGCGATCACCGCTTGTTTGACCGGGCGACTCGCGTGTTTCCTGGCCGCGTGGAAATACGTCTCGGCGAACGAGGCGTAGCGGAACGGGCCTTCGGTCAGCAACGGCAGCTGACGGGAATGACCGTCGGCGAACGGGATCACCGCGCCGCCGGAACCGAGTGCCGTGGCACCGTCGAGCGGATAGGTGGCGAAACTCGACTTGGTCTGCTCACCGTCGGTGACGATCGGCGAACCGGTGGCCTCGAATCGGTTGACGGTGTCCGCCAGCGCCCGTTCGGCCACCGCGTCCAGCTCGTCGCGGCCGATCTGGCCGGACGCGAACGCGGCCTGCGCCCCGACCAGCTCGGCAGGCCTGGGAATGCTGCCGATCGGCTCGGTTGGAATAAGCACGATTTCCCCTTAAGAACGTCGAACTCGACGTGCGCGACAATTCGGAAATTCCGCCCGAAGCTAGCAGTGTGATCGTGGAGAAACATCGCCGCTCGATGCTGATCCACTCGTGTGGTGGAGCAAACTGCCGGTCGGCGGCTACTGCCAGCCACCGGCCGTGGCGACCTTTCCGACGATCGCGGCGAGGGTGAGCGCGAGCGTTCCCGCGGTCATCCGCACCAGCACCCGGCCGCGCCGCGAACGGGGAACGCAGAAGGTCAGCCACGAGACGGCGGCCAGTCCGGCGGTGAGAGCACCGGGCGGATCGACGGGGAAACGCGCGAGTGCGGTGACGGTCGCGGCGGCCACGAGCCAGGGCGCGACCGTGATCACCCGTTCGAGGAGGCGGATCGCCTTCCACCACAACACGAAAGGCACTATCACGCCCGCGAGCAGCAGCACGGTCACCTGCTGCGGCAACCCGAACGCCGGGACGAGCATCATCGCCATCACGAACGCCGTGACGGACGCGCCCGTCACGAGCAGCGCGTCCACCCGGCGCGGTGGTGGCGAGGTGACCCGCATCAGCGCGTAGCCCGCCACCACCGGGATCGAGAAGTACAGCAGCAGGAAGAGCACCATCGGCCCGGCGAGCACGGGCACCGACGTGCCGTGGTCGTGCACGTCAGGCGCCGGCGCAGGTGCAGCGCATGGCGGCCCGGTCCTCCCGCGACGGCCTCAGGTGGAAGTACACGGCGACCACCATTGGCACGAACACGATCGCGTTGTAGAACAGGTGCAGCTCCACCCGCGGCAGCACGAGCTGCAGAATGCTCATCGGCTGCGGATAACCGAGCAGGTTGCGGCCGGTCACCGCCTGAACGAGCAGCAACAGGTGCTCGAAGTGGTGCCAGAACTGGATCCAGAGCGCGATCTTCCACCATTTCTTCGCCCGTCCGGTGAATCCGCGCGCCAACGCGAAGAAACCGACGAGCATCACGATGGCATAGCCGTAGTGCATCCATTCGGAGGAGACCAGCCACGGGAACCAGAGGCCGAGCACACCTCCCGCCTGCGGACGGGGCCAGCCGAGCACGAAGATCTGAAATGCCTGCGCGAGGTGCTCGGCCCAGTGCGCGATCACCACGAATGTGAACAGGTTGAGAGCGAGACGGTGCCAGCGCTCGTTGAGCGAACCAGCGGCCGGCCACGCCCCGGCGTGAGTGGTCATGGGTTTGTCAGCTCCATCCGGGAAGCGACGAGTCAGCCGGACGTTACCGACCCAAGAACACACACCCCTTCTCCCAGATTGCGCGAACAACCGCGCGCCCTTTTCCGCAATGGGTAGAATTCAGGAAAGGCCCAGCATCTGCACGCACCGGCGCACGGACTCCGCTTTCCCCTTTATCCGCACGTCCCCGGTCGCGATCGCCTCGAACGGCGACAGCATCCGCGCGCCGATCCGCACGAACGTGTCCGCGTCGCACTCCACCGTCAGGTCGGGTTCCTCGGCGTGGCCGCGGCCGAACGCCACCGCGCCGCCGCGCACCTCGATCACGAACGGCTCGGCGCCCACCTGGAACTCGTAGGTCTCGTCGACGTCCGGGATCGCGCCCTCGTCGACCATCGCCTGCACGGCGAGGAAGCCCCACTCCGCCCGGACGGCGCCGGTCCGGTCCTCCTCGCGCAGGAACCCGAGCCCCCAGTGCGCGAGCGCCAGCACGGGCCCGCGCAGCTGCTCCCCCAGCTCGGTCAGGTGGTACTGCCGCGCCCGGCCGTCGTCCTCCAGCAGCGTCTGCCCGACGATGCCGTGCTCCGCGAGCGTGCGCAGCCGTTCGGCCAGCAGGTTCGGCCCGGCGCCCGGCAGGTTCGCGGCCAGCTCGGTGAAGCGGGCGGGCCCGATCAGCAGCTCGCGCAGCACGAGCAACGTCCATCGCTCGCCGATGACGTTCAGCGCCGCGGCCAGCCCGCAGAACTGCCCGTAGTCCCGTTTCGCCGCAGCCATCCCACCGTCCCCGAACTCGCTACAGATTTTAACACCGAGTCGGGACGGTCCACCTGGAACTCAGCGCGCCACCACGGCCACCGACATCGGCCGGCTCACCGGCAGCACACCGGTCACGACCCCGGACGCGGCGTCGATCACCGACACGGTGCCCTCGTTGAAGCTCGGCACGTACAGCCGCGCGCCGTCCGGGCTGATCGCCGCCCCCAGCGGTCCCCTCCCGACCGGGATCACGGTGATCACCTGCTCGGCCGGCAGCTCCAGCACGGCCACGGCGTTGGCGGCGAACTGCGACACGTACGCCCGCGTGCCGTCGGGGCTGACCACGACCCCGGACGGCCCGTTGCCCAGCCGGAGCCGCCCGCACTGCTCGTTCGTGACGAGGTCGAGCACCGCGACCGTGCCGGCGTCGAACCCGGCCACGTACCCGCGGGTGCCGTCCGGCGTGGTGGCGAGCGTGTACGGCGTGTCCAGCACGGAGATCGTCGCGACGACGGTGTCCGCGGCCACGCCGATCACCGACACCGAGTCGGACCCGTCGTTCGCGACGTACACCCGCGACCCGCAGGCGGCGACGGTCAGGCCGTTCGGCTCGTCCTGCACCGGAACGGTCGCCACGACGGTGTGCGTGGCCGTGTCGACCACGGACACCGTGCCGGAACCCTGGTTGGCGACGTACACGCGCGAGCCGTCGGGCAGCGCGGCCACCCCCAGCGGGCGTTCGCCGACCTGCACGGTGGCGACCACCTCGTCCGTCGCCGTGTCGATCACGGTCAGCCGGCCGGCGCCCATGCTCGTCACGTACGCGCGGGTGCCGTCCTGACTCGCCACGACGCGGAACGGAGAGGCGCCGACCTCGATCGTCGTCAGCGTCTCCTGGGTCTCGGTGTCCACAACGGACACCAGGTTCGCCGTGGTGTGCGCCACGTACAACCGTTCGTGCCGGCTCATCGCCCGCCCCTTCCCGCAGTTCCGGAGATCCACTCTGACCATGCCGGTGGTCCGGAACTTCTCGCCGGTTGCGGGAAGCGGGCGTGCGGTCAGATCATCATGCCGCGCAACACGAACGGCAGTGCCTCGGTCTGGAAGTCGACGTCCGGGCACACCTCGCGCAACGTGCCTTCGAGCACCACGAGCGCCAGGATCGGGAACACGAAACGGGGATCGGCGGACAGCCCGTGTTCCCGTTGCAGGGCGAAGAGCTTCACCGTGAACGGCACCAGGTCGAAGTCCGCGACCGAGTCCCGCATCGCCGACTCCACCAGGTCGATCATCGCGGCGCGGAACGCCACTGGATCCGACCTGTCGGTGGCGGTGGCCGTCGCGAGCACGACGTCGGCGCACGCGGCGCCGTCACCCCGCGTCATCCGGTAGAAGAACTCGACGAAGGCACGTCTCCCGGCGTCGCTCATCCGGCGGCAGAAGCCCGCGTCGACGATCACCGCGGACCCGTCCGGCAGCGGGTACAGGTTGCCGGGGTGCAGGTCGCAGTGCACCAGGCCGTCCAGGAAGATCATCTGGTAGACGGCCCGCAGCGCGGTGATCGTCGCGTCGCGCTTCGCCTGTGCCGCAACGGTGTCGTCGCGCAGCCCGGGCAAGTGCTCCATGACCAGCACCCCGAGGCCGCCGTACGCGCCGAGCACCTCGGGAACCCGGACGCCGGGCACGACGGCGAGGTTCGCCCGCAGTTCCCGCAACGCCAGCGCTTCCGCGTCGAAGTCGAGCTGCTGCCGCACCGCGCCCGCGACCTCCGCGACGACGTCGACCACCGGCATGCCGCCCAGCAGGCGCCACGACTCGGCGAGGCGGGCGAGTCCGCGCAGCAGCGCGAGGTCGCGGGAGACGACCCGGCCGATGCCGGGCCGCCTCACCTTGATCGCGACGTGGCGGCCGTCCCGCAGCTCGCCCCGGTACACGCACGCGATGCTGCCCGCGGCGATCGGTTCCACCGCCACGAGATCCGCGCGCAGCCGCTCCGGGAACCTCGGCACCGCAACGCTCACCGGCACGACAGGAAGATCGTCGTACACGTGGGACAGTGCGCGGCACACCTCCACGGGCACCACGTCCACCCTGGTGGAGAGCAGTTGCGCCACCTTGAGGAACGTCGGGCCGAGCCGCACGACCACGTCCGCCAGCAGGTCCGCGCGCCGGCGCGAGAAGAGCGCGCGGACGCCCGTCGCCGTGACCAGTGCCAGGACCTCGCAGGCCCGCAGGACGACCGCGACGCGCATGGTCAGCCGGAGGGGATCTCGTGGGTCACGTGGCTGCCGCACACGCTCGTCGACGCCAGCGCGAGCCGCGGCTTCGCGTCCCCCGCCGAGGTCGCGTGCAGGCCGCCGTCGAGCTCGGTCACGTCGTAGAACGTCGTCGGCGTGCGCGACAGGAAGGTCGTGCCGACGGGCGGGAACGTCGTGATCCCCTTGGCCTCCATGACGAGCGGGTCGAGGTTGAGGTAGAGCGAGCCGCGCAGGCTGATGATCAGGTACTGCTCGAAGACGACGTCCGCGGGAAGCAGCGCCTCCACTCCGCCGGGCTCCAGCCCGGTCAGGATCCCCAGGTTGGGGCGGGCGGGGTTCTGCTGGATCAGCAGGCCCGTCTCGTTGGAGTGGAAGTGGGTCATCAGGCGGGTCACGGCGATGCGCGGCCGTCCGTCGGGCAGCGTCGTGACGTCCTGCGAGCTGCGCACCGCGCTCAGGCCCTTCACGTCGGCGCAGTCGAGCGTCTCACCGTCGGAGAACAGCACGGTCAGCTGGCCGCGGATGCTCAGGCCCACGTGGTGCTGGCTGTCCGGCACCACCAACGGGTCGGAGCGGTCGGGTAAGGCCTCGGTGGTCATGGCTTGCTCCTCGGGGTCTCGAAAGCGAGTGGGAGGGACAGCACGCCGCGGAACATCGTGCTGCGCTGGTACTTCAGCGCGCCGGGATCGGGCACCCGCCAGCCGGGCAGCCGCACGAGCGCGCGGAACGCCGCGACCAGCTCGAACCGCGCGAGCACCGCGCCGACGCAGTGCCGCATCCCGCTGCCGAACGACAGCGGGTGCACGCCGGTCCTCGTGACGTCGAACCGGCCGGGCTCGGCGAACCGCGCGGGATCGCGGTTGGCGGCGCCCATCAGCGCGACCACGAGCTCGCCCTGCCGCACCGTCTTCCCGCCCAGCTCCAGGTCCTCGGCGAGCTGCCGGCTGTTGGACTGCACGGACGAGTCGAAGCGGAGGATCTCCTCGACGGCGCCGGGCACGAGGTCGGGCCGGGCGCGCAGGAGGTCGAGCTGCTCGGGGTGGGCGGCGAGCGCCAGCACGCCGTTGCCGATCTGGTTGGTGACGGTCTCGTGGCCCGCGAAGATCAGCGTGACGACCATCGCGATGATCTCCTCGCGCGTGGTCTCCCCGTCCGCGCAGAGGATTCCGAGCAGGCCGGTGGGCGTGCCGTGCTCGATCAGGTCGGTGAGGTACGCGGTCAGCTCGGCCATCGCCTGCTGGCCGTCGGCGATCTCGGCGGGGCCGGTCGCGAGGTCGAGCGTCGGGCCGATGCGCAACGACCACGCGCGCAGGCGATCCCGGTCCTGGGCTGGCAGGCCGAGCACGCGGGAGATCACGCCCAGTGCCAACGGGTACGCGAGGTCGTTGATGACGTCGAGCTCGCCGCGCGACGGATCGACGAGACCGGCGACGAGTCCGTCGATCTCGGTCTCCAGCACGCGCAGGGCGCGCGGCGCGAACGCGGGCATGATCAGCGTGCGCAGCCGGGTGTGGTCGGGCTCGTCCTGGAACAGCACGGTCCTGCTGAGGATGCCGCTGAGCGGACCGGGCCCGACCAGCTGCGACCAGAAGTCCCGGATGCCTTGGCGCACCAGGCGATCCTCGCCGAGGACGGCGCGCACGTCGTCGTAGCGCGACACGAACCAGATGCCGTTCACGCCGCGATGGACCGGGTCGTTGCGCACGAGCCAGTCGTAGTAGGGGTAGGGGTCGCGCTGGACCTCGGCGGCCGAGGGGTCGAAGCACGCGACGGGGAGGGGTGGTCCGGCGAGCTGGGTCACCGCGAACTCCTCTGTCCAGAGGACCCAAGATTACTTATTTTTCATATACTGAGTCAACGAAAGAACGTTCGCTCGATAGCTAACTTCCGACATAGATCTTCTTTGCTACAGCGATCTTGAACGGAGATCCCCCATGTCACTTCCGCGTGGAGCACTGGCGTGGTTCGAGATCCACGTCCGCGACGTCCCCAAGGCGGCGGAGTTCTACGGCACCGTGTTCGGGTGGACGTTCGCCCCGCTCGGCGACGCCGACGACAGCCTCGACGGCTACCTCGTCATCACGACGGCGAACGGCGAGAGCGGCAACGGCGGCATCGCCCGCACGGCCACGCCGGACGAGCCCGCCGGCCGCGAGTCCAGCGTGCTGTACCTGCACGTGGACGACATCCCGGCGACGATCGACCTGGCGCTCTCGGCGGGCGCGACGCTGCACCGGCCGTTGATGAACATCGGCGGTGCGCACGGCCTGTGCGCCGTCATCCGCGACCCGGACGGCAACCACGTCGGTCTCTGGTCGTCGTAGCAACGCGAAACAGGGGTTCCCAGCCGAGGGTGACGACACCTCGCCTGGGAACCCCTTCTGGTGCGGCGGCCGCGGCCAGGCCCCGGGCTGGGGGACGAGAGAGCCCTGGGGCCGGCGTCAGCCGCCGGTGGTGTTGAGGAGGACCGACACCGTGTCCGCGAGGGAGTCCGCGGTGGCGAAGTCGGCCTTGCCGTCACCGTTGAAGTCGGTGACCACGATCGCGGGCGCGCCGGCGCCCACCTTGATGCTGACCGGGGCGGAGAAGCCGCCCTTGCCGTCGCCGTGCAGCAGGCTGACGTCGTCGGAGTCGAAGTTGGGCGCGACGATGTCCATGAACCCGTCGCCGTTGAAGTCGCCGACGCCCGTGTCGGACGGGTGCTCGCCGGAGCCGAGCACGACGGGCCCGCCGAAGCCGCCCTTGCCGTCGCCGAACAGCACGGCGATCTGGTCGACCTCGTACAACGCGCTGACGACGTCGAGTGCGCCGTCCTGGTTGAAGTCCGCGATCGCCGCACCGGCCGAGGTGTCGCCTGCCCGGAACGCCGTGGGCGGGCCGAACCGGCCACCGCCGTCGCCCTTGAGCACGGTGATGTCGCCGGAGTTGTAGTTCGACACCGCGAGGTCGAGCTTCCCGTCGCCGTCGAGGTCCACAACGGACAGTCGCAGCGCGCCGTCGCCCGCCGGGTGGTGCGCGGGACCGGCGAACCCGCCCTTGCCGTCGCCGAGCAGCACCGTCACGTCGTCGCCGTTGAGGTTCGGCGTGACGAGGTCGAGGAAGCCGTCGCCGTTGAGGTCCCGCGCGACGACGCGGGCCGGGCCGTCGCCGGCGGGGAACGTCGTGGGCGCGCCGAACTTCCCGGTGCCGTCGCCCAGGTAGAGCGAGATGTCGTCGGAGCCGAGGTTCGCCGCCACCAGGTCCTGCTTGCCGTCGGAGTTGAAGTCACCGGCGGCCAGGCCGTTGGGGGTGCGGCCCGCGGGGAGGATCAGCGGCGCCACGTACCCGCCGTTGCCGTCGGCGAGGATCACGGCCACGTCGTTCGAGTTGTAGTTGGGCGTCGCCAGGTCCAGAGCGCCGTCGCCGTTGAGGTCCGCGGCGAGGATGTCCGCCGCCGCGTCACCGGCCTTGAACGGCGCGGCCGCGGCGAACGTCGCCTGCGTGGCGGGCGGCGGCACCGGCGCCGGGGTGCCCGCCGGCGGCACGACCGCCGTCGGCTGTGGCAACGGCACGGTGCTGCCCGGCGGTGAGTTCGGCTGCTCGGACTTCGTGGTGCAGCCGGCGACCAGCACGACCGCCACCAGTGACACCGACACTTTTCGGGAAACACGCGCTGCGACGCCCATGTACTTCTCCTCGCACTCGATCCGCTGCGAGTTCCAGTGTCAGCTTCGGAGCGTGGACCAGGCTTTTTCTGGCTTGCCATAACACAAAGAGCGCTCCCAGCACATTGCGCACGCCGTAAGAAGAAAGAGCGCGGCACGGGCCGTAGAACGGGTCGTGAGCCTGCCTGGAAACGGGGAGATATGACCGACATCGAATCATTCGGCCGAAAGCTCGGCGATTTTGCACACGGCCTGCTCGCGGGTCGGGACGGAGACACCGGCGTGACGAACGAACTCCGCAACGAAGAGACGCTGCGCGCGTTGTACGACAGGTTCAACGAGAACGAGCTCGACGCGGCGAGCGAGCTGCTCACCGAGGACTACGAGGGCCTCGACGTGCCGTCCGGCGAGGTCGTGCGCGGCCGGGCCGGCTGGAAGCAGCGCCAGGTGGCGAACCGGATCCCCTTGCCGGACGCCAGGACCACGATCCAGTCCCTCGTGATCAAGGGCGACTTCGCGGTCGCCGAGGTCGTGAACGAGGGCACGCACACCGCGCCGTTCCCGTTGCCCGGCGGCGGAGAGCACCCGCCGACCGGCAACCGGATCCGCGGCCTGAGCTGCGAGCTCTACGAGTTCCGCGACGGGAGGATCAGCAAGGGCACGCTGTACTACGACTTCCTGACCGTGGCGACCCAGCTCGGCCTGAAGTTCTAGTGGTGCGGCTCGGAACGTCGGCGAGGTAATCCACGCTCAGCAGGGCGCCTCGCGGCACCGCCCCCACGCCCCCGTACAACCAGTACGAGGACGTGGGGGCGGCACCACGACGCACCCGTCTGACCGCGCATTCCCCCGGCAACGTTCCGAGCCACACCACCAGCCGGAGGAAAGCCCTCCGCGCGCAGTCGTTCTGGTGCGCGCGGAGGGCCGGATTCCCTACCTGGCAACGGCCTTGCGGTAGCGGCTGGTCGCGAACGGCACGAACACCACCAGCATCACGACGATCCAGAGGACCGACGCGAGGATCGAGTTCTGCAACGGCCACGCGGCTCCCGGCGGGAAGTCGGGGTTGGTGTTGCCGAACAGCTCCCGCACCGCCTGCGTCACCGCCGACACCGGGTTCCACTCGGCGATCACCCGCAGCACCGACGGGAAGCCCTCGGGGCTCACGTAGGTGTTGGCGATGAAGCACAACGGCATGATGATCATGAAGCTGGCGTTCGTCACGACCTCCGGCGCCCGCACCGAGAGCCCGACCACGGCGAGCACCCACGACAGCGCGTACGCGAACGCCAGCAGGAGCAGGAATCCGGCCGCCGCCTCCCCCACCGAGCTGTCGACCCGCCAGCCGACGAGCAGTCCGGTCGCGACCATCACGACGATCGACAGCACGTTGTTGGCGAGGTCGCTGATCGTCCGTCCGATGAGGACGGAGTAGGGCGAGATCGGCAACGACCGGAACCGGTCGACGATGCCCTTCTGGATGTCCTCGGCCAACCCCGAGCCGGTGATCACCGAGTTGAACACCACCGTCTGCACGAACACGCCGACGAGCAGGAACTCCGTGTACGACACCCCGGGCACCTGGATGGCGCTGCCGAAGATGTAGGCGAACAACAGCGTCGACATGATCGGCATGATCAGCGACGACATCATCAGGTCGGGCACGCGCAGCGTCCTGGTGAGGTTCCGCTTCGCCAGCACCACGCCGTCACCGACGGCGAGTCCCACCGCACTCATCGAACGGGCTCCTCGTTCTTCGCTTCCTCGGCCTTGACGCCCTGACCGTTCTGCTCGGGCTGGTCCACCTTGTGCCCGGTGAGGGCGAGGAACACGTCGTCCAGGGTGGGCCTGCGCACCGACGCGTCGACGACCTCGATGCCCGCCATGTCGAGCCTGCGCACGCCCTCCACGAGCACACCGCCGGCGGCCGCGATCGGCACGACGAGACGGCGTTCCTCCACGTCGGCCACGGGTTCGCCGTGCCCGATCGGCGCCAGCACGGTGCGGGCGTGGTCGAGGTCGGCGGCGTCGCTCAGCGCGACTTCCAGCCGGTGACCGCCCACCTGGTCCTTGAGCTCGTCCGAGGTGCCGTTCGCGATCAGCTTGCCGTGGTCGAGCACGGCGATGCGGTCCGCGAGCCGGTCCGCCTCCTCCAGGTACTGGGTCGTGAGCAGCAACGTGCTGCCCGACGCGACCAGCTCCCCGATCGCGTCCCAGGTGGCCTCCCTGGCGCGGATGTCGAGCCCCGTCGTCGGTTCGTCGAGGATGAGGACCTTCGGCCGGCGCACCAGGGCGCCCGCGAGGTCGATCCGCCGGCGCATGCCGCCGGAGTACTCCTTCAGCCGCCTGCCCGCGTCCTCGGTCAGGCCGAACTGCTCGAGCAGCTCCTCCGCCCGCGCCTTCGCGCCCTTCTTGCCGAGGTGGTGCAGCCTGCCGATCAGCTCCAGGTTCTCGTAGCCGGTCAGCAGTTCGTCGACCGCGGCGTACTGGCCGGACAGGCCGATCACCTCGCGCACCGCGCGCGGCTTGGCCCGCACGTCGATCCCCGCGACCTCGACGTGGCCGCTGTCCGGCTCGATGAGGGTGGCGAAGATCCTGACCGCTGTCGTCTTGCCCGCTCCGTTCGGGCCGAGCAGGCCCATCACCGTTCCCTCGGCGACCTCGAGGTCGAAGCCGTCGAGTGCCGTCACCGACGAGTACCTCTTCACGACTTCCCGAGCCACGATCGCTGCGGTCATCATCGCCTCTCTGCCGGGCTCGACGAGCCCGCTCACCCCTCCGGACACCGCGCGCCCCACTGGGCCGCATATGACTAAACATCATACAATCGGTATGACTGTTTGTCACACATTCAGCACTCTTCGGACATGCCGGACATGATCTTCAGGAGGCGACGTGGACCTGGTCCAGGGCATCGGTGGCGTGTTCTTCCGGGCGAAGGACCCGCGGGCGCAGGCCCGCTGGTACCGCGACCACCTCGGAATTCCGATCAGCCCCGGTGACGGCGAGGACACCGGGGAACAGACCCGGATGTGGGACCAGCAGGCCGGGCCGACGGTGTGGGGCCCGTTCCCGTCCGACACGGAGTACTTCCACAACCCCGCCCAGCAGGTGATGATCAACTTCCGGGTGACCGACCTGGACGCCCTGCTGGCGCGGCTGCGTTCCGCCGGAGCTCCGGTGCGCGACGAGATCGAGGAGTACGACTACGGGCGGTTCGCCTGGGCGTGCGACCCGGAGGGCAACTGGTTCGAGCTCTGGGAACCCACCAGGCCGGACGCGTGACCACGTGGGGCTAGCCCGCCGTCGTGTTGCGCAGGACCACGACGTTGTCGGCGTGGGAGTTCGCCGTCGCCAGGTCGATCTTCCCGTCGCCGTCGAGGTCGGCCGCGACGATCTTGATCGTGCCGTCGGCGGCGGGCACGGTCGTGGCGGGACCGAACCCGCCCTTGCCGTCGCCCTGGAACACGGAGACGTCGTCGGACTCGAAGTTCGAGGACGCGAGATCGACGTCGCCGTCACCGTCGAGGTCGGCGGCCGCGATGCCGGTCGGCCCGTCGCCCGCCGGCAGCACGAGCGGCGCGGCGAACCCGCCCCGGCCGTCGCCGATCAGCACCGAGACGGTGTCGCCCTCGTAGTCGGGGGTGGCGAGGTCCGCGTTGCCGTCGCCGTTGAAGTCCGCGCTGAAGATCCCGTGTGGACCGTTGCCGGACTTCGCGGAGACGACGGGCGCGAACGTGCCGTCTCCGTTGCCCAGCAGGATTCCCGCGTCGTCGGAGTGGTGGTTGCCGGACGCCAGGTCGATCTTGCCGTCGTTGTTGAAGTCCGCGGCGGCGATGTCCGCGGGACCGTTGCCCGCGGGCAGGTGCACCGGCTCGGCGAACCCGCCGTTGCCGTCCGCGAGCAGGATGCTGACGTTGTCGCCGTCGTAGTTGGCGGTGGCGAGGTCGAGGCTGCCGTTGCCGTCGAGATCGGCGGCGACCACACCGGACGGACCGTCGCCCGCGGTGTGGACGGTCGGCGCGGTGAACCCGCCCCTGCCGTCACCCCGTTGCACGGTCACGGTCTCGTCGCTCACGTTGATGGTGACGACGTCGATGTTGCCGTCGGCGTCGACGTCCGCCGTGACGTTGCGCAGCGCGGCCGGTCCGGAGGGAATCGTCACGACCTCGCGGAAGCCCGCCTTGCCGTCACCGAAGAGCACGGAGCCGTCGCCGGGCCCGAGGTTCGCGGTGACGAGGTCGAGCACCCCGTCGCGGTCGAAGTCGGCGACCGAGATCGCCCGCGGGTTGTCCCCCACCGCACTCGTTCCCGCGGCGGCGAAGGACAACCGCTGTCCCGCCGGCTCGGTCGGGATGGTCACGGTGGTGGCCGGAGCGTCCGGTTTGTCCTTTCCCACCGTGCAGGCACAGGTGAGCGCCGCCGTGAACACGATCACAGCCGCCGAGGTCTTCCTGCGCCGCGCCAACAGGTGTTGCGTCATCGGGGTTCTCCTCGCGGGGTAGTCCTGGTTCGCTCACCTCGATTGATAACCCGGTGCCCGCGCGGGGCGCTTGTTCCGCCTTGCCAAACCCGCCCGCCCCGCGCGTCCGCTTAGGACACAGCGCGGGATGGCAGACTGTCCGGAAGCCGTTCACCGCACGTCAGGACGCAGGAGACACCGTGGCGCAGGAAGAAGTGCCCAGCCAGGACCCGGCGCTGCCCGCCACGGCGTACGCGGTGCTGGGCCTGCTGTCGTTCGGCCAGGAGCTCACCGGCTACGACCTCCGCAAGTGGGCCATGAACATGCGCTACTTCTACTGGAGCCCCGCGCAGAGCCAGATCTACCTGGAGCTGCGCAGACTCCTGCAGCACGACCTGGTCGAGGTGCACGTCGAGGAGCAGAAGAGCCGCCCCGACAAACGCCTGTACCGCATCACCGAGGCGGGCCTGAAGGTGTTCCGCGAGTGGCTCGACCACGCCCCGGTCGGCCCGCCCCTGCTGAAGCACTCGGTGGCGCTGCGCCTGTTCTTCGGCCACCAGACCGACCACGCCCGCCTGCGCGAGGTGCTCACCGAGTACCGCGACTGGGCCGTCGAGCAGTCGTCCGGCCTCACCGAGCTCCGCACCGAACTGGACCAGCGCCTGCCCTACCCGGCGCTGGTGGCGACGTGGGGGTCGTCGTACTTCGCGGCGGAGATCACGGCGATCGACGCGGTGCTCGCGGATCTGGACCGGCTGGAGGGCGAGGCGGGGCAACAGGCCTGACGGGCCTGGGCCGCCCGGCCCGCGCCGCAGCAGCGGAGCCGTTCACCCCTGGTCCCTGCCGCCCGCCCGCCGCTTCCCTCCCTGGTCGAGCCGCCGCGGCTCGCGGCCGGACTCGACGCGGCGGGGCTGGTCCCGTTCGTCGATCCGCTCCGCGAACTGGGCCCGCAGCTGCGTCACGATCATCGCCGACTCCCGCCGCACCCGGTCGATCTCCCACCGCGCCTGCTGCCGCACCCGTTCGATCTCGACGCGGTGGTCCTCGACGAGGCGGCGCCGTTCCTCGTTCGCCTCGTCGAGGGTCTGCTGCCAGCGGCCGAGGAGCTGGTCCCGTTCCGAGGCGACGGCGGCGCGGGCCTGGTCGACCAGGTTGTCGGCGGCGCGCTGGCGGTTCTGGGATTCCTCGCGTTGTTGTTCGGCGTGCCGCACGTCTTCCTTGGCTCTTTCGTGCCTGATCATCCGGCGCGCTGCCAGAAAGCTCAACAACGCCGTGATCACCGCCGCTACGGGCCCGCCCAGCTGCAGAAAGTCCATCGCACGCCATTCCCCGGCCAGATGAATCAAGATCTTGTTTCTCAGTATCGTGATTCGGCGGAGAAGCGTCTCTTCCCGGTTGCGAGATCAGCGGGTGTGCCCCAGCGGCCGGAGAAGACGAGGTCGGACAACGACATTCTCGTCGCCGGGCCGCGGTCGGGGCGGGCCCAGCGCAGGCCGATCACGGTGACGAGTGCGTGGGAGTCCGGCACCTGCAGGGCCGACCGGACGGCCGCACGGTCGAAGCCTCCGTACTGCCGGACGTGCAGGCCCTCGGCCCTGGCCCTGGCGGTGAGCGCCCCCACCGCCAGGCCCAGCTCGTACTCGGTGCCGCGGATCCGTTCGCCGGCCTCGTCGGTGGTGCGGACCGTCGCCAGCACCAGGGCCACCGCCGTCGCGGCCTTGGCGCGGTTGGCCTCGGCGAGCGCCGCGGCCAGCGTCTCGTAGGTCGGGTCGGCGCACCTGCCGAGGACGAACCGCCACGGTTGCCGGTTCCAGGCCGACTCCGCGAACCGGGCCGCCTCGAACAGCCGCGCGCACGCCTCCTGCGGGATTCCGGGACCGGACATCACGGAACCGAGAGCAGCAGGCAGGCCACCACGGCCAGGCCGAGGTAGGTCCACTCGAACGACAGCAGCCACGGGAACACCACGCCGAGCAGGCCGCGCGCCTCACCGGCGGGGATGTGGAACAGGTGGATCTGCCCCGCCCGCAACGCCATCTCGGCCCACGACACGAGCATTACGCCCGCGCAGGCCCGGAGCACGGACGTCACCACCCGACCGCCGGGTACCAGATGAGCCCGGCCCTGCCGAGGGATCGCAGATCCCAGTACAGCAAGGTGAACACGCCGAACACCAGGAACGCCGACGCCGTGATCCGGGCGGTGCGACCGGGCTTGCGGGCGAGCCAGCGCTGGAACCGGCCACCCGTGCCGTGCGCCAGCACCAGGAACACCACACCGGCGATCACCAGGTTCCCCAACGACTGCAACACGAACGCCGAGACGCCGTAGAACACGTTCCCGCTCTCCGCCGCGTGCCGGAACATCATCCGGAACAGCGGGAACGGCCGCCCGATCAGCAACGCCCCGATCAGCACGCCCATCACCACCAGCGGTACGGCCGGATGCCGCTGCCGGATCCGCGCGAACGGGTCCGGCACCAGCCGCAGCGCCGCCAGCCCGAGGTAGATGAACGCGACGCCGATCAGGCCGAACACGATCATCGACTGGACCTGGCGCGGGCTCAGCACCCCGGCGACCGACGCGGCCGTCGAGAACTGCGGCATCGACGTGCCCACGATCGCGACCACCGCGCCGTAAACCGCGGAGATCCCCACGGCGCCAACGCAGATCCACCACAACGCGCGCAGCGAGTCGCTCCAGCGCGGCCGTTCCCGCCCCTGGTCCACCAGCGGCGTCACCACGCCGAACACCGCGATGTTGCACGCGGTGAACGACCCGGCCAGCCCGGTGACGAACGCGAACAGCACGCCCGCGACCACCCCGTCGAGCGGCGTGGCCTTCGCGTCGTGGCCCAGCATCGCGTTCGCCACGCTGTCGCCGATGACCCGGTCGACGAACGGCGCGGACCAGATCACCGTCAGCACGAACCCCGCCAGCGTGCTCCAGGCGACCAGCCGGCCTCTGTTGCGCAACGCCGGATCGGGGAGGTAGGTCGGTTGCATGCTCTGCTCCTGTCGAGGAGGGGAAGGGCCGTCAGCCCCGCACCCGCGAACCGTTGTTGAGCAGGCCGGACATGACGGCTTTCGTCAGCACGGGGATCGACTCGGCCTGGAAGTCGACCTCCTCGTCGAGCTCGTTGATCCGGCCCTCCAGCACGAGCAGGGCCAGCAACGGGAAGATGAACTCGGGCGCCGCGAACAACCCGTTGACGCGCTGCAGGTCGAACAGCCGCGTGGCGAACCGGACCAGGCTGAAGTCACGGGCGTTGCGCCCGCTCGACTCCTCGATCAACGCGATCGTGCCCCGCCGGAACGCGGCCACGTCAGCCCACTCGGCGATCCCCTCGGCGCTCTCCTGGAGGATCTCCGCGCAGTGCGGCCCGTCGCCGCGCGCCATGTGCATGAAGAACTCGGCGAAGAGCCGCCGCACCCGCGGTTCCAGCCGCACCACGAACCCCGCGTCCAGCAACACGATCCGGCCGTCGCGGCCCAGGTAGAGGTTGCCGGGGTGCATGTCGCAGTGCACCAGCCCGTCCAGGAAGAGCATGCGGTAGACGCAGAACAGCACGCGGCGCGCGAGCTCCGACCGTCGCTCCGCCGGCGTCTCCGCGGCCACCAGCGGGACCAGCCCGTCGACGAACTCCATCACCAGCACGCCGTCCGCGCCCAGTTCGGGCACCGGCTCGGGGATGTGCAGGTAGCCGACGTCGGCGAGCAGCGACCGCAGTTCCGCGAGCGCCTCCGCCTCCGCCTCGAAGTCGGCCTGCGCCGCCACGGCGTCCCCGATCTGGCGCAGCACCGCGACCGCGGGCAGCCCGCGGAACCACGGCAGCCTCGACATCACGGACGCACCGGCGCGCATGATCGCGAAGTCCCGCTGGATCAGTTGGCGCACACGAGGTCTGCGCACCTTGACCGCCACCGCACGGCCGTCGAGCGTGGCCCGGTACACGCACGCGATGCTGCCGCTGCGCACCGAGTCCCAGTCAACGGTGAACGGTGGTTCACCTCCGTAGGCTTGGCGCAACGTTCTTCGTGCCAAGCGAAGTGGCATAGGCGGCACGCGATCGTGCAAGTCCGCCAAGGATTCGCACCACTCGGCGGGCAGCACGTCCCGCCGAGTGCTCAGCAACTGCGCGCCCTTCACGAACGCGGGACCGAGCGCGACCACCAGCCGGCGGGCCCGGCCGGAGTAGTCGCGCCGCAGGATCGACGGAAGCGCGAAAGCCAAGTGCCACAGGAAAATCGACATCACGGCGATCGCGCGCAGGACCACCTGAACGCTCTGGAACATGACTACGGTTATAGGACCCCACGACAGGACAACACTTGTTCCAGGTTGCGCGGATCGTGTTTGCGTTAGCCTGCAAGGTGATCCATCGACCGGAGGTAAGCGCCGTGGACGTGACCGCCCTCGCCCTGACCGTCGAACTGGAAGTCGACGCTCCGGCGAACGAGGTGTTCGACGCTGTGACAGATCCGACGAGAGTCCCCCGGTGGAGTCCCGAATGCGTGCACGTCGAGTGGCTCGACGGGGCGACCGCCGCCGCGCCGGGCACGAAGTTCTTCGCCCGCAACCAGGCCGGCTCGTGGGAGTGGGACGTGACGTGCGAGGTGATCGAGGTGCGGCAGCCGAGAACGTTCTCCTGGATCGTCGTCGGCCTGCACGACCCGTCGCTGCCGTCCTCCACCTGGCGGTACGAGCTGACCGACCGGCCCGGTGGCGGAACGCTGATCACGCAGTCGTTCCACCACGGGGCCGGCGGCAGCCACCTCGTCACCGCCATGGAGACGGAGCCGGACCACGCCGAGTCGCTCTACGAGTTCCGGCGCGGGGTGTTGCTGCACAACATCGACACGACCCTGCGGGCGATGGCGGCCGAGTTCGGCTGGCTGCGGGAGTGATCAGCGGTGGCGCCACTGCGGCGCCTGCCACCGCTCCCCGATCTCCAGCATGCGCTGCAGGCTGATCAGCAGGTTCTGCCAGCCGAGCCGGTAGCCGTCGGACGGCCTGCCGTCCACGAAACCGCTGTGCCGCAGGTCGATCCGCGTGCCCTCGTCCGGTTCCTCGGTCAGCTCCCAGCTCACCAGGGTGTCCGGCCAGCCCTCGTTGTGCCAGGTGTAGGCGAGCCGGTGCGGCGCTTCGAGGTCGACCACGGTCATCGGGCCGTGGTCCCAGCCGAACTCGTACCGGCCGCCCTCCCACGGCTCGACCACCGACTCCGAGGGCAGCCACCGGTCGATCGCGAGCGGGTCGAGCAGCGCGGCGAACACCACGTCCGCGCTGGTGTCGATCACGATCGACGCGAACGCCGTCTCCCCGCACTCGACCGTGTAGTCGGGGCGGGGAGCGAGCGTGCGCCCCTCGGTGAAGTTGGCGAGGTTGCCGACCGCGATACCCCAGAAGTCGTTCATGCTCGCCTTGTCGAAACCCCAGAACGGCACCGGCTCGTGCACCACCGACACCGTGGTGTCGCCGCTGCCCGTCCGCCGCACCGCCATCTCGACGGCCGTGGGCAGTCCCTCGATCTCCCAGTCGAACCTCAGCCGCCCCGGCGCCGCCGCCACGTTCGTCTGCCGCGGCGCGTCACCGAACGGCGTGTGCCTCCCCCAGAACTCGAACCGGCCGTCGTCCAGCCGGACGTCGACGTGCTCGGCGAACCACGTGCTCAGGGACGGCCCGTTGGTCATCGCCCGGTACACCGCCGGCGCGGGGGCGAACACCATCGCCTTCACGAACACCTTGTCTGCCATCGCAGGCACCTCCCGTCGTCAACTCCATGCTGCGTCGGTTCTCCAGCGGTTCTCGACCGCGCCGCGAGATGCGGCAACTTGCGAGAAGGACGCCTCGCCGCGCGGGAGGTAGACCGGAAGGGGAACGCAGTGCGGCAGACGGGAATCCCGCCATGACAACAGCCCAGGCCAACGCGCACACCGCGCGCTTGATGTACCGGCTCTTCACCGAGAACGACGTGGAGGGCGTGGTCACGCTCCTCGCGGAGGACTACGAGCTCACCGACATGGCCACCGGCGAGACCATCCGCGGGCACGACGGTTTCCGCGACTGGATGCGCCGCAGCAGGGAGGGACTGCCGGACGCGGTGGCCGAGGTGATGGCGCTGCACCAGGACGAGAACGTCGTGGTGGCGGAGGTCCGCAACCACGGCACGCACACCGGCACGCTCACGATGCCGGACGGCACGACCTACCCCGCGACCGGGCGCCGCCTCGACGTGCGGGGCTGCGAGGTGCTGCGGTTCCACGACCGCCGGATCGTCAGCTGCACGGTCTACTACGACGCGCTGAGCATGGCCGAGCAACTGGATCTTCACGCTTGATCCGTTGCGGCCCAACGGGTCTCATGGGACAAAAAGTTTTGTATTGACAGCTTCATTCGTGGCTGTCACCTTGGGTGCAGAGCCGATTCCGCCCCAGGGGGAGCACCCATGAGCATCGCCGTCACCACGCGACCGTTGCGCGCCACCGGTCGCACCACCGTCCGCGCCGTCGACCTCGCCGGCCACTGGCTCTCGCGCCACAGCGTCTCGTTGCTGCGCCTGAGCCTCGGCCTGGTGTTCCTCGCGTTCGGCGCGCTGAAGTTCTTCCCCGGCCTGAGCCCCGCCGAGCACATCGCGGGCACGACGGTGGAGATGCTGACGTTCGGCCTGGTACCGGGCCGCGCGGCGGTGGTGCTGGTGGCGGCGATGGAGACGTTCATCGGCCTGTCGCTCATCACGGGCAGGCTGCGCAGGACGGGCCTCGCGGTCCTCGGGATCGCGTTGACCGGCATCCTCTCGCCGCTCGTCCTGATGCCCGGCGAACTCTTCTACTCGGACACGTTCACGCCCAACCTGACCGGCCAGTACGTCCTGAAGGACATCGTGCTGGTCGCCGCGGGACTCGTCGTGGCAGGCAAGGCGCTCACCCCTCGCAGCGCCCGCTGAGCCGCGACCCGCGCGGAGCCGCCGTCTCCCCCCGACGGCGGCTCCCTCACTCTCGGACCCGGGTCGTATATAAAGGCGAAGTTGTCCGATCAGGTGGGGAGCGCCTCGTGAAAGAGATCGAAGTCATCCGGGACGCGGGCACCGCGCGGATCGCCCTCGACCCGATCCGCCTGCGGCTGCTCGCGGAACTGGCCACGCCCGAGTCCGCCACCACCCTCGAACCGCTGCTCGGCATCCCGCGCCAGAAGATCAACTACCACCTGCGGACGCTGGAGGAGCACGGCCTGATCGAGCTCGTCGCCGAGCGCAGGGTCCGCAACACCACCGAGCGGTTCCTCCAGGCGTCGAGCTCGTACGTCATCTCGCCGGACGTGTTCGAGCAGGTGCAGCCCGACCCGAGGCACAGCCCGGACCGGCGCTCCCTCGGCTGGCTGCTCGCGGTGACCGCCCAGCTGATGCGCGACCTGGGCGAACTGCTCGTGGGGTCACGGCGCGCGGGCAAGAAGGTGGCGACGTTCGCACTGGACGGCGAGATCCGCTTCGCCTCGGCGGCCGCGCGGACCCAGTTCGCCACGGAGCTGTCGGCCGCGGTGACGGCGCTGGCGGCCAAGTACCACGACGAGGACGCCGCAGGTGGGCGGCTGCACCGGATGGTGGTCGCGGTGCACCCGAGCGTGCGACCGGCCCGCCGCCGCACGCTGCCGGCGGACGCGGACTGACCCCGGCACCGGCGGTCAGGCGAACCTCGCGTCCAACCACCGTTGCCAGCACGCGGCGGCGTCCGGCGGCAACGGCGTCCCGTACCGGTACTGGTAGACGCTCACCCCGCACAGCTCCACCCCCTCGGCACTGAACCGGTGCAACCCGCACGCCGTCCGCACCCCCAGATGCCTGCCGGGGTTCAGAAAATCGACGACGCCCTCCACCAGGTCGACGCCGGGCACGTTGATCACCACCCGGTCGCCGACCGCGCACCGCTCCGGCACCCGCAACGCCGCCAGCAGCCGTCCCCACTCCTCGCCGCCCGCCGACCGGGTCATGGCCATCGCGAGCGACGCCGGCAGCCCGGCGAAGTGGCGTTGGTAGAGGATCAGGTTGTGCAGGAACAGGTCCCAGCCCGCGTCCAGCGCGTCGTACTCCTGGTCCCACTTCTCGCCGTCGAGGAAACCGTTCTGCACCAACCGGAACGACGTGTGCCCACCCTGGGCGGCGAGCAGGAACTCGTAGCAGTAGACCGGGTCCTCCGGCTCACCGAACCCGCCGTACACCAGGCGCTGCGGCGGGGTGGCGTCCAGCACGACGCCCTCCCGCACGCCCGCAGGACCGAAGTCGGTGCGGACGAGCCCGCCCGGCGTCGGTTCGATCGCGTGCGGCACGTACCAGGTCGCGAAGCCCGGACCGCTGGAGATCGCCTGCCACACCTGTTCCAGCGGGGCCTCGACCTCGACCTCCTTGACGATCCGCCGAGCCATGCAGCCTCCCCGAAGTATGACTATTAGTCATACTAGCGTGCGTACGCCGTCAGAGCCGACGCCAGCTCGGCGGGCACCTCGACGGGTGCCACCCCGTCGTCCGTGCGCCGCATGCAGGCGACGGTCTGCGCACCCCGGGCGACGACCGCGCCGTCGCGCCGGAACTCGTAGTCCATGACGATCCGGTTGCCACCGGCGCTCGACAGCGACATCAGGACCTCGATCTCCTCCAGCGCGAAGCACTCCGCGAAGTAGTCCATCCGGCAGGACACCGTCACCATCGCCAGCTCGCCCGAGGTGAGGCGGCGCAGCACGCCGGGCGCGTGGTCGGCCAGGAAGTGCTCGCGGCAATGCCCCTGCCACCGCAGGTAGTGCGCGAAGTAGACGTTGCCCACCAGGTTCGTCTCGTCCAGCGTCACCACGTGCCGGTGGACGTAATGCTCAGGCATGCCGCTCCCCCATCGCAAGCGCCGCGGTCACCGGCCCGGCGTCGGTCATCCGCCTGGCGACGACGACCCGGATGCCGCGCACGGTCCCGGACATCAGCCCGTCGTCGGTCACCTCGTCGAACTCCACCGGCCCGGCCGCCCCCAGCGCCAGCTCCGCGGCAAGTGCGGGATCCTCGTCCGCCAGTGCGAAGTGCAGGCCGACCGGCACGTCCGCGTCGAACTCCAGCCCGCCCCACAGCTCGACCCGGTACGCCCAGCCGCACTCGACCAGCCGGCGGCTCAGCCACGGGCCGAAGTGGTCGAACGGCATCGGGTCGGGGAGGTCGTTGTCCCCCACCACCTTCAGCCGCAGTCCCGTCCAGCGCGCGACCGGCAGCCCGTCCGGCTGCACGAGGTCGACGTCGAACAGGAACTCCTCGGCCGAGTGCCACCGTTCGACGGCCCGCGCCTGGAGCACGCCCTCCGGCCTGCGCCACACGTTGAGCTCCTGCACCGACACCGGCAACGCTCGCTTGTGCGGCACGCACGGCAGCAGCGCGTGGATGGTGGCGTCGTGCGCGGCGGGATCGCCGAGCAACAGCCGTGAGCCGTGGTACGACGCGAACCACGTGTCCTCGCGGGCGTGCACCCAGGCCGTGACGGTGAACGCCGACAGCCGGTCGTAGCGCACCACCCGCCGGAACCGTCCACTGTGGAACAACACGGAACCGTAGGCGTGGTGAACGGGTCCGACAGCAGGTGCCTCGACAGGTTCTCGGCGAGCCGGTGGCGGCACGGACGGGACCACCGAGGCGCTCAGGTGGTCGGTGCCGAAGCCGTCGCCGTCCTGGCGCACGGTCAGGTCGACCTGCCGGTCACGACGAGCCAGCGCGGCCACCCGGATGACGCGGTCGGTGCGTTCGCCGACGGTCACCGGCCGGCGCAGCTCCAGGTCGCGGAACGTCCACGAGCCCCGTGGCCCGGTCGTCAACGCCGCGACCTGGGCCATCGCCTCGGCCCCCAGCACCGCGGGCAGCACCAGCACGCCGGACACCCGGTGCTCGCTCAGGTACGGGTCGGTGCCGGTGTTGAGGGTCGCCTCGGCGATCGTCTCCACGCCGGGCACCCAGCTCGGCAGCTGCTCGGCGAACCGCAGACCGGCGGGCGACGGGTGGTGCTCGGGGTCGACCCGCAGCGTCGCGGACGCCGGGAAGCGGCCCGTGACGAGCACCGTGACCGGCGCCGACGGATCGGTCAGCGCGTCGAGCATCGCGGTCACGCCCTGCTCCGGTTCGATCAGCGCGAGCCCCAGCCGACGCAGCTGGGTGGTGACCTTCATCCGGTCCGCCATGCCGATGCCGGTCCACGCCGACCACTCCAGCAGGTGCGTGCGGCACCGGGGGTTCCGGCGCGCCCACCGCTCCAGCTCGACGCGCATCCAGTCGTTCGCGACGCAGTACTCGGACTGCCCGGCGAGCCCCTGCCTGCCGATGATCGACCCGAAGCCGACGACGAGCCGCAGGTCCTCACCGACGGCGTCGAGCAGCTCCAGCAACCCGTCGACCTTCGGCGCGACGGTCGCGGCCAGCCCTTCGTCCGTCACCTCGGCGAGACGGCGCGGCCGGTTGACGCCCGCGCCGTGCAGAAGTCCGCGCACCGGCCCGAACTTCGCGGCCTCGCGCACCGCCGCGCGCACGGCGGCGGGGTCGGTGAGGTCGCAGCTGAGGTAGTCGGCGCCGAGCGACGCCACCTCTGCGGCCACGTCCGGGTCGTCGGCGGGGCGCCTGCCCAGCACGACCAGCTGCGCGCCCGACTCCCCGGCGAGCGCGGCGGCACAACGCGCGGTGATGCCGGTGGCGCCACCGGTCACCAGGCACACGTCTCCCGGTCCGAGCGGCAACGCGGCCGCCGCGGGCGACCCGAGGTGGGGCCGCGTGACCACCCGTTCGACCACGCCTTCGCGCACGCGGAGCTCCGCGTACCCGTTGGGGGGCCGGAACGACGCCGCCGCGCTCACGGCCGAGGCGTTCTCCCCCGGCGGCGCGTCGACGACCGTCACGGAGCACGCGGGCAGCTCGGCCGACACCGCGCGACCCACCGCCGCGGCGGCCGGGTGCCCGGTGTGCGTGAGCACCAGCCGTCGTGGCGCATGAGCCGCGACGGACCGGAGCAGCTCGGCGATCTCATGCGTCCCCGCGGTGTCCGGCAGGTCCACCGCCAGCTCGGCTGGGTCGTGCGAGGCCTGGCGGTCGTCCTGGGGACCGAGCGGCTGCCAGTGGTGGCCGAACAGGCCCACCCACGGCCGCACGCCGCTCAGCTCCGCCGGTTCGCCGGCGCCACCGTCGGGCAGCTCCTGCAACCGGCGGGCCAGTCCGCCGACGGTGACGCCGTCGAGCGACTCGTCCAGCACCAGCTGCCGCCCGTGCCGTGCGGCGATCTCCGTGACGATCCTGACCACCTGCAACGAGTTCACGTGCAGGTCGGACAGCAGCATCGTGTCGTCGGTGATCGCCGACACCGGCAGTTCGAGCTCCTCCGCCAGGTACTCGCGCACGGCCGTGAGCAGGTCGGTGCCCTCCTCGGCCGGCGTCACCACGGTCTGCGGCTGCTCCACCGGAGGCAGAACCGCCTGCGGCACACCGTTCTTGGGCAACAGCTCGCAGGGGTTCGTCAGGAACTCCAGCGGCGTGCCGAGATCGACCACGCGATGGGCGCGGTCGCCGAACCAGGCCTGCGGTTTGGCGGTCGCGGACGCGAAGAGCGCGGCCGAGGCGAACGCGGTGCGCCGCGCGGACCCGCCGCAGTCCAGGCTCACGGCGGGAATCCCGACAGGGGCGGCCAGGGTGGCGAGCATCGTGCCCGGCCCCGCCTCCACCAGCAGGTCGCACCGCGCAGCCAGGTCGCGGACGGCCTCCAGGAACCGCACCGGTTCGGTCAGCTGATCCACCAGCAACGCGCCGATGTCGTCGAACGGCCCGAGCCGCGCGCCGGTCACCGTGGAGAAGACGGGCTTGTCCGGCACCGCGATCTCCACGTCCCGCAGGTGATCGCGCCACGGTCCCGCCACGGCGGACATCGCCGCGCTGTGGAACCCGTGCGACACCGGCAGCCGCGCCACGCGCACGCCGGCCGCCTCGGCCCTCAAGGCCACGACGTCGAGCGCGTTCAGCGGACCGGCGAGCACCGTCGCCTCCGGCCCGTTCTCGGCCGCCAGCACGGCCTCCGTGCTCTCGGCGAGGTCGAGCGCGATGCCGGTGGGCCCGGCGACCGAGACCATCCCGGTGCCGCTGGTGCCGAGGTCCGCCATCAGCCTGCCGCGCCGGGCGGCCAGGTCGAGGACCTGCTCGTCGGTGAGGGCGCCGGCCCACGCCAGAGCGGTCAGTTCGCCGAGGCTGTGCCCCAGCGCCGCGACGGGATGGCACCCGAGGTGCCGCAGCCACGCGAGTCCGGTGAGGGACTGCCAGACCACGGCCGGCTGCGCGATCGCGGTGTCCGCGGCGCCGTCGACCAGTCCGTCCGGAGTGGACGGTGGGGTCGGCAGCAGCGCGCCGGGCAGGCCGAGCGTGGCGCGCACGGGGGCGGCCTGACCGGGCAGCAGCAGGCCGACGCGGACGCCGGACCCCCTGCCCAGCACGACCCCCGCCGGTTCGTCGACCAGCAGCGCGGTGTCCCAGCCCGGCAACCTCTTGCGCGCGGCCGTGGCGGCGGCCGCGAGTCCGGCGGGGTCCGCCGCGACGAGCACGCACCGCACGGCGGCGCGTGGATCGTGCCGCGCGGTCAGCGTGGCGGCGAGGTCGTGCAGCTCGGCCTCGCTCATCGCCGGGCAGCGCTCGCTCAGCACGCCGAGCCGTTCGTCGAGATCGGCGAGGTCGTCCGCGGTGATCAGGAAGGGTTCCCACTCCGGCAGCGGCGCCGCCCACCGTCGGGCCGCGTCCGGCAGCGTCACGACGGGTTCGGGCGGCACCGGCACGAGCCGGCGCGGCACACTCCGGGTGATCGCCGTGCGCACCCCCGCGTCGAGCACGACGTGCGTGTTGATGCCGCCGAACCCCGCCGACGACACGCCCGCGACCGGGTTGCGGTGCGTCCACGGCTCGGGTTCGCCCGGCAGCCGCAGCCCGGCGCCCGCCGCAGCGAGCAACGGGTGCGGCTCGCGCACACCGGTCATCGGCGGGATCACCCGGTGCGACACGGCGAGCGCGGCCTTGATCAGTCCCGCGACCCCGGCCGCCGCCTTGGTGTGCCCGATGTTCGCCTTGACGCTGCCCAGCGCCGCGACCGGTGAGCTGAAGCCGCGCACCGCGAGCAACGCCTCCAACTCGACCTGGTCACCGACCGCGGTGCCGGTGCCGTGGCCCTCGATCAGTCCGGCGGCGGCCGGGAGCAGACCCGCGCGGGCGTAGGCCCTGCGCAGTGCCCTCGTCTGACCCCCGACCGCCGGCCTCGTGACGCCACCGGCGCCGTCGGAGGACATCCCCCAGCCCACGAGGTGCGCGTAGACGCGCAGTCCCCGGGCTTCCGCCTCCTCGGCGCGCATCAGCGCCACGATCCCGCATCCCTCACCGGGCAGGAACCCGGTCGGGTTGGCGTCGTAGACCCGCATGTCGCCGGCCGCCAGCGCACCGACCCGCGCGAACCCGATCAGCTCGAACGGGTCCAGCGACAGGTCGACCCCGCCCGCGAGGGCGAAGCTCAGTTCACCGCGGGCCAGCGCCTCGCACGCCGTGATCACCGCGAGCAGGCTCGACGAGCACGCGCCGTCGACGGTGTAGCCCGCCCCGTGGAAGTCGAAGTGGTTGCACACCCGGCCGGCGATGGTGTTGCTCAGCCCGCCGGCGAGCATCTCGTCGTCGGGCGTGGGAAACGGTTCCTTCAGCACGCGTTCGGCCGTGGCGAGGACCCTCGCCGCGGTGTCCCCCGCGATCCCCTGCTCCTCCAGCGCCGCGCCCACGACGTGCCGCAGTGACGGCCAGCGCAACCGCAGCAGGGCCGCCCGGCTGAACTCGCCCGCGAGCGAGTTGCCGATGAACACGCCGGTGCGGTCGCGGTCGACGCCCTCGCCGTGCGGGACTCCCGCGTCCGCCAGGGCGGCCTCGGCGGTGTCCAGCGCGAGCCAGTGCGTCGGGTCCACGGCGCGGTAGAGCGCACCGGGGACCCGGAAGCCCGCCCGGTCGAACGACCAGTTCCGCAGCACCGCGGCCCTGCGCACGACCGTCTTGTCCACATCGGACGGTCCGCCGCCGTAGTCGGCGAGATCCAGCCGCTCGGGCGGGATGGCGCGGAACGCCCTGCGCCGGCCGAGCACGGTCTGCCACAGCTCCTCGGGCGACGACGCGTCCGGGTACCGGCAGGCCATGCCGACGACGGCGATCCTCGGTGTGCTCACCGCCCATCAACGCCCGCGAGCGCGACCCTTTCCTCGTTCCGGTTCCGCAGTTCGGACACGACCAGGACGCCGCCGCGCAGGATGCAGACGATCACGAGGGCGAAGAAGAACCCGAAGACGACCCCGTTGAGCACCAGGATGCCGTAGGTGAACGCGGTCGCCACGCCGAACAACGCCTGGTTCCGCTTGCTCACCGGCGTGCTGCCGGGGTCGGTGATCATGTAGTTGGTGAAGATGACGAACGCCAGCCCCGTCATCGGCAGCAGCGCCGCGAGGAACGCGTGGTCGAAGATGGCCCAGCGCAGGAACGCCTGCAGGGCGAACCCGCCGACCCAGCCCATGATGAGCGGCAGCTTGCCGGTCAGCTTGGCGTTGATCATCGTGCCGGCGCCGAGGATCGCGAGCGGCAGGATCCAGTCGATCGCGCCGGTCGGTTCGTTGGTGAAGTGGTACGGCGGCGCGATCCCCACCCACGGGAACAGCACCAGCGTGAGCGCGATGCCCGCGTTGGACGGGTTCAGGAAGTGCCGCTTCTTCCCCTTCACCCGCAACCGCAGCAGGTACTTGGTGCTCACGCCGGCGGTCACCGCGAAGATGTAGGGCCACAGCGAGGTGTTGCCGTAGAGGAGCATCGCGACCGCGAGACCGCCGATGTGGCTGGGCAGCAGGAAGTTCATCAGCTTCATCGGGCCGCCCCGGTAGCCGGGCGTGCGGCCGTGGGCGCGCGCGTCCAGCGTCTCGAGCAGCAGGTCGACCGAGTAGGCCACGAGCACCGTGACGATCGGCGTGATCGGCGACTGCTCGAAGCCGAGCACCAGGTGGCCGATGACGTTGAAGGCGGTGATCGACATGGCGAAGCGGCGCAACGCCATCAGCCGCTTGTCCGGCGGCCGTGCCGCGAGCCGATGGCTGGGCGACGGTCGGGTCGTGTCGGCGGGCGTCGTTGTCATCGCGGGTCACCGTCCTGCAGGGGGTTGGGTGGGAAGAACAGCGGGCGGCGGCAGACGCGGCGCGGGTCGGGCCGCGCCACGCCTGCCGCCGGGGTCAGATCCGCTGCGGGATCAGATGGTCACCGTGGTGCCGTCGAAACGGGTGACCGAGAAGCGGTGCTGCTCGTTGAACCACGACTTCTGCTCGCGGAGCAGCTCGATCGCCAGGCTCTCGCCCAGCTTGAACGACTCCGTGAAGTCGCTGCGCCAGTGCACGCCCGCCATGTTGCGGCCGACCGCGATGTTGGCGGCCAGCTTGTTCAGCTCGCCCCCGACGGTCAGCCGGTCCGCATCGGCGCCGGTGTAGCGCACCAGCTCGGTGCCGCTGTCGTTGGCCTGCACGGGATTCGGCATCGGGGCCGTCTCCTCGAACCACGCCTTGAGGATCGTGGCGCAGGCGCCCGACGCCGTGGCGTGCCCCGCCGCGTAGGACGGGTGCGTCGGCGACCCCTCCGGGAACGCCTGCGGCAGCAGGTAGGATCCGAACTTGCTGAAGATCCGGTCCACCGCGTCCGACTCCAGCACCTCGCGGTCCAGGAACTCGTACGCCCGCCTGCCCGTGAGCCGGTTGTGCACCCTGGAGCAGAACGCCTCCGGGCGCAGCCGGCGGTGCACGTACCACTTCTGGAACCACGCGGCCCGCAGCGCCCTGTTCGCGACCTCGGTCACGAGCGAGAGCAGGTGCGGGATGCCGAACGTGCTGAATCCCAGCTGCGTCTTCGAGTCCAGGTACGGGTTCCCGGAGTCCGTCGGCACCTTCTGGTAGTACATGATCAGCCCGGCGTTGAAGAACGCCTGGGCCGGCGTCGGACCCGCGTCGAAGTGCACCCAGTGCGTCAGGTCCCTCGGCGTGGCGAGGTACCGGCGGTTGACGTGGTCCCGTTCACTGGCCGCCAGCGACCTGTTCCAGCCGTTCTGGATCCGGACGTACGTCTCGAACGTCGTGACGTAGTCCTTGTTCGGCTGCACCGTGTCCTGGCGCTGCTCGGTCACGTAGGTGCCGAACTGGACGGGCTGGTAGAAGAACTGGGAGATGAACGGACCCACGTGGTCGCCCGGCGTCTCGCCGCGGAACACGAGGTCGGGCTCGATCCGGCCGTTCCGCTTGGACGCCCGGTAGTCCGACAGCCTGCTCAGGTCGTCCGCGGCGGCCGCGACGAGGCGGTCGTCCGCGAACCTGGTGAAGGGCACGTCCCTGCACAGCGCCATCCAGTAGAGCTCGGTCGCCTCCGCGGACAGCTCGGGAGAGTCCATCCTGGGCGCGGGCCTGATCGTCATGCTGTTGCTCGGCGGCCCGACCGCGTCGACCGCGAGCCCCGCCTGCGGGTTCGTCAGCGGACGACCCTCGGCGAGCGTGATGCGATCGATCTGTTCGGGGTCCTCGCTGGTGAGCGCGCGCAGGTAGGCGCGGTACGCCGCGGGGTCGACCTCGCCGAACTCGTTGTGCGACAACGCCTTGCTGTAGCTGCCGAGGTAGTTCGGGTAGAGGTTCTCCTCGCCGTTGCTGACGTGCATCACCGGCAAGGCGTCCACATCGGACTTGGACGTCCGATCGACGGGTGGGCTCATGTTCTCGTCCTATCTGGCCGTTCGCCGCGAACGGTCCTAGTCGCGCGGAGCGCCGCCACCACCCTGCTGACCGTCGATCACGACGCGGCCGAGGCCGTTCTCCACGACGACGCGGGCACCGGGGATGACGCGGCCGTTGTCGTCGATCGGCTGACCGCCCAGGTTCACCCGGAAGCGCGGGCCGGCCTCGGACATGTGCCAGTGGCGCCACTTCCAGCCGTCGGCCGTCTTCACCGCGAGCGCGCTGGAGTACAGCGGCTGGTGCTCCTTGTGGTCGGCGCGCGTGATGATGACGTCGCCCTCCTCGTTCACGAGGCCGAGGGTCTTCGTCGCGACCGCCTGCGTCGCGAAGATCGTCTTGATCTGGCTGTCGGTGCTCGTGGGGAACAGCGTGGTGAGGTACTCACGCATGTTCTCGCGACCGGTGATCTTCAGCGGAACGCCGTTCACCGCGATCAGCTCGTAGGTGGTGAAGTCGTCGGCGATCGTGTTGAGAATGTAGTCGATGTCGCCGCGCGAATAGGCCACCTGCAAATCGGCCAAGAATCCGCGCACCTCGAGCTCGGCGGCCTCGTCCGCCTCGAAAACGTCGCCCTCGCTCGAACCGGAACTGCCGAGGAGGCCGCGCGCGAATTCGCTCAGCTGCCTGCCGAAATCCTGGATCTCAGTCACAATCAACTCTCCGATCAATAGCGTCGCCAGCCGACCGACCGTAGCGACGGACTGCTCTTCCTCGGTGTCTGTTCTAGTCATCCGCAGAGGGTGACGACTTCTCCTCTGTTGCTGTGAACCCATTCCAGCAGCCCCGGACCTCGTGGCCGTCTTCTGGCTTGCTCGATTTCTGCCGGTTTCCCCGCAAGGGAGGAGAAGGAGCAGGAGCTGATCAAACTTAGTGTCCCTGTTGTCGGTCGTGCGCATTCGACAATCGGGGAGAGAAGCCGATGGAAGAACACGTGAGCGGATACCTGCCACCCATGCGTTCTCGTGGACCCGAGTTCCGGCTGCGACGGCTCACCCAGGATCCGGCGGGGGCGGGCGACGGGGCGATCTCCCCCGACGGCGCGCGGTTCGTGGCGTCGTCGCGCCGGGCCGGGTCGCTGAACCTGTGGTTCTACGAGATCGCGACCGACCAGTGGCACCAGGGCACGCGCGGCGCGGGCGACGACATCGAGGCGCAGTGGTCACCGGACTCCAGCTGCCTCGCCTTCACCTCGTCCCGCGGCGGGCACAAGGCGGTCTGGCTCTACCGGTCGCGCGACGGCCGGATCAGCCAGCTGACCTTCGCCGACCACGAGGAGGAGTACCCGCAGTGGTCGCCCGACGGAACGCAGATCGCGTACGCCGGCGGGCCGTGGGGGCACCGGCACTTCTACGTCGTGCCGGCCAAGGGCGGCAGGCCGCGCCCGGTGACGGCGACCCCGGGCCGGGCGGGCGCCTGCTCGTACCTGCCCGACGGCCGCGCGCTGGTCGCCCACTCCTACGACACCGGCGCCGGCGCCATCTCCGTGTTGCCGCTCAACGGTTCCACGCCGACGCAGATCACCGACGGCAGCGCGTGGGACTACAAGCCGTCGGTGTCGAGCGCGCATCCGATCGTCGCCTTCTCGCGGAGTTTCGAGGGCCGGTCGGTGATCTGGGTGCAGCGCCTGGACGGCAGCGGCACGGGCCGCGCGCTCGTCACCGAGGCGGCGGACGACCGCTGGCCGAACTGGACGGCGGACGGCCAGAACCTGTTCTTCCACCGGCTCGTCGACCGCGGCATCGGGATCTGGGTGCTCGACCGCCGCACGGGCGGCGTCCGCCAGGTCGTCGGCGCGGACGAGCAACCGAGGTACGGCGCGCTGAGTCCCGACGGCACCAGGCTGGTGTACGCGGCGGAGGACTCCGGCCGGTCGGTCGTGAAGATCCGCGACCTCGCCGGAGGACCGCCCCGGCTGCTGCCGCTCGGCGAGGCGGCGTTCCCCACGTGGTCCCCGGACGGGCGCTCGATCGCTTATCTGGCACGGCATCCTGCCCGGCCGCGCTGGGAGATCGCGACCTACGACCTGGCGGGCGGCGAGAGTCGCGTGTGGACCCGCGGCATGGACCAGCTCAAGGGGATGCACGGCCCGCTCGACTGGTCGCCGGACAGCACCCGGCTGGTCTTCAAGTCCGACACCGAGCCGTTCGAGGCCGACCTGTGCGTGCTGGACGTCCGCACGGGCGAGGTGCACCGGCTGACCGAGGACGCGTGGTGGGACGAGGCGCCGTCGTTCACGCCGGACGGCCGCGGGGTCGTGTTCATGTCGACCAGGGGCGGCGACTGGACGTGGGGCTTCTACCGCCTGGACCTCACCACCCGCGAGATCACCACGCTCGCGGGCCCCGACTACGTGGAACGCAACAACCCTCGCCTGCTGCCCGACGGCACGCTGCTGTGCTCGCTCGTGGCGTCCGGCGCGGAGGAGCTGCACGAGCAACGACCCGACGGCCTGGCCCGCGTGCTGTCCGCGGCGGGCCCGTCCGTGCGCTACCCGGTCCCTTCGCGGGACGGCTCGCTGGTCGTGTTCACCCGCACGTACCGCACGGTCGAGTACTGGCTGGCGGAGAACGTGTGGGCGCCGGACTCACCGATCGCCGACCTGGCCGGTAACCGTCCACTTCAGACGGATGTCCCGTCGCAATCGCCGTGGAGCATGGGACCGGTGCGCAGCCCGGTCGACACCCGGCGCAGATGACGCATGTGAAGCCCACCCGGTCGGGTGGCCAGCCCCTTTTCCCCCTAAGCACCAGGAGATCTCGCATGACCAGCAACTCGACCGAACCCGGCCGGCTGTCCGACTCCCTGCCGGCCCAGAACAAGATCTACGACACGGCCGCGGGCGCGTTGTGGCACCTCGCGGTGTACGAGCCGGTGCACGAAGGCCGCGAGTTCACCAACATGGCGGGTGCCGCGCTGCTCGACAGCATCGGCACCGAGTTCAACCTCGGTGCCGCCCACCGGGTGCTGGAACTGTGCTCCGGGACCGGCGAGGTGTGCCGGTACCTGGCGGGGCGGTTCGACTGCCAGATCACGGGCATCGAGCTCAACGCGTCGCAGCTCGAACACGCCAGGATCAAACACCGGCAACTACCGACGAGCGTGCAGAAGCGCGTGCGCTACCTGCGCGGGGACGTCAACACGTGGATGCCGGACCGGGCCTACGACCTGGTGGTGGCGGTCGACTCGCTGGCGTTGATGAACGATCCCGGTGACGCCCTCGCGGTCGCGCACGCGGCGTTGCGGCCCGGCGGGCACCTGGTGTTCGCCGACATCCTCACCGGGCGCGAGCTGAGCGACCGGGTGCGCGGCACGGCGTGGGAGTACGACGGCATCCGGCCGTTGCCGCAGCCCGCCGACACCGCGGAGCTGTTGAGCCACCTGGGTTTCGTCGACATCGTGCACACCGACATCTCGGCGGCGGCGGTCGACTGCTTCCGGATCATCTCCGGGGCGCTGACCGTGCGGCAGCGGGCGATCCAGGACGTCTGCACGGCCGAGGAGTACGCGCACTGGTGCGAGTCGACCGAGTTCTACCTCGACAGCTTCGTGCGCCGGGAACTGTCGTACGGCCGCTTCACCGCGCGCCGTCCCGCCCAGGACGACTCGTGATGGCGTTCCTGCGCCGCGAACCCGTGCTCCTGCAGGCCGCGTTCCTGGCGCTGGTCAACCTCCTGGTCGCGTTCGGGCTGGTGGAGCTCACCGCCGAGCAGACCGGCGCGCTGGTGGGCGTACTCGCCGCCGTGCTCGGGCTGTGGGCCCGCCGGCTGGTGACACCGGTGTCCACGTTGAAGGAGAAACAGTGAGCGCACGGATCCTGCCCCCGTTGCCGATCAGTCTGGTGAACTTCGAGAACCGCGGTTTCCGCACGGAGAACGCCGCCGCACGGGCGTTGCTGGAACGACGGGCGTCGGCGTTCCTGCTGGGGTACAACACGTTGCGCCGCCACGGGGTCGAGCAGCTGGGCACCCGGCTCGACCCGTGCCCGCTCGACGACCAGGGGTTCGCCTACGAGGGCGCCGCGTTCGCCGCGGCGGCGTACGACCTGCTGCGGCCGCGCCGGGAGAAGACGCTCGACGCGATGTTCGAGCTGGCCGGTGACCGCTACCCGCACCTGATGCACGTGGGCGCGGGCTGGGTCGGGCTGGTCGCGCCGCCGTCACTGGTGCTGCGCAAGGCGAAGCTCGACCCGTTGCTGCGCTGGCTCACCCTCGACGGCGCCGGGTTCTCCCGGGCGTTCCTGCGCGGCAAGGGCTGGAACCGCCGGTTCACCCGTGCCTCGTGGTCGGCCGAGCCCTCGCACACGGTGCTGCACCAGGGCGTCGGCCGCGCCATGTGGTTCATGGAGTGCGCCGACCCCGCCGCGATCCGGCGCCGCATCGCGACGTTCCCGGCCGAGGCGCACGCGGAGCTCTGGTCCGGTGTCGGCCTCGCCGTCTGCTACGCGGGCGGCGCCGACGACGCGGCACTGGACGACCTCACGTCGCTGACCGGGCCGAACCGGGTCGCCCTCGCCCAGGGGGCGGCGTTCGCGGCGGGCGCGCGCGGCGCCGCCGGTCACGTTCCCGAGCACACCACCGTCGGGGTGCGCGAGCTCGCCGGGGTGTCGGTCGCCGAGGCCGTCGAGTGGACGGTCGTGGCGGCGCACGAGGTGCACACCGCCGGTGACCTCGACATCGCCGCGTACCGCCGCTGGCAGCACCTCATCCGCGAACGCGCGGCCCGGTACGTCTGACCACCGCGTCCCATCGAGGACACCGGAGACATCGGAGACACTGTCATGACAACACCTTCGGTCCCTGCCCGGCGCGCCGGCAGACTGCTGCCGGTGGCGGTGGCGGCGGTCCTGCTCGTCGGCGCCGGCTTCGCCACCGCCCGGCCGGAGCTCTCGGACGCCGAGGCCGCGAGCCTCGCCGCCCGCTACGAGTTCGCGATCAAGCCGTTGAACGAGGCCCCGCCCGGTGCGCGGTCGCTGCGCGAGGTCGGGCCGGACGTCGAGCACATCCGGTCGTGGATCTCGGCCGTCGGCGCCGCGGTCGGGCTCACCGACCACGACGGCAACGGCCGGTCCGACGACGCCTGCCTGGTCGACCCGCGCGACGACTCGGTGCGGCTCTTCCCCGTGCCGGGCACGGGCGACAGGTTCGAACCCGTGGAGCTGCGGCCCGACCGGGACTACGACGACACGATGGCGCCGATGGGCTGCGTGCCGGTGGACCTCGACACCGACGGGGACAGCGACTACGTCGTGCACTACTGGGGCCGCTCCCCCGTGCAGTTCCTCAACACCGGCAGCGGTTTCCGCGCCGTGGAGCTCGTCGAACCGCGGCAGGTGTGGAACTCGACCACGCTCAACGTCGGCGACGTCGACGGGGACGGCAACCTCGACCTGCTGGTGGCGAACTACTTCCCGGACAACGCCAAGGTGCTCGATCCCGGCGCGGGACCGGACGCGCGCATGCAGATGCAGGACAGCATGTCGCGGGCGTGGAACGCCGGCACCAACCGGCTGCTGCTCGGCAAGCCCCGGGGCGCGGACCAGGCTCCGGCGTGGTCCGACGCGAGCGAGTCGCTGCCGCCGGAGGCCGCGCAGGCGTGGACGCTCGCGATCGGCCTGCAGGACCTGACCGGCGACCACCTGCCCGAGATCTACCAGGCGGAGGACTTCGGGCCCGACCACTTCATGGTCAACCTGTCGACGCCGGGGAACGTCCGGTTGCGGACGGTGAAGGGCGACCGGGATCTCGTTTCGCCGAAGTCGACGGTTCTCGGCCACGACTCGTTCAAGGGGATGGGCGTGACGTTCACCTATCCCGACGGCGCGGAGATGCCGACGATGGTGGTCAGCAACATCACCGCGGAATGGGGCCTGCAGGAGAGCAACTTCGCTTTCACCCCCACCGGTCCGGGAAAGGACCTGCTGTCCGGCGACGTGCCTTTCATCGACCGCAGCGAAGAACTCGGACTGGCCCGCAGCGGATGGGGATGGGACATCAAAGCGGCGGATTTCGACGGTGACGGAACTGACGAGATCATGCAGGCGACGGGCTTCCTCAAAGGCGAGAACTGGCGCTGGGCGCTGCTCCAGGAATTGGCGCTCGGGAACGACCAGCTGCTGATGTACCCGCAGTCGTGGCCCAATTTCGGGCCGGAGGCGAACCTCTCGGGAGACGACACGAACCCGTTTTGGGCCCGAACGTCGTCCGGCCGCTACGAGGACATGGCGAAACATCTTCGCCTTGACGAGGCGGTGAACACCCGGGGCATCGCGATCGGTGACGTCAACGGCGACGGCAGGCCGGACGCCCTGCTGGCCAATCAGTGGGAGGACTCCCGGCTGCTGCTCAACACGTCCAGCTCACAACCACGTCAGACGGTGTTGAGCCTGCGCCGGCCCGGCGCGGGAAGTTCGACCACCCCGGCGATTGGGGCGCAGGTCGTCGCACAAGCCGACAACCGGCCCGCACAACGTTCTCAGCTATATCCGGCGAATGGTCACACGGGTGTCTCGTCCGCCGAGCTGTTCTTCGCGACGGGTTCCGCGCAAGCAGTTGAATACACGATCAAGTGGCGGACTCCTGGCGGCCAGCGAAGCAGCACGATCGTGCTCCCGCCGGGCAGTCATTCGGTATTGCTCGGTGACGACGGAAAGATCACCACTCAGTAGTCAATTCAAGGGGTAACACCCGAAAGATCCAACGAAACAGCCCACTGCGTCACTCCGACGGCGCAGCTGGGCTTTTTCGTTGTGACGTACTGTGAGTTCGATCATTAAAGCTCGCCCGATAAGAGCAGAACCGGCAGAAGTGACTTATGATTCCACCTGAGCGCGAACACAGATCGCACAATTGATCAAGCACGAAGGTGTACCGACCGAACGGGCGAGCACGCCTTACTTCTCGATCACCACAATCCCGACAAATAGCAAGATCGCGACTACCCTCCGCGCGGTCACAGACGGTTAGCTCAGGTTGACAAACAAAGAAGAGTGCCAACCGTCGTTCGGTATCTGTTCCGTCACGTCCACATAGCCGAGGCTCTCGCTCCGCTGCCGGTGCTCCTGGCCCCAGCAGCCCCACGCGCAGGACAGGTGCCGAACATTCGCCGCGGGTGGGGCCATCCGCGTCGGGGGCTTTGTTCGGGGCTTTGACCAAGGGGTAGGAGACTCACCTTGAAAGGCCATTCCTCAATCCACTGGCGAACAGAGGCGAACTGCCTCAAGTGTGACAAGATCGGGCTTTGTTCGACCGTCGGCCGCTGCCTCGCGGAGAGCACGGGAGCAGCTCGGATCACGTCCGTCGCCAAGGCAGTGGACTACATGATCGAACATCTCGCGGAGCCGATCCAGCTGAGCGACGTGGCCCGGGCGGGAACGCTGAGCCCGTTTCACTTCCACCGGATCTTCAGAGATGTCACGACCACGACACCGGCGCGTTTTCTCACTTCGTTGCGAATGGCGGAGGCGCGTCGACTTCTGCTGGTGACGCAGAAGACCGTGACCGATGTGTGCACTTCGATCGGGTATTCCAGCCTCGGCACGTTCATCAGTCAGTTCGGCAAGCTCACCGGCTTGTCGCCCCGGCGGTTTCGCTGCGTGATCGAGCAGATCGGCCAAATACCGATCGAGGCGCTCGTGGAGGCGGGCCCGGAGCCGGCGGCGGCCTCCGGGCCCATCGGCGCGGTGACGGGCACGCACGGGGAGCCGTGCCACGCGTTGCTCGGGTTGTTCCGGCTGAACCGCCCGCAGGAGCTGCCCACGATGTTCCAGGTGATCACGACCAACCGGCTCGCCGCGCTGCCGCCGGTGCCGGACGGGGACTACGAGCCGATCGCGGTGGCGGTGGGCCCGTCCGCGACGGTGCGGGACGTCCTCGCCACCCCGATCGGCGTGCTCGGCCGCGTCGGTTTCGGGCTGTCCCCCGTGACGGTGGCCGGCGGACGGTGCCGCCACCCGTTCCAGGTCGCGCTGCGCAGGCAGCGCCGGTTCGACCCGCCGATCGAGTTCACGCGGCCGTTGTTGTCCCTCGCACGCCGGCGCGTTCTCCGCATCTCGCACTCCACTCCCGCCATCGGGTGACCCGGCCCCGTCGCGGCTCTCCGCCCTGACCTCTCGGGCGCGCACAGCTTTGCCAGCACAGAAAAGCGGGGTGAGCGGCCAGGCCGCCCACCCCGCTTCGCCGGTGCTGGGATCAGGAGTTCATCCAGTTGGTGCGGGTGCAGAACTGCACACCCGGCTCGTCCGCGATGTTGTCCTGGTTGGTGTCCACCTCGGCCTCGTGGGTCGAGTAGATGTCGAGCGAGTTGACGTCGATCTTGCCGTCGCCGTCCCAGTCCATCAGCTTGCCCTTGAACGTGCCCGTGATGTAGGCGTTCGCCATCGGGCCGGTCGGGGTGTCCAGCGTGCCGAGGATGCTGTTGCCGGGGAACAGGATCTCCTCGAGCGAGCTGCCGCGCATCGTCTCGAAGTTGATGTAGCCCCACGTCTGGACGGCGCCGCGGACGTAGCGGATCGCGGGCTTGCCCTTGATCTCCATCAGCGGGTCGGTGGTCCACTCGCCGGACCGCTTGGCGGAGACCATCTCGTTGCGGTGGCCCAGCGTGTCGTTGTCCGCCTGGCCCGACAGGAAGATCGGGCGCAGCCCGCGCGACTCGAAGAAGAAGCTGCCCCGGCCCGCGCTGGCGTGGTTGGTCACGCCGCGGAACAGGAAGTTCTCCACGTGCGGGGTGCCGTCGTCGTGCAGGCCCGCCAGGTTCTTGCTGATGACCAGCTGGTGGTCACGGGTGGCGGAGTTCGGGCAGGCGTGCGCCTGGCCGTAGCTGCGCGCGAGGCCCTGGGGCGCAAGGGAGATCTTGCCCCAGTGGCGGCCGGTGTCGTCCAGCCGCACGTACACGTCGACGTCGATGTTGAGCAGGATCGTCTCGTCGAACGTGCGGTCCGGGTCCTGCTTCCACGAACGGCTGTCGAACGAGGGCAGCCCGGTCGTGAGCTCCGAGGCGAACAGCCGGGCCCACTCGCCGACGTCGGCGTCGTCGTCGTTGATGAAGCTCTGCAACGCCTTCAGCGCGCGGGGCCCACCGATCTTCTCCAGTGCCCACAGCGCGTTCCAGCGGACCTCGCGGACGCTGTCCGTCCTGATCGCCTCGGTGAGCAGGTCGACCGCGCCCGGCAGACCGCGGTCCACGTACTGGAACAGCGACTGCTCCCGGATCATCGGGTCGCGGTGGTTCAGCGCCTCCTGCGCGACCTGCTCGTCCGTGCGGACGTCGAGCCGGATCGCGGTCCGCTTGAGGAACTCGCCGAAATCACTGTTGAGACGTGCGGGGTCACCCTGGAGGTAGTGATCCCAGACAGGAGCCTGTGCCTCTACACCGCTTACCTGTCCCAGATCGACAGACTCAAGTGCCATGCCGGTCATCCTTTCCGAACCGCTCAGCAACATTGGCTCTAACTGCGGACGCAAGTAAGCCCTGACCAGCAGGGACTGCGCGCTGGCCAGCTACTCGACAATCCGCTTGTCGCGTTGAGGACTTTTATCCCGGGCGAGCGAATCGATTTCCAGGACCGCTCTCCAACGCTGACTCCACTAAAGCCGGGTTGACGGTGCCAGTCAACGGAGTGCGCCAATCGAGCAATCGAGCGTAAAAACGTCCGAAAATGCCCTTATACCAAGTCCCTGGCGCCGTCCTGACGCCGTCTGGTGACCCCTGCTCGGTCCAGCAGCCCGAGCAGCGGGACGGCCGTGCGACGGGTCGTGTCCCACGCCTCGCGGGCCTGGCTGACGGTGAACGGGCCGGTGAGGCCTCGCAGGACCTCGGCGGCGCGGTGGTCCGCTCCGGGCAGCAGGACCACGCCCGGGGCGAGCTGGAGAAGCCTGCCTGCCCGGACGGCGGCGGCGAGTTCCGGTGGGCGCAGGCCGGCCGCGGCGAGCTGCCGGGACTCCGGGGCGCGGAATGGGTTCCGGCGCAGGGATTTCGTCAGCTCGGCGAGTGCTGTTTCGACTTTCTCCGGCAAGTTCCGGCGGATTGCTGCGTTGTCCTCTGTGGACGGGGTGGCGCGGAGGAGTTCGCGGGTGATTTCGGGGGACGGGAGGTTCAGACGATCGGTGAGGACGGGGAGGGGGATGTCGGGGGTCAGGGGCCGTTCGGTGCGCCAGCGGTCCAGTTCGGCCGGGACGCGGGCGACGAGGTCGGCCCAGGCGGCCGGATCCGCGAGCCAACCGGGGGTGGGCGAGTAGCCCGTGGGTGTGGTGGCGAGGCTGCCGGTCACGGGGTGGCCGGTGACTGGCAGGCCGATCGCACGGAAGTCGCCTGGCCGCAGGAATCGCTTCCTCCGCACCAGATCCGCCGCCAGTTCCGTCGGCTCCGCCGAGGCGAGCGCGACGAGTTCCGCTCCCCGGCGCTCGGCCGCTCCCCTCCTGGCGAGCTCCTCCGGCACCACGTCGACCACGACCGCCCCGACCGGCGGCCCGCTCCCGCCCGGATCCCGCAGCAGCAGCCGATCTCCCGGCCGCACCGGCAACTCGCACTCGGCGCGCAACCGGGCCGCCCCCTCCCCCAACGCGCGCACCCGCACCGGCACCGCCGCCGTCCCGATGTGCAGCGTCAGGGCGGGACTGCGCGGACGCTCGCGCACCAGCACGTCGAACTCCGCCACCGGCCGCCACACCTCGGCCACCAGGGCGTCTCCCCTGCGCACGTCCACGCGGGTGCCGGCCAGGTTCACCGCCACCCTGCGAACCGGACGGGCGACCGCGACCGGCCGTTCGCACACCTGCAGGCCCCGCACCCGCAGCGGCCGGCCGGTGCGGACGCACCTCAGGCGGTCCCCCAGGCGCAGCGTGCCGCCGGTCAGGGTCGCGGTGACCACGGTGCCCGCGCCGGCCACCGTGAACGACCGGTCGACCCAGAGGCGCACGTCGGCGGCGTCGTCCGCCTCCTCGTCCTGGTGCGCGACGAGGGTGTCCAGGGCGTGCCGCAGAGAAGGCAGGCCTTCGCCGGTCAGTGCGCTCACCGCGCACGCCGGGGCGGACGCCAGGGACGTGCCTGCCAGCTCGTGGCGGGCGGCGGCGAGGGCCGGGGCCGGGTCGGCCCGGTCGGATTTCGTGACGACGAGCAGGCCCGCGGTGGTGCCGAGGGCGTCGAGGCCCGCCAGGTGTTCGGCCGACTGGGCTTGCCAGCCCTCGTCGGCGGCCACCACGAACAGGACGGCCGGGGCCGGGGCGGCGCCCGCCAGCATCGTGGACACGAGGCGGCGGTGGCCAGGTGCGTCTACGAAGGACACCTCGGTGTCGCTGGGGAGGCGGGTCCAGACGAAGCCGAGTCCGATGCTCATGCCCCTGGCGCGTTCCTCACGCCAGCGGTCGGGTTCGCTGCCGGTGAGGGCTTTGACCAGCGCCGACTTGCCGTGGTCCACGTGGCCCGCCGTCACGATCACCGGCACGGCGCGGCCACGGCGAGGACGGCGCGGGCGAGGGCGTGGTCGTCGGCCGGGTCGACGGTGCGCAGGTCCAGCAGGCAGCGGCCGGACTCGATCCGGCCCACCACCCGGTGCGCGCGCAGAGGAGCGGCGAAGCGTTCCGGCAACGAGACCGCGCGGCTGGGCACGCGGACGCCGGGAGCCGCGCCACCGCCGACCACCGCGATCGACTCGACCACCTCGGCATCGCTCATCCCCGCTGCCAGAGCGACAGCGCGCCGTTCCAGCGAAGTCACGTCCGCGGACAGCATGGCGAGCACCGGAGATGGCGCGCGCAGAGTGGCTTCCAGGGCGGCCAGCACCAGCTTTCCGGCTCTCAGGGCGCGGGCCGCCGGATGGCGCCGCAGCGTGCCGATCAGGTCGGCGGAACCCAGCAGCAGACCGGCTTGCGGGCCTCCCAGCAGCTTGTCCCCGCTCGCCGTCACCAGGGCGGCGCCGGCGCGCAACGCCGTGGTGGCATCGGGTTCGTCCGGCAGCAGCGGGTCCGGCGTCAGCAGGCCCGACCCGATGTCGACGACCACGGGAACCCCGCAGCCCGCGAGCGAGGCGACGGACGCGGCGGACGTGAAGCCCTCCACGCGGAAGTTCGACGGGTGCACCTTCAGCACGAAGGCGGTGTCCGGGCCGATGGCGGAGAGGTAGTCGCGGGCCGTGGTGCGGTTGGTCGTGCCGACCTCGCGCAGCCGGGCGCCGCCGGACTCCAGCAGTGCGGGGATGCGGAAGCCGTCGCCGATCTCCACCAGCTCGCCCCGGCTGATCACGATCTCGCGGCCGGGAGCCAGCGCGAGCGCGCACAGCAGCAGGGCGGCGGCGTTGTTGTTCACGACGTGGACCGCGCCCGCGTCCGGCACCAGGGCACCCAACGCCGCCAGCGCTCCCCTGCCGCGCGGTGCCCTGCGTCCCGTCGCGAGGTCGAACTCCACGTCCGTCCAGCCGGAGGCGGCCAGCAGCGCCGCGCGGGCGGGCGCCGGGAGCGGGGCCCGGCCCAGGTTGGTGTGGATCAGCACGCCGGTCGCGTTCAGCACCGGTTGGGCGCCGAGGCGTTCCAGTGCCGCGAGAACCGCGCCGGGCACCTCGGCGCCGCTCACCAGGCCCGCCCGCGCGTCCGCCTGGGCCGTGTGGATGGCCGCCTTCACCGCCGCACGGCCGTGCACCGCGACGGCCTCCCGCAACGGGGACGCCGACAGCAGAGCGCCGGTGCTCGGGATCGTGCGCCGCGCCATGCGAGCCTCCACCGTCGGGATGTGGCGGAGGCGGACGGGAATCGAACCCGCCGGCGGCAGGTCCTGCCGCCCGTCGGTGTTGAAGACCGCGCCGGTCACCAGACCGGTGACGCCTCCCCGCGCGTCCCAGGATCGGCAAGACAGCGGAACATCGACTTCTCCTGCCTTGCCAAGGTCGGATCATGACGAGGCTGACCCAGACCGCCGCGGGCGGCGGATGTGCGTGCAAGATCCCCCCTGGCGAGCTGGAAAGCCTGCTGGCCAAGGCATTGCCGGCGTTCCCCGGCCTGCTCGTGGGCGCCGGCGACGACGCGGCGGCCATCCGGATCGACGGCGACCGGGCGGTGCTGTCGACGATCGACTTCTTCACGCCTGTGGTCGACGACCCGCGCGACTGGGGACGCATCGCCGCCGCCAACGCGCTGTCGGACGTCTACGCGATGGGCGGTGACCCGGTGCTCGCCGTCAACCTCCTGTGCTGGCCCAGGACGACGCTGCCGCTGGAGATCGCGGCCGAGGTCCTCGGCGGTGGCGCGGAGATCGCGGCACAGGCCCGGTGCCCGGTCGCGGGCGGGCACAGCATCGACGACCCCGAACCCAAGTACGGCATGGCCGTCACCGGCATCGCGCACCCGGACCGCCTGCTGCGCAACGACTCCGGCACGCCCGGCACGCCGCTCTCGCTCACGAAGCCGCTCGGCGTCGGCGTCCTCAACACCCGGCACAAGGCGACCGGCGAGGTGTTCCCGCACGCCGTCGCGGCCATGGTCACCCTGAACGCGCGGGCGTCGAAGGCCGCGATCGACGCGGGAATCCGTTGTGGCACCGACGTCACCGGCTTCGGGCTGCTCGGCCACGCCCTGGAGATCGCGAGGGCGAGCGACCTCACCGCCGTGATCGACTCCGCCGCGATCCCGTTCCTCGACGGCGCGCGGGAGGCGGTCAGGGACGGCTACGTCAGCGGCGGCACGAGGCGGAACCTCGACTGGGTCCGTCCCCACGCCGACCTGAGCACCGACGAGACCACGACCCTTCTGCTGGCCGACGCCCAGACGTCGGGCGGCCTGCTGCTGGCGGGCGAGATCCCCGGAGCACCGGTGATCGGCGAGCTCGTCGCCCGCCGCGAGCACCTGGTCGAGGTCCGCTGATCTGTCCGGTTTGCCGGTTCCTCCGATCGGGCTACCTCATTTGACAAATGAAATTGTCAATTGAACGATGGCTCCATGAGCAGCGGCATCAACTACCTCGGCGAGCCGGACGCGGTGGCGGTCGTGTTGGCGCCGCTGCGCAGGAAACTCCTGGCCAGGCTGCGTGAGCCCGCTTCGGCGACCCAGCTCGCGGCGGCGCTCGACCTGCCCAGGCAGAAGGTCAACTACCACCTGCGCGCGCTGGAGACGGCGGGCCTGGTGGAGCTGGTCGAGGAACGGCAGCGGCGTGGCTGCGTCGAGCGCATCGTGCGGGCCAAACCGGGCGCGTTCGTGGTCGATCCGACGGTGCTCAGTCACGAGGACGACACCGCCCAGCGCGACCGCGTCCAGGACCAGTACGCGGCCGAGCACCTCGTCGACGTCGCGGCGGCCACCGTCCGCGACGTCGCACGGATGCAGGTGAAGGCGGACGAGGCCGGCAAGCGCCTGCTCACGTTCACCGCCGAGACCGAGGTGCGGTTCGCGAGCCCCGCCGCCGTGCACAGGTTCACCGACGAGCTGACCGAGGCCGTGCGCGAGATCGCGGCCCGGTACGACACGCCGGACGGACGCCCGTACCGGGTCGTCGCCGGCGGCCACCCCAGGCCATCAGAGAAGCCGAACGAACAGGGAGAGAGCGAATGAACGACGTCCAGGCCACCGACACCCCGCGGCTGGAGATCCGGGTGGCGACCACGGTCGGCGCCGCCTGGCGCGCGCTGCGGGACAAGGACGTGATCAGGCAGTGGCACGCGTGGCAGTCCGGTGAGCTCGAGGCCGAGCTCGACTCGATCTACTTCACCGACGTCGTCGAGGACGAGGCGAACCACACGCTCGTCCCCAACGGCGGCGACAAGTTCGAGATCAAGGAGGACGGCGACGGCGTGCGCATCATCCTCACCCGCGCGCCGTTGAGCGGTGACGCCGAGTGGGACGCGTACTACGACGACGTCACCGAGGGCTGGACGTCGTTCCTGCACCAGCTGCGGTTCGCGTTGGAGCGCAAGCCCGGCGAGACGCGCCGCACGCTGTTCTTCGGCAACCGCGGCACGTACTCCGGCACCGTCGTCGAACGCCTGGCGCTGGACGGCGTCGGCGAGCCCGGCAGCCGCTACACCGCGACGCTCGCGGGCGAGGCCGTCGAGGGCGAGGTGTGGTTCCGCTCGGAGCACCAGCTCGGCGTGACGGTCGACGCGTGGGGCGAGGGCCTGCTGGTCATCGCGGGCACCGGCCCGTCGGCGACCGACCCGTCCGGCACGTCGATGGCGCTGCTCAGCACGTACGGCCTCGACGAGGACGGGTACTCGCTGCTGGACAAGCGCTGGTCGCAGTGGTGGTCCGAGAACACCGGCAAGTGAGGCGGGAGCACTCTCATGGCTGAGCAGACCAGTCGTGCCGGCACGATCGTCGGCCTCGACCTCACCGTCGCCGACGCGCCCGGTGTCCGCGACTTCTACGCCTCGGTGATCGGCTGGGTGTCGGAGCCGCTGAACATGGGCTCGTACGACGACTACATGATGCTGGCGAACGGCGAACCGGTCGCGGGCGTTTGCCACCGGTCGGGCGGCAACGCGGACCTGCCCGCCCAGTGGCTCACCTACATCGCGGTGGACCACCTGAGGGCGAGCCTCGCCCAGGTGGCCGAGCACGGCGGCGAGGTCCTGCGAGCCCCGACCACCACGGCCCCCGGCGGGTTCGCGCTGATCAAGGACCCCGCGGGGGCGACGCTCGCGCTCATGCAGAACCCGTACGCGCGGTAGCAGCGGCCAGGCCCGGGACCGCGCGGCTCCGGGCCTCACCACCCACCCCTGCCGGCGATGTCGCGGATCAGCGCGGCGCTGTGTGCGTCGTCGACGTCGAGGTTGGCGGCGATCACCTCGCACAGCATCTCGTCGGTGCCGCCGCCGATCCGGGTGAGCCGCACGTCGCGGTACATCCGGGCGAGCGGGAACTCCTCGGTGTAGCCGCGCCCGCCGAACGCCTGCAGGGCGGCGTCCACGGCGTCGGCGCAGTCGCGGGCGGCGAGCAGTTTGACGGCGGCGACGGCGGAGTGCGAGACCTCTCCCCCTTGGCCGGGGGTCGTCGCGATGTCGAGCAGCGCGGCGACGGCCTCGACCCGTGCCCAGTGCCAGGCCATGCGGTGTCTCAGCGCCTGGTGGTCGAAAAGCCTTGCATTGAAGGCTTTTCGCTCACGCATGTGCGCTGTGGCGAGCCCCATGGCGGCCCGTGCCGTGGCCACGAGCCCGGCGGCGGCCGCGATCCGTTCGAAGTCCAGCACCCGCAGGAGCTGCACGAGCCCGGCCCGCGGATTTCCCACCGGGGCGGCGTTCTCGACGTCGAGGTCGAGCACGGCGGTGTCGGCGGACTTCACGCCGAGCGTCGGCACGAACCTGTCCACTCCGGACAGTTCGACCAGGAAGAGACCGAACCGTGCCTCTTCGGTGCGCGCGAGCACCAGGCCGTGGGTCGCCCGTCCGGCGTTGGTGATGAAGCACTTGGTGCCGCGCAGCCGCCAGCGGCCGTTCTCCAGTTTCGCGGACGTCGTGATGGCCGGAACGTCGGAGCCTGCACCGGGTTCGGTCACCGCCGCACACCCGACGACGGTCCCGTCGAGCGCTTCTTGGACGATCTCGTCGTGCCCGCCCGACCGGTGCAGGGCGTGCAGGAAGACCTCGCTGTGCAGGGAGACCGCGAGCGCCGCGCCTCCGTTGTGGACGGCCAGTTCCTCGACGAGGACCCGGGCCAGCGGCAGCCCGCCGACCGGACCGGGCGCCCACCGCTCCCGGAACGCGCCCGCCGCCCCCAGCGCGCGGAACAGCTCGCGCGGCAGGTGCCCGTCCTGTTCCCAGCGCGGCATCTCGGGCACGAACCCGGCGACGACCCCGCGCACCCGCGCGCGGTAGGTCATCCCGTCTCCCGCAGCACGTCGAGGTCCGCACAGACCTCGGCCGCGACGCCGCTGACGTCCCGCCCCGCCGTGCGCACCACCCGCCACCGGCCGGCCATCGCCAGCAGGTGTCCGCGAACGTCGCTCTGGTACCTCACGAAAGCCTGCTCGGGGCTTCCGGTTCCGGCGTTCTGCGGCCCCAGCTCGCCCGGATTCACAGTGGCCATCCGCCGGGCCGCGGCCGTGGCGACAGGCGTGTCCAGAAGGAACACCCGGTCGGGCAGCCGCACGGGGGCGAACAGCGGCAGGATCTGCTCGGGCCGGTCGAAGTCGCCCTTCTCCCGCACCCCAGCCGCCGCGACCCGTGCCACGAACTTGTGGAACCACCCGTCCGCCACGACCACCTGCCCGCGCTCCAGCGCCGGCGTGATCACACACCGGTCGACCAAGGCGTAGTAGCTGGCCCTGATCAGCACCCAGTGCGGGTCACCGAGCCGGAAGTACGGCCCCCGCAACGACATCTCCTGCAACGCCCGCAGCCCGCCCAGGTACTCGGCCACGAACGGGTCGTCCGGCGCGGCGGCGTTGTGCCGCACGAGCCGGACCGCCTCACCCCGCTGCCGCAGCCGTGCCGCCACCGCCGCCGCGGTGATGGACTTGCCGGCCCCGTCGATGCCCTCCAACGCGATGAACACGACTCACCCGGCCCGGCGGTGCGGCTGCGCCCCACCGGACGTGAGCAGGTCGCGGGCCTCCTCGACGGGGAAGTCCGCGTCGAGGTAGGCACCCAGCCGGATCCAGTCGTGCCCGATCCGCAGCGTCGCCTCCCAGGCCGCGGCCGAGTCGAACGACGCGGGGAACACGTCGGCACGAACGAACTCGCGCACCCCGGCGACCAACTTGTCCAGCAGCTCGCCCCACGTCTCCCAGTCGTCGCCGGCCAGCGCCCGGTCCACGGCTCGGGCCTGCTCGGCGAGGTCCGCCGGCACCACGGACGCGAGCCGGGCCACTATCGCCGCGTCGGGCGGAAGCGGGTTCATCCCGCACGCGCTGAGCACGGCCCGGCAGGCGTGGTGCAGCAACCGGAACCCGCTCGTGCGCGCCACCTCCAGCTGACCGCCGTCGAGGGCGCCGGTGAGGTCCTCGCGGGCGTTCTCGACCATGATGTTCGACCAGACCTGGGCCATCCCGGCGGCCGCGAACCGCCTGGCGGGCAACGGAACGAGCGCCAGCTGCCCGGCCGCGGAGTGCTCGGCGGGCTCCGGGTCCGGTGCCACCTGCCCGGCCGCGGACCGCTCGGCAGGCACCAGGACCCGCGCCACGTGCCCAGGCGCGGCGCCGCCGGAGAGGTCGAGCACCGGGGTGCGGGTGGACGGCGGTGGCGTGACCGGCTCGGCGGGGGCCCAGGGCTGGGCGGTGGCGATCGGTCCGTCGCCACCCCAGACGAGGTCGATCAGGCCGCACCGGTGGAACTCGGCCAACGCATCGCCGCTCGTCGCCGCGAGCAACCGTCCTGGCGTGCCGCCGCCCGCCGGTCCCAGCGCACCGCCCGCTCCCTCCCCGAGCGGCCGTCCCGGCGCGATCGAGCGCCACACCCGTGCCGCGTCCGCGCCCAGCACGAACACGTCCGCCCGATCCCTCACGACGTGCAGCCGGTCGCCGATCGGCCAGGTCGTGACTCCGCGCCGCAGCCCCACCGCGACCTCACGCCCGTCCGCCGCACACCCGGCGACCCCGAAGTCCGCCACCAGCAAGGCCCGCTCGGCCACCGAGCCACCGGCCCGCAGCCGGTCCCGCAGCCCGGCCGCCTCCGCGTGACCACCGGCGATCAGCCGGTCGAACTGCCGGTCGAGCCACTTGGGTTCCAGGTAGGTCTCGCCGCGCGCGGCGAGCCACGACTTGGCCGCGTGCCGGACGGCGAGCGCGGCCCACCCGTCGGCCTCCGGCTGGCCCAGCACGTGCGACGCCACCGCGTGCCGCATCGCCTGCCTGCTGTGGCGGCCGTACCACCCGGACACCACCTCGGCCAGGGACAGCGGGAAGTCGCGCGCCCGCCGCACGATGTCGTTGTCCCGCAGCACGACCGCGCCGAGCAGCCGCTGACACCGGTCGAGCAACGCCGCCGGCAGCGTCCCGAGGTCGTACAGCGGAACGGCGTCCAGCTGGGCCCGCACCTGGCGCAGCGACCGGGTGCGCACCTCGACCCGCCGTCCCTGCACGAACACGATCGTCGGCATGGTCGGGTGCTCGTGGTCGTCGTCGGCCAGCAGCAGGAAGTCGATGTCCGACGACGAGTTCCCGAAGCCCTCCGCGATCGACCCCTCCAGCACCGCGCCGCATCCCGGCGGCGCTTCCACGAGTTCCAGGGTCTCGTCGAGCAGCGACGTGAGCCGCTCCAGGCTGATGATCACGACTCCTCCGGCCCCGACAGCACCCGGATCACGCCGGTGGCGCCGTCGACGTCGAGCCGCATGCCGTCCCGCACCCGCGTGGTGAGTCCCGGCACCTGCACCACGGTCGGCACGCCCAGTTCGCGGGCGACGATCGCGACGTGGGTCAGGGGACTTCCGCGTTCCACCAGCAGGCCGGAGGCGGACGGCAGCCACGCCACCCAGCCCGGGTCGGTGCGGTAGGTGACGAGGATGTCGCCGCCGGCCTCGGACGGCAGGTCGACGACCCGCGCCTGCCCCTGCACGCGGCCTGGTCCGGCGGGCACGCCCGTGAGCTCGGCTCCGGCGGCGGCCGCGGTCCCGCCGGGGACGGCACGCGCCCACGCGACGCGGTTCGCCTGCGTGCCCACCGCGCCCTTCGTGGTGAAGCGTGACGGCGCGGTCAGCAGCGCGTCCTGCTCGGCGGTCGCCTTGCGGGACCTCACCAGAGCCCGCAGGTCGGTGTCCACCGCGGACGCGTCGAAGCAGCCGCCGATCTCCTCCAGGTACAGCCAGAAGACGTCCTCGGGTTCGTCGAGCAACCCCAGCTCGGCGAACCTGCGGCCGATCGCGCGGATCATCACCTTCGCCGTGCCGAACGCGCGGGTGCGGCAGAACCGGATCCGCTCGCGCAGTTCCAGCGCCCGGCGCACCTTGCCGCGCACCCGTTCGTAGACCTGCCTCTTCGCCGGGCTCAGCGTCGCCAGCACCGCGTCGGCGTCTGCCCGTCCGGCAGTGCTCTCGACCGCCGCGACAGCGGCGCGCAGCATCGGGAAGAACGTCGCCGGATCGTCCCGCAGGCTCGGCGACTCCAGCTTCAGCTCGTCGAGGCTCCGGTCGCCGTACCGTTGCACGTAGTCATCCACATAGGACACGAAGGTCGCGAAACCCGCTGACACCAACGCGTCCCGCGCGTGCTCGGGCGGCGCCTCGGTGACCAGTGCGCGCAACGAGTCGTCGGCCCGCACCATCGCCGCCAGCTCGGCGATGCGGTGCGCGGGCCCCGCCGACTCGACCGAGTTCGCCGGGCCCGCGACCGCCCAGGTGAACCACATCGGCGCGTCCGGCAACCACCTGCGGTTGAGCGCCTGCAGGGTCCCGAACGACAACCCGATCACGGCGTCGAGCACCGCGACCCGCCCCCACCGCGCGACGAGCGTGCGTTCGAGCGCCTGGTAACGCCGGTAGACCTGATCCGCGGTCAGCGAGTCGTAGTCCGTGGCGCCGAACTCCTCGTAGGTGCGGTAGAAGTCGGCGATGAACCGCTCGCCGGTGCGTTCGATCAGCGCGAACCGGCTCGCGAACCGCACCCGCGACCGCGCCGTCCGCAGCACCTCCTCGGCCCGCGACCCGAACGTGAACGGGTGCAGGCCGTCCGCCAGCTCCGGATCGAGCGACTCCTCGACCCCGAGCGTCAGCTCCAGGCTTCGCCGCCCCAGCCGGTACAACGGCGCGAGCCGCACCAGCCGGTACCAGTTGAGCAGGTTGTAGTAGACCCGCCCGTGGAAGTACCCGAGCAGCGCCGGCAACCACTCCTGCGCCTGCACCAGCTGCGCGTCGCCGACCTTCAGCTCCCGGCAGTACTCCTCGTACACCCGCTGGTAGACCCGCCGCGCGAAGCTGTACGTCAGCGGCGACGTCATCCCGCGGAAGCTCTCGATGATGTTGGAGTTGTCCCACACGTGCAGCTCGCCGCGGTCGCCGAGCCCGGCGGTGATCGACCGGCTCTGCAACACCCACAGCGTGCCGTCCGCCATCGCCCACTCGACGTCCTGTGGCCCGCCGCGGGCCCGTTCGATCCGCCCGGCCAGCTCCCCGAGCGCCCGCAGCTCACCGTCGTTCAGCGCCAGCGACCCCCTGGCCGCCGGGGCGGTCTCGGTGACCCGGCACCCGCCGCCCACGTCCGGGTCGTACCTCTCCCGCTTCTCCCCCACCGTGACCTGCAGAACCCGGCCGGCGTCGTCGAGCACGACGGTGTCGGCGTCCACCGCCCCGCCGACCAGCCCTTCCCCGAGCCCGAACACGGCGCTCACCACGCGTTCGGACCGCTCACCCGACATCGGGTTGGCCGTGAACAGCACGCCGCTCTTCTCCGCGCGCACCAGCCGTTGCACGATCACCGCCATGCCCGCTCCCCCCACCGGCAACCCGTGCGCGAGCCGATAGGCCAACGCCCGCGCCGAATACGCCCCGGCCCAGCACCTCCGCACGTGCTCGGCCACCGCGTCCGGCCCGACGTTGAGGAACGTGTCGAACTGCCCGGCGAAGGAGAACTTCGGCCCGTCCTCGTCGAGCCCGGACGACCGCACGGCCACCGGCCCGCCGACCGCTTCAACGGCGGCCTCAACCTCGCTCAGCACTTCAGGCGAGAGCGGCGTGTCCAGGATCGCGGCCGAGATCTCCGCCGAGACGGCCTCGGCGGTCTCCGGGGTGAGACCGAGCATGGCGGCCTCGACGCGCTCGGCGAGTCCGGTGGAGGTGAGGTGCCGGCGCAGCACGTCCGCGCCGATCACCCGCCACGGCGGCACCACGAACCCGGCGTCGGCGAGTTCGCGCAACCCGCGAGCCTTGGCTCCGGCCAGTTCGCTCTCCCGTGCCACGGCGGTCATGACCGCACTCCCCCCAGGCCACCTTCTCGGGCAACGACAGTCATCCCCACACTCCCCACGCAGGACCCACGAGGACCGCCAGGTCCACGGCCAGCACGAAGGTCAGCCCCGACCACCACTCCGCGCCCCGCCGCCCGGCGCGCCACCACGACCGCATCGACAGCGCCCACGCCACGGCGATCACCGCGACCACCACCGGGAGCACCCAGGACACCGCGCCGACGACGGCCAGCGCTGCCGAAGCCAGCACCGCGACCCCGGCCAGCACCACGGCCGCCACGAGCCGCCCACCCAGCCCGAGCCCGAACGGCACATACCCGGGCACGTCGAGCTTCCGGCTGAACTTCCAGTACTCGTAAGCACTCCAGAGCAACACCGCCGCCCCCGCGGCCACCATCGGGGGTGCTCCCGCCGTCACGGCGCCGTGTCCGAACACCAGCAGCGGCGCCACCTCGTACCCGAGGAAGAGCGCCACCGGGTGCGTGACACCGCGACGGGGCAGGAGTGGGGCCGCGAGGGCGGCGGCGCACGCCCCGCCCGCGAAGGCGAGGGCCCGGAGGTCGTTCAGGTTGAACAACAGGACAAGGCAGGCCACGACCAGAAGCCCTGCACGTCCGGTGACTTCGCCGTCGTCGTGGTCGTCCACCAGCCGCAGGAACAGGAAGAGGAGCACGAACGTCACCCCGCCCGCCAGTTCCGGCACCGATCCGCACAGCACGGCCACGGTGACGTAGGTCAGCACGGCGGCGAGGCCGTGCGTCTGCGGTGGGAACCGCGTCCGCACGTACCGGGCGGCGGTGATCACCCCTGCCGCCCGACGAGGCGCAGCACGTCGCCGATGCCCGGCTCCGCGCGTCCCAGGTAGCCGACGCGCACGCAGTGGTCGAGCAACGTGCGCAGGTAGTCGACGCCGGTGGCGGTCGGCCGCCACGGCATCAGGCCGAGCGCGTTCGTGGCGTCGAACCGGGCCCGCCGGCGGAAGAAGCTCTCGTACATCGCGATGATCCGCCGGTAGTAGACGCGCTCGTCCGCCGGCAGCGCGTCGACCGAGAAGGCGGACGGCGAGACGTAGTGCGGCACGTGGAACATCGGGTACTCGGCCAGGGCGTTGCTCACGTCGAGCAACGTGTGCGACCGGGCCCCGACGGCGTGGAACGTGCGCCCTTCGGCGGCCCAGAACCGGTTCACCACCTCGCAGATCACCGCGGCCACGTAGTCGACCGGCACCAGGTCGAGCAGCGCGTCGTAGAAGCCGGGCACCGACCGCACGCGCCCCTGGGTGAACAGCTTCAGCACGACGTACATGTTCTTGAAGTCGCGGATCACGCCGGACTCCTGCGTCCCGACGATCATGCTGGGCCGCACCACCGCGAACGGCGCCCCGGACGCGTGCACCTCCTGCTCCGCCAGGAACTTGCTGCGCTCGTAACCGGTGCCGAACCGCTGCCTGGAGTCCAAAGAGGACTCCGAGACGCGGCCGACGCTCTCACCGCACACGTACGCCGTGCTGACGTGCACGAGCGGCACCGTGCACTCCTCCGCGAGCCGCACGACGTTGCGGGTGCCTTCGACGTTGAGCGACTCGTAGGTCTCCCAGCGACGCCCGAAGTCGGTGGTGGCGGCGGAGTGCACGACCCGGTCCACGCCGCGGGCGAGCTCCAGATACCGATCGGTGTTCAGGCCCAGCAAGGGTTTCGTGACGTCACCGGCCACACAGGACACCAGGCCGGGGCCCGGCCGCGAGACCGTGCGCACGACCGTTCCGTCGTTGCGCACGATCTCCGGCCGGTTGTGCACCAGGGCGAGCACGGTGTGGCCCTGCTCGGCCAGGCGGGCGCAGACCTCGGCGCCGACGAGTCCCGCCGCGCCGGTGACGAGGACCCGCAGCCCGCTCACGCCGCCGTCCCCGTCACGCGTTCGGTGACCAGGTCGACCAGTTCCCGCACGGTCGAGACGCCGAGGGCCTCGTCCACGTTCACCTCGGCGAGCTCGAACCGTTCCTCGATGACGATCGCGAGCTCGAGGAGCCGCAACGAGTCGAACCCGAGGTCCGTGGCGATTCTCGCGTCGTCGGACAACTCCGTGGAGTCCCCGTGCGACATGTGGCGCAGGATGCCGTGCACCGCCTCGCGCACCGACTCGTCGTCCATCGCAGTCTCCCCGGGCCCGGTCAGCGCTTGAGCTCGGCGCGCATGGTCCACTTGCCGGTCATCAGGGTGTTCTTCGACGTGTGCGTGACCGGGAAGCCGTACTTCTTCACCAGGTCGGTGTTCGGGCCGGACACCAGGATCGAGTTCGCGGCCTGTTCCTTGGCGCGGAACTCCATGTCGTAGACGAACTGGATCTCACCGCGGGTGCCGGTGTAGTAGCCGACCGGCGTGTGGAACCTCGTCACCGGCAGCGACGAGATGTCCTCGACGACGGCGAACCGCTCGTGGTCCACAGCGGACCCGGTGTACTTGTTGTGCACCAATAACATGCCGTTGGGCATTGTTGTGATCTTTCTGGTGGCCTGGACGTGCCGGGCCGGGGCGCCGAGCTTCTGCACGGCGTTGGTCAGCGCGGGCTGGTTCGTGCCCCACCACAACGGCTGTGTGGTGCCCCACGGCTGCTCGACGCCGTCGCGGTGCGAGATCTCGACGGTCGCCATCGTGATCATGGTGGGCTTGGCGCGGCCGCCGTTGACCGAGATGCCCGCGCACGAGTAGTCGCCCATGTAGACGTTGACCTTGCCCGGTGTGCCGTCCGCTTCGCGGACCTTGTAGCGCGCCGGCACCAGGGCCCGCGCCTCGGCGGTGGTGATCTGGGTGATCTCACCGAACTCCAGGCAGTCGCCTTCCGAGGTGACCACGACCGAACCGCTCGCCTGGGCGGTCACGGGGACGAGCGTCGCCGCCAGCGCGAGCAGCACCGACGACAGGGCGAGTGATGACTTCCTCATGTGGCTGTTCTCCTTGTGGGGGAAATGAAGGCGCGCGTCATCGACGCACGACCGAACGGGCGCGCGGGACAGGTCTGACCGGGAAGCTCGCTGAGGCTAGGCGGAACGCCGTGCGACGAAGAGCATGTAGCGGGGCACCAACGACTCGGCGCACCCCTTGAACGCCTTGACGAATCCGTCGAACACGACGTCACCGTGGTCGGCGCGCAGGTCCTTCTCGTTCTCGTACAGCTGCTCCAGCAGCAGCGCGTACGTGCGGTGGGTGTTCTCCGTGATGTCGGCGAACTCGACCAGCTCGAACCCGGTCGAGCGCAGCAGCTCCGGGTAGTCGTCGAGCTTCACGATCGGGCCGAGGCTCGCGACGCCGAGGAACGCGTCCACGGCCTCCTTGCGCTCGCCGTCGAGCGGCACGTTCTCGAAGAAGTCGGTGGCCACCAGCGTCGCGCCGGGCTTCAGCACCGCCGCGATGTTGCGGAACGCCTTCTCCCGGTCCGGCATGTGCACGAGCGACTCGATCGCCCACGCGGCGTCGAACTCCTCCGCCTCGAACGGCAGCGGCTCCATCGCGTCCGCGTGCACGAACCGCACGTCCGCACCGTCCGCCGCCTCGGTCGCGCGCTTGACCTGCGCCGGGTCGTCCGAGATGCCGGCGACCGAGACGCCCGCCTGCGCGGCGACCCTGCGGGCGGGCTTGCCGAGGCCGCACCCGACGTCGAGCAGCCGTTGCCCCGCCGAGATCCGCGTGCGGGCGATCACGAGGTCGGTGAGCTGGTCCGTGGCCACCTCGACCGCGCTGGTGTCGTCCGCGCCTGACCAGTACCCGACGTGGAGGTTCTCGTCCCACACGTCCGTGCGCATGTCCTCGTCGGCCTTGTAGTCGTACTTCTCGTCGGTGGCCTGACCGTCGGTAGTCGACATCGACGCTGCTCGCTTTCCTCGTGGGTTCGTCAGCGGTGGAAGGTGACCGGAAGACCCCGCAGGCAGAAGATTCCCGGGGCGTCGTAGAACGTGAGCTCGTCGCGCACGGGAGCGATCTCCTGAGTGCGCCGGGAGAGCACGCGCAGCGCGGCGGTGGTCTCGGCCCGCGCGAGGCCCGCGCCGAGGCAGTAGTGGATACCCATGCCGAACCCGAGGTGCCGCCCGGTCGTGCGGCCCAGCCGGAACACGTCGGGGTCGGCGAACTGGCGTTCGTCTCGGTTGCCGGACACGAGCCAGACCCGCACCAGCTGGTCGGCGGGGATGACGGCGCCACCGATCTCCACGTCGGTCGTGGTGAACCGGTACACCTCGGTGAACGGGCTGCGGTGGCGCAGCACCTCCTCCATCACCGCGGCCGGGTCGACGGTGCCCGCCCGCCAGTCCGCCATGACTTCCGGGGTCTCCGACATGGACAGCACCGTGTTGCCCAGCAACGCGGTCGTGGTGATGTGCCCGGCGGTCAGCAGCAGCACGGCGAAGTTGCGGATCTCCCGGTCGCTCAGCCGCTCACCCTCGATCTCGGCCAGCGCGAGCGCGGTCATCAGGTCGTCGGCGGGCTGGTCGCGCTTCAGCTTGGCGTGCCTCAGCATGTACTCGTTCAGCTCGTCCAAAGTGGACTGCATCGACTCCATGTAGCCGCCGTCGAACGGGTCGTCGGACTCGATGGCGTAGAACTCGTCGGCGCAGCGCACCAGGAACTCGCGGTCGGCCGCGGGCAGCCCGAGCAGCTCGCCGATGACGATCACCGGCAGCTCGTAGGCGAGGTCGCCGACGAGGTCGAACCGTCCGCTGGAGTCCGCCAGCACCGGGTCGAGCAGGTCCTCGACGATCTGCTCGATGCGCGGGGTGAGCTGCTCGACCAGCCGGGGCGTGAAGACGTGCGACACGAGTCCGCGCAACCGGCCGTGCCGCGGCGGGTCGATCGAGACCATGCTGCCCTCGGCGTTCTCCGCGATCTCCGGAGGCAACGACCGGGACGGGTCCGAGCAGAAGACGTCGGTGTCCCGCAACGCCCGGACGATGTCGTCGTAGCGGAAGAGGCTCCACGTCCCGTTCGACTCGTCGAACCACGCGGGTTGCTCGTCGCGCATGTGCTTGAGCCAGCTGAAGACGGCGGTGCCGCCGTCCGCGAAAGTCAGCCGTGGTGCGCCGTTGTCCGGTGGCGCCGACAGGTCTGTCATCCTCGCCCCTCACCTCGGTGAACGCCCCCCGACGCCCCGTATGACTAATTGTCATACTAAGCACGCGTGTTCGAGCGATGCAAGGCTCGTGGGCGATGGGCGGTCAGGCCTGCGCGGTGGCGCCGATGATCACGCCGAGCAGCATCTGGAGCTCGGCGTCGCGTTCGGACGGGACGACGAAGACCGAACGGGCCAACGCGGTTCCGATCAGCACGAGGGTCAGCACGTCCGTCTGGGCGGGATCGACCTCACGGGGCAGCTCGCCCGCGCGCACGGCGGCGGCGATGAGTGCGCCGAGCTGTTCGCGGACGGCGAGGTACACGTCGTCGTGCAGGATCTGCCGCAGTTCGGGGTCGTGCGCGGCCTGGCCCATGAGCGAGAGCAACGCGGGACCGGTCGCGGTCTCGAGGATCTGCCGCTTGCGCTCCAGCAGCTCCCGCAGGTCGCCTTCGAGCGACCCGGTGTCGATGCCGGACAGCTCAGCCTGGGCGATGTGCCGGGCGACGGCTCCGGCAAGCGCCTGTTTGGACGGCCAGCGGCGGTAGAGCGACGCGGTCGAGGCGCCGGCGCGCTTCGCGACGGCGGTCGTGGTGAAGGCGGCCCAGCCGGACTCGGTCAGGACCTCGATCGCCGCGCTGATCAGGGCCGCGTCCACCCGAGGATCTTTGGGGCGTCCCTGTGCCGCGTCCTTCGTGGTCATCGCGGTGAAGTCTACAGGCCGAGAGAAACGAAAAGGATCCCTTTCGTATTGGTGTACGGTGGGCGCATGTCCACGACGACAGCCGACATCCCCGCGGTCGTGTCCGCCGCGCGCGAGGTCTTCGACTCCGGTGCCACCCGCTCCCCTGCAGTGCGCGCCGCGAGCCTCAGGGCGATGCGCGCCATGCTCGTCGAGAACGAGGCCGCGTTCGAGGCCGCGCTGCACGAGGACCTGCACAAGAGTGCGGGCGAGGCGCAGCTGACCGAGATCAGCGTGGTGCTGGCGGAGATCAGCCACACGCTGCGCCACCTGCGGAGGTGGACCCGTCCCCGGCGTGGCCCGGTGCCGATGGTCCTGTGGCCAGCGAAGGCGAAGCTCGTCTCCGAACCGCTGGGCGTGGTGCTGGTGATCGCGCCGTGGAATTACCCGGTCCTGCTCCTGCTCGCCCCGCTCGTCGGCGTGCTGGCGGCGGGCAACACGGCCGTGCTCAAGCCGAGCGAGCTCGCGCCGGCGACGTCGGCGTTGATGGCGAGGCTCGTGCCGCGGTACTTCCGCGACGGTGCCGTGCGCGTGGTCGAGGGCGCCGTGCCCGAGACGACGGACCTGCTGGCGCAGCGGTTCGACCACATCGTGTTCACCGGCAGCGGCACGGTCGGGCGGATCGTGATGCGCGCGGCGGCCGAGCACCTGACCCCCGTGACGCTGGAGCTCGGCGGCAAGTCACCGGCCTGGTTCGACGACGACGCGCACGTCGACGCCGCCGCGCGCAGGCTGGTGTGGGCGAAGTTCACCAACGCCGGCCAGACGTGCGTGGCGCCGGACTACGTGCTGACCACACCGGACCGGGTGCCCGCGCTGGTCGAGGCGTGCCGCCGGGCGATCGCCGACCTGTGGGGCGACGATCCCCGGTCGAGCGCCGACTACGGCCGGATCGTGAACGAGCGGCAGTTCGACCGGCTCGTGTCGTTGCTGGACGGCACGAACGTGGTCGTCGGCGGCGAGCACGACCGGGCCGAGCGGTACCTCGCGCCGACGGTCGTGACGCTGAGCGGCACCGCGGCGATCGGCCCGGACGCCTCGCATCCCGTGCTGCGGGAGGAGATCTTCGGCCCGGTGCTGCCGATCGTCGCCGTCGACTCGGTCGAGGACGCGGTCGACCTGGTGACCGGCTGGGACAAACCGCTGGCGCTGTACGTCTTCTCGTCGTCGGCCCGCACACGCCGACTGTTCGAGGAGCGCACGTCGTCCGGCGCGGTCGTGCACGACGCCGGGCTGGTGCACGTGGCGGCGGCCGGGCTGCCGTTCGGCGGGGTCGGCGCCAGCGGGATGGGCGCCTACCACGGCACCTACTCGTGGCAGGCCTTCTCGCACCTGAAGCCGGTGCTGCGCAAGCCACTCCTGCTCGACACGCTCCGCCTGGCGCAGCCGCCGTTCCACGACCTGGGCCGCAAGCTCGCGCAGGCGCTCATGCGCCGAGGCTGACCGCGGCTCCGTGGAGGGGACCGGACAGGCCGTCCAACGGCAGTCCGGTGCCACCACCGCGCACCGCGACCATCTCCGCGGCGATCGACAACGCGGCCTCAGCGGCATGCGGAGTGCTCAGGATTCGGTGGCGCGGCGCTCCCGGAAGGCGATCATGTTCATCCGGTTGCCGCACCGGACCGTGCAGAACCGCTTGAGGCCGTTGCGCGACAGGTCGAGCAGCAGCCCCTCGCAGTCGTCCGCCTCGCACACCCGCAGGCGGGCCATCTCGTTCATGCGGATCACGTCGATGAGCGCGAGGGCGGCCTCGACGCGCATCCGTTCGGCGAGCGGCGAGGTGGGCTCGGTGGCGTGCATGTGCCAGTCGAGGCCGTCGTGCCGCACCAGGTGGGGCAACGCCTGGGCGTCGCGCAGCATCTTGTTGACGGCCTCGACCGCGTCGTCCCGGCCGAGCGACCACACCCGCCTGAGCAGCGCGCGGGTGCGGTGGACGTCCTCCAGTTCCGCCTCGTCGCCGTCGATGCGCCCGCTGTAGTAGTGCTTGCCGAGCAGCTCCTGGAGGTGCTCCACCGTGGCCAGCTCGTCGTCACCGCCGCGCGACGCCGACGGGTCGGTGTTGCACAGCGCCACGAGGAACGCGAGCGACTCCTCCGTGTCAGGGGCAAAACGCAAATTGACTCCTTACCTAGCGCGGCTTACCGTCAGGGGCGTCAGTCAGGTTAGGCCATGACACCGCTCCGAGCCGGGAGGCAAGCGTGGGGATGCCGTCGAAGTCCACGGGCCTGATCGCCGCCGCGATCTCGTTCATCTCGTTCGGCACGTCCGGAGCGTTCGTCAAACCGCTGCTGGAGGCGGGCTGGTCGCCGGCCGCGGCCGTGACGGCCCGCGCGTTCACCGCCGGACTCGTGCTGTTGCCGTTCGTCGTGGTGATGATGAGAGGCCGCTGGTCGTTGCTGGTCGCGGCGCGCTGGCCGGTGCTGGGCATGGGGCTGGTGGGCGTCGCGATCACCCAGGTCCTCTACTTCGCCGCGATCGCCCGGATCCCGGTCGCCACGGCGTTGCTGATCGAGTTCCTCGCGCCGCTGATCCTGGTCGGGTTCACCTGGGCGGTCAGCCGGAAGACGCCCGCGCCGGTCGTGCTGATCGGGTCGGTGCTCGCGGTCGGCGGTCTCGTGCTGGTGATCGGCCCCGGCGCGATCCAGGCCGTGGACCCGCTCGGCCTGCTCGCCGCGTTCGGCGCCGCCATCGGGTGCTCGGTGTACTTCGTGATCGCCGCGCGCCCCAACAACGGCCTGCCGCCGGTGGCGCTGGCCGGTGCCGGCCTGCTGCTGGCCGCGCCCGTCCTGGCGATCATCGGCGGGCTCGGGCTGCTGCCGTTCACCGCGACGTTCGACGACGTGGCGCTGTTCGGCACGCCGGTCGCCTGGTGGGTGCCGCTGCTGATCGTCGCGGTCGTCGGCACGGCCCTCGCCTACGCCAGCGGGATCACCGCCTCCGGCATCCTCGGGTCACGGCTGGCGTCGTTCATCGCGTTGCTGGAGGTCGTGTCGGCGTCGCTGTTCGCGTGGCTGCTGCTGGGCGAGGCGCTGTCGCCGTTGCAACTGCTGGGCGGGCTGCTGATCCTCGCGGGGATCGCGTCGGTCCGGGCCGAACGTCAACCGGTCGAACCCGTTCCGGCAGCCGCGGTCGCCTGACGCCTCAGCTCTCCGCGCGCCGCCGGAACCACGACGGCACCGACGCGAGCGCCACCACGACGAGCATCGCGAGCCCGACCAGGGACAGGCCGTTGATCCACTGTTCGGCGGCCTGCCCGACGTAGTAGATGCCGAGCGTCGTGCCGAACGCCCACGCGACGGCGCTCACCGTGATCGCCGCCGCGAACCGCCGCACCGGCACGCCGAGCGTCCCCGCGAGCGGAGCCGCGATCATCCGCAGCACCGCGGAGAAGCAGCTCACCACGACGACCCACGCACCCCAGCGTTCGAACAGCCGCTCGGTCGCGACGACCCGCTTCTCCGGCAGCACACGGGGAAACCGCGCCACGAGCCGCGCCAGCACGGCCCGGCCGCCGCGCGCCCCGAGCCGGTAGCCCGCGGCACTGCCCGCGAGGACCCCGGCCGCCGCGACCGCGCTGACGACCACCGGCGACACCGTGCCCTGCACCGCGAGCAGTCCCGCCGTCGTCAGCACCACCCCGCCGGGCAGCGGCAGGCACAGGAACTGCCCGCCGATCAGGAAGAACACCGCCAGGTACACGACGAACGCCGGTACCTCGGACAGCCACGCCTGCATCGGATCTCCCTGCCGCTCGGCCTCCCGGTTGGCGGCCCCTGGGCATCCACGGTAGCGTGTTCGTTAGCCGATTGGCTAACCAAACTCGACACGATGAGGTTCCCGTTGACGAACGTCGTTCTGCTCGGCGCGACCGGGCTGGTCGGTCAGGGCGCCCTGCACACCTGCCTGGCGGACCCGTCGGTGCAGAAGGTGACGGTGATCAGCCGCCGCCCGCTGGAGATCACCCACCCGAAGCTGGACGTGGTGCTGCACGACGACTTCGCCGACCTCCGCCCGGTCGCCGAGCGCCTCACCGCACCGGACGCGTGCTTCTACTGCATCGGCGTGCCGTCGGCGGGTGTGAGCGAGTCCGACTACGAGAAGGTGACGGTCGACTACGCCGTCGCGGCGGCGGACGCGTTGCTGCCGCTCAATCCCGCGCTCACCTACGTCTACGTGTCGGGTGCCAGTGCCTCGCCGGACTCGAAGCTGATGTGGGCACGGGTGAAGGCACGTGCCGAGCAGCGGCTGCTGGCGTACCCGTTCCACACCTACGTGTTCCGGCCCGGCTACATCCGCCCGATGTTCGGCGTCAAGCCGCGGGTCGGGGCGGTGCGCGCGGTGTACGCCGCCACGTCGTGGCTCTACCCGGTGCTCAAGAAAGTCTTCCCGGAGAGCACGACGTCGATCGGCGCGATGGGCAGGGCGATGATCGCACTGTCCACGATGGACGGCCGGGGCGAGCGGATCCTCACCAGTGGCGCCATCAACCGGCTGGCGGGCGAAGCCTAACCCTCACGGCCGTAGGCGCGGCGGGCGATGCGGGCCGCGGACGGCGCGTGCGCGTCGGCCTCGGCCTTGACGTCGGCGATGGTCTGCGCGGCCAGCGACTGACGCCACTGGAGCTCGGCGCGTTGCATGGCGCCGTGCACCGCGCACGTGCGGCGGAACGCACTCTTCGGCGCGTCCTCCCCCATGCCGCGGCGACGGATCTCCGTGCAGGTGAACGCGGGTTCGGGCCCCTCGATGGCGGTGACGACGTCCATCAGCGTGATCTTGTCCGCCGGCCGGGCCAGCAGGAAGCCGCCGCGGGCGCCCGGGATCGACTCGACCAGGCCCGCACGGGCCAGCGCCTGGAGCTGTTTGTGCAGGTACGCCTGAGGAAGGTCGTAGCTCGTGGCGAGCGCGGCGGTGCTCACCGGACGGTCGTCGTCGACCCACGCGAGCGAGAGCAGCACGTGCACCGCCCACTCGACGCCCTGGTTCATCCGCACCGGCCGATGCTAGGGAACCTGGACATCCAACGTCAAGTTTAGGCCCCCACCGGAACAGGCAGGTCGCCTCACAATAATAGACAGCTGTCCATATCCGAGCTATGTTGACAGCTGTCCATATAAAGCGACCCGAACACGGGGGCTCGCATGACCACCACCACACCCACCTGGCCCAGTCGCCGCAGCCGGCGCTCCACAGTGGAGGTTCAGTTCGGCGCCGACCGGGCCGATCTCCTCCAGGCCGCACTGCTCACCGGAGACCCGCCGGCCGATGCCGTGATCGACGAGATCCACGAAAGGGGCAGGCACGTCCGGGTCGCTTTCAACCAGGGCATCGCGCACGGCCTCGCCTCGCTCACCGATCCCCCGCCCGCCGTCGCCGCGCTGCTGCACCACGTCGAGACCACGCCCGAGTACGTCGACGACGCACTGCTCGACGAGGGGTCGCTGCCGTTCTTCACCAAACCCGCCGCCGTCACGGCGGTCTCGCTCTCGGCGGGCGCGCTCGTGCGCACCTACCAGTCGCCGTCGATCTCCACGGTCCTGGACATGACCGGACGGCTGGTCGAGGGCGCGCCACGCCGGTTGCAGGAGACCGGGAAGTGGCTCAACGCCGCGATGCTGCCCGGCTCGATGCGGCGCGGCGAGCCCGGGTACGTCGGCACGCTCCAGGTCCGCCTGCTGCACGCGGCGATGCGCCGGCTCGCCCGCACCCGCGGCTACGACGAGGCCGCGTTCGGCGCGCCGATCAACCAGGTCGACCTGGCCCGCACGTGGATGGACTTCACGCTGACGTCCCTCAAGGCCGAGCAGGCGATGGGCTTCGACATCACCACGAAGGAACAGGACTCGCTGTACCGGTACTGGTGGTACGTCGCGCACGTGCTGGGCGTCGAGCCGAACCTGGTCGAGGGCATCACGGGCAACGCGGAGGCCCAGCGGGTCGACGACCTGCTGCAGTCCGTCACGGGACCGCTGATCCCGCAGGCCTCGACGCTCACCGCCGCCACGATCGCCGCGGTCGCGGAACGCCTCCACGAACTGCAGAACGTGCCACCGGCAGCGGCGACGGCGGCGTTGCGGGCGCTGACCCGCCGGATCCACGGGCGGGAGCTCAGCGGGGAGTTGTCCGTCCCGGAAGGACGACTCGCCGACCGGCTCGTGGCGGCGGCGGTACCGGTCATCGCGAGGAAACGCGCCAAGCTGCGCGCCGACCCCGTGGCGTGGCAGGAGGAACAGCGCAGGAACATCGACTTCGCGCGGCAGCGGACGACCGCGCCCGACTCCCCCACCGGCTACGAGCACAACGCCGCCGCGTGATCAGTAGGATCCGGGTCATGCCGGAGGAGACCCCACGCCGTCCAGGCCGCCCCCGCAGGGGGACGGCCCCGGCGTCGACCGAGGAGATCCTCGCGGCGGCGCTGCGGGCGTTCGCCGCGCAGGGCTTCCACGGAGTGTCCATTCGCGACCTCAACCGCGTGCTCGGCGTCAGCCACAACGTGCTGCACCAACGGTTCGGCTCGAAGGAGGGCGTCTGGTACGCCGCCGTCGACTGGGGTTTCGGCAACGTCGTGGCCCTCGTCGCCGAGTCCGACGTGCACGACGCGGACCCCGGCGCACGGCTGCGCACCATGATCCGCACGTTCGTCGGCTTCTCCGCCCGCAACCCCGACCTCGGCGCGATCATGAGCAACGAGGCCCGGCAACCCAGCGAACGGCTCGACCACCTGCTCGAACACTTCGTGCGGCCCATGCTCGACGCGTTCACGCCCGCGTTCACCGAGCTCGTCGACGCGGGCAAGCTCGACCACGTGCCGCTGCCGACGCTCTACTACCTGATCACGACCGGCGGCGCTGCCCCGTACACCAACGAAGGCATGACCCGGCGCCTGTTCGGCGACGCACCGTTCACGCAGAAGGAGATCGACCGGCACGCGGACGCCGTGAGCCGGTTGCTCGCGGGCGATCTGTGAGCACCAGGTCCGGTTCGAACGCCCGCAGCAGCAACTCCCGCATCCGGTCCGGCGCCATCTCGGTCGACCCCGCCAGGATCTGGATCGCGAGCCCGTCGACCAGCGCCGTGAACCGGTCGGCCAGCGCCTCGACGTCGGCGTCCGGGGACAGTCCCTCGGCACGGCATTCGTGCAGCAGCGCCACGACCACCCCGCGCCACTCCGAGTAGACCCGCCGCTGGGCCGGGCGCAGCCGCGGTTGCAACATCGCCTGACCCCAGAACTGCACCCACACCGACCACTCGTCGATGTCGTCGGCGCCCACCGGCAGCTGCACCTCGACCAGGCGCCGCAGCTTGTCGCGCACCGACGTGGCCTGGCCGAACTCCCGTTCCACGCGGGCGCGGAACGTGCCGGCGTAGTACTCCAGCGCGCCGTTCAGAGCCGCCTCCTTGGTCGGGAAGTGGTAGTGGACGGTCGCGGTGCTGGTGCCGCACTGCCGGGCGATGTCCGCGACCCGCACGTTGTGGTAGCCGCGCCGGGCGATCAACGCCGTGGCGGCCGCGAGGATCTGGTCCCGCCGGTCCGGTGCCGCCAGCGCGCGGTCACGCACGTCCTGCGGCACAACGGGTTCCGGTCCCGTCCCGGTCGTGAGGTAGGCGACGCCGACCCCGCACGCCCGCGCGATCGCCGCGATCTCCTCGTCCCGCAACCTCCGCGTGCCGCGCAACGACTTCGACAACGCCGTCGGGTCCATCCCGATGCGGCCGGCCAGCGCACGCTGCGACAGCGTGGCCGCCCGCAGCGCCGTGCGCACACGGGAGGCGAGGCCGTCTGTGCTGGTCATCGCGGTCAGTATGGCAGCGCGGCACCGCTCACGCCGGTTGTCCGGGAATCTTCAGCGCGGCCATCACCTCGTCCGCGGCCCGTTCCCCGGACGTGATCGCGCCGTCGACGTACCCGTTCCACACCGACGCCGTCTCGCTGCCCGCCCAGTGCACGCTGCCGGTCGCGCGCCGCCAGCCGTGCTCGCCGTACTCGGCCCAGCCGCCGGGCGTCACGAAGCACTCGTACCCGCCCATCGTCCAGCCGTCCTCGGACCACGCCATCTCGACGTAGTCGATCGGCATGCGCGCCCGCGGCCCGGCCACCTCGCCGAGCGCCTCCAGCACGTCCGCGCGGCGCGTCGAGTCGGGCGCGGCGATCCAGCGGTCCACCCGGTCGCCGTAGACGAACGCGACCAGCACGCCGCGCGAGCCGTCCTCCGGCGAGTTGTCGAACACGACACCGACCGGGCTGCGGCTGAACAGCGTGGCGATGCCGGAGCGGTCCTTCTTGCGCCAGAACGGTTCCTCGAACACCGCGTGGATCTTCGCGACCCGGCCCATCGGCGTGTGCCCCGCCCAGCCGCGGCGCGCCATCGGCAGCGCGGGCTCGAACCCGATCCGTCCCACGGCGGCCGGCGGCACGGTCACGATCACCCGTCTCGCCCGCACGATCCCCTTGTCCGTCACGGCTTCCACGCCCTGCGCGGAGTGCCGGACCGTCAGCACGGGCTCGCCGAGCCGCACCCCACCGGGCAGCGCCGCCGCCATCGCCACCGCGAGAGCGTCCGCGCCGTCGGTGAAACGGGAGTCCTGCGCACAACCCGAGGTCTCCATCAGCTGCTCGAACCCACCCGCCGACGCGAGGTAGAACAGCACGTGGAAGAACGAGATCTCCCTCGGCTCGCAACACCACACGCCCTGCACGGCGAGCGCCAGCCTGCGCTGCGCGTCGCCGTCGTGGGTCTGCCGCAGGAAGAAGTCCTCGGCGGACTGCGCGTCGAACTCCTCGAACCTCGGCGTGCGCCACGGCTCGTCCAGGTCGACGGTCCGCGCCAGCTCGTCGAGCGTCTCGGTCACCCGCCGGTACTCGGCGATCCCCGGCCCGGGGTTGGGCTCCGCGGCCGAGTACTCGGTGCGCGTGCCGTCGTGCCAGACCTCGACGTGCTGCCCGGTCTCCCAGGTGGGGAACGTCGTGCAGCCGAACCGCGCCGCGAGGTCGTGGAACCGCTTCTGCGACGGCCCGATCCACTGCGCGCCGTGGTCGACCCGGACCCCGGACGGCAGCACCTCGCTGAACGCCCGGCCGCCCACGCGGTCCCCGGCCTCCAGCACGACGACGTCCAGTCCGGCGGACGCCAGGCGCGTCGCCGCCGCCAGCCCCGCGTAGCCCGCGCCGACGACCACGACGTCGGCCGAGCGCTGCTCCACTTCAGTCACGCCGCACACCCTGGGCAACATTGACTCGGGAGTCAAGATTTCGGCGAAGAATTGCGATTGCTCGGACCTACCGGGGTGGCAACAACCGATGTATCAGCGGCAGAACCATCGACCGCGGCGGGTCCCAGACGTGCCGGTCCTCGAACCGCCACGCGTACGTCAGCGCCCCGTCCCGCACGCAGTCGAGCAGCCCGGGAGCGCCGAGGTCGGCCGCCGACCACTCGTAGAGCCGCTCCAGCCGCGGCACGATCATGCCGAAGTCGACGAGCCGGGCGAACCCGTGCTCCTGCGCCAGGTAGTAGGCGACCTCGTCGTCCAGCGGGTACTGGGCCGGCAGCACCCGCGAGAGCTGCAGGAAGATCCCCGTCATGCCCAGGCGGGGGTCGCCGAGCACCGGTGCGAGCCCGCGCAACCAGCCCAGCGAGAGCCGCGGCGCCGCCACCAGCGCGTGCGTGTAGAGCACCCGGCACAGGACCACGTTCAGGAAGAACCGCTCCGGCTCGTTCTCCTGCTCCGCCAGCGCCCGGTGCTCCAGGTAGGCGGCGACCACGCTGCCGTTGTGCGCCCGGTACCAGGCCCGCGCCGTGGGTTCGAGCGCGAACGCCAGCCAGTCCGCCGCCGTGCGCGACGAGGGCGGGCCGGCCAGACCACCGGTCAGGCCGACCGCCTCGCAACCGTCGCGCAGGATGCGTTCGTTGACCGCCCGCCACCACGGACTCCCCGACCCCGGCCGCAGCACGCCCCGCGCGAGCTGCCAGCGCAGGAACGACCGCGCGGCCCGGCGGAACGGCAGGTGCCGCGGCGCCTGCCCGAACGGTCCGCTGTAGCAGCGTTCCATCAACGCGAGGCGCCCGGCGGGGTCGTCGCGGACCGCCGCCACCTGCTGCTCGGCCCAGGCCGAGGCACTGGCCACTAGAAGTGGTCGCGGCTCGTCAGTTCGTGCTCGATCGCGTCCGCACGGCTGACCAGCAGCGCGAGCGGCCGTTCGAACTCCTCCCGCACGCTCAGGTCCTCCAGCGGCACCACGTGCTTGAGCAGCGCGAGCCCGTCCACCACGGCGGCCCCGCCGACCTGCGGCTCGCCCGCGAACTCGAGGAACCGGCGCAGGTCCACGTCGTCCGCCCGGCCCACCGGGGAGGAGATCTCCACCCACGCGGCGCCACCGAGATCGCTCACGTGGTGCACGGAGACCTGCTGCGTGCGCTCGCCGTCGGTCTCGAGGCGGAAGCGCAGCCAGTCGTCGGTCTCCTCCAGCACCTCGTAGCGCACCCGGACATAGTTGATCACTTCGACCCAGGACGTCACGCCCGGTTCCGCCTCTCTCACGCCCTATTGCCGTCACCACCGTAATGCGGGAGCAGGGCGTTCGTGTTGCTTTGCGAGATCGTGTCGGATCGTTGTCACAACCGGTGTGCGGCTACCGTTCGCCCGTGGCCACTGGCAATGAGAGCCCCGTCAAGCTCGCGGTGCTGATCGACGCGGACAACGCCCAGCCCTCGATCACCGAGGCGTTGCTCGCCGAGATCGCCAAGTACGGGACCGCGCACGTCAAACGCGCGTACGGCGACTGGACCGGCACGAGCCTGAAGGGCTGGAAGGACCACCTGCTGGCCCAGTCGATCCAGCCGATCCAGCAGTTCGCGTACACGACCGGCAAGAACGCCACCGACGCGGCGATGGTCATCGACGCGATGGACCTGCTGTACTCCGACCGCTTCGACGGGTTCTGCATCGTGTCGAGCGACTCGGACTTCACCCGGCTCGCCGCCCGCCTGCGCGAGTCGGGCCTCACGGTGTACGGCTTCGGCGAGCGCAAGACGCCCAAGCCGTTCGTCGCGGCCTGCGACAAGTTCGTCTACGTCGAGAACCTCGTCTCGCCCGAGGCGGAGGTGCCGGCCGAGACGCCGCTGGTGCGCAAGCCGGTCGCCGCCGCGGCCCAGCTCAAGGGCGACACGACGCTGGTCAAGCTGCTGCGCAACGCCGTCGAGGCGGCGTCGGACGACGACGGGTGGGCGTCGCTGTCGGCCGTCGGCAGCATCATCACCAAGCAGCGACCCGAGTTCGACTCCCGCACGTACGGCTACTCGAAGCTCAGCGACCTGATCACGGCGACGACGTTGTTCGAGGTCGACCGCCGCGGTCACGGCGAGGGCAAGCAGTCGGCGGTCTACGTCAAGGACCGCCGCCGGTGACTTCTTTCGGTCAACACTGAAGCCACAGAGCTTGCTAGCGGAGGTGGTCGGCGAGCGCGGTGTGAAACCTCGTGATCGACCGCTCGTCCTCCAGCGGGGTCGCGCCGGACATCGTCGTGCGGCCGATCAGCACACCGCAGCGGCGGTCGTTCGCGATGCCGAACGTAACGGCGCTCGGCGTCGACGCCGCCGTGGCGGCCGCCGCGATCGCCGCGGCGTCCTGGGCGGTAGCGGCCTCGGCCAGGTAGACGAGGACGAAGTGGACGGTCCGCCCGTCGGCGTCCGGTTCGGGGTCGGCGTGCACGCTGATCACCCCGGTCACCGCCCGGAGCGCCCGCATCGCGTAGTCGTCCGTCTCGTCGAGCCACTCCTGGTGCAGGCCGGCACCGACGGTGATCTCGGCGTGCGGGTAGCGGTCGGCTTCGAGCACGGCGGCGATGCCGAGCGCCCTCGGCCCCAGGTCGGCGACGACCATGCCGCGCCCGCCCTCGGACTGGAACAGCACCACACCGTCATCGGTGCGCACCTCGGTCATCCCCCAGTCGCCCTGGAGGTCGATCTCCTCGGAGACCGCGTCGAGCAGCAGGTCGCCGGTCTCGCCGTCCGCACGGCCGGCCGCCGCCGACGCGGCCACCTGCGCGACCCCGACCCGTTGCCCCGCGTAGCCGACGACGGACGCCGCCCAGCTCACGTCGCGCCAGTCGAGCTGCTCCAGGTCGATCACGGCCAGCGCCTCGAAGGCGGCGAACACGTGCGACGGGTCCGCCGTGCGCAGCGTCGCGAGCGCCGACCTGCGAGCGAACGTGATCAGCGTGTAGAGGTCGTCCTCGGTCAGCCCGGCCCGCAGCCGTCCGCGCGCCTCCTCGTCGAGCCCGGCCTGGTGGGCCACGAAGTCGGCGACCTCGGCGTCCTGCGGCGCGTCGACCCAGCGCCAGAGCCGCCGCGCCGCAGGTGCGTACCGGAGCCCGGCCAGCGGAGAACGCTGATCTTCCATGGCCGGACCCTAGGCGGTGTCTGGCAATTCCGTTAGGTGGGAGGCGCGGGCGACGGAATTGCCGGACACCGCCTAGCGGTGCCGCACGGCCGTCAGCGCCACCCGAGCGCCGGAGCGACGTGCACGAGGATGTTCTCCAGGACGTGCGCGTTGAAGTCGACGCCGAGCTGGTTCGGCACCGTCAGCAGCAGCGTGTCGGCCTCGGCGATCGCCTCGTCCTCCGCGAGCTGCTTCACCAGGAGCTCGGGCTCGGCCGCGTAGGACCGGCCGAAGATCGCCTTCTGCGGTCCGTCGATGAACCCGATCGAGTCGCTGCTCTTGCCGTCGCCGCCGAAGTACATGCGGTCGAGGTCCGTGGTCAGCGCGAAGATGCTGCGCGACACCGAGACCCGCGGCTCGTGCTCCCAGCCTGCCTCGGTCCAGGCCTTGCGGAACGCCCTGATCTGGTCTGCCTGCTGGACGTGGAACGGCGCGCCGCCCTCGTCGAACTTGAGCGTGGAGCTCATCAGGTTCATGCCCTGCTTCGCCGCCCACACCGCCGTGCCGTTGGAGCCCGCGCCCCACCAGATGCGGTCGCGCAGGCCCGGCGAGTGCGGCTCGAGGCGCAGCAGCCCTGGCGGGTTCGGGAACATGGGCCGGGGGTTCGGCTCCGCGAACCCGCCGCCTTCCAGCACCTTCAGGAACAGCTCGGTGTGCATGCGCGCCATGTCGGCGTCGGTCTGCCCCTCAGCGGGCCCGTAACCGAAGTGCCGCCAGCCGTCGATGACCTGCTCGGGCGATCCCCGCGAGATGCCGAGCTGCAGCCTGCCGCCCGCGATGAGGTCGGCGGAGCCTGCGTCCTCGACCATGTACATCGGGTTCTCGTAGCGCATGTCGATCACGCCGGTGCCGATCTCGATGCGCTCGGTCTTCGCCCCGATCGCCGCGAGCAGCGGGAACGGCGACGCGAGCTGCCGGGCGAAGTGGTGCACCCGGAAGTACGCCCCGTCCGCGCCGAGCTCCTCCGCCGCCACGGCCAGGTCGATCGACTGCCTCAGCACGTCGCCCGCCGACCGCGTCTGCGAGTGCGGGCTGTCCGTCCAGTGCCCGAACGACAGAAAACCGATCTTCTTCATGCCCTAGAAGATAGTTCAATATTCAACTAATTGCGAGCGGCGTCCGTCACGTGCGCTTGAGCAGGCGATGCGTCCGCCGGACGGCCGCCAGCCGCTCGTCCTCGTTGATCGCGAGCGCCTTGACCACCGGGTCGTCCGGCCCGCGCCGCTGCCGGATCTCCTGCAACCGGCCCTGCACCGTCGTGGGCTGCCCGTCCGGCCCGGTGCTCATGTCGCAGTACCAGAGCGCGTCCCGCAGGCGCCCCCGGTTGTCCGGGAACTCCCCCAGCTCGTCCGCGAGCCCGACCAGCTCCGCGACCGCCGCGGCCCCGGAGTGGTGCGCCACCAGCGCGCAGACCCGCTCGGACACCCCGGCCCTGCGCAGGTAGCGCGCCCCGTCCAACGAGTGCAGCCCGGTGTCCTTCACCTCGGCCGCGTACCCGATGTCGTGCACCCAGGCGGCCGCCACGAGCAACTCGCGTTCGTCCTCGGGCAACACCCGAGCCACCCGCTCGGCCCGCCGCGCCACCCCGGCCGTGTGAGCCCACCTCTTGGGCAGCTCCGGCGCCAGCAGCCGGCGAGCGGTGTTCCGGGCCCAGGTGGCGAGAAACGAGCTCTCCTGCGCCTCCACCGGAAACGCCTTCGCCGAGGCCCGCACCTCCCGAGCCACGAACAGGGGCACGAACTCCTGCACCCGCGCGCTCCCGAACCTGGCCCGAGCCCGTTCGATCCACTCGTGCACGAGACTCGGCGGCACGTCCCCGAACTCGCGCACCAGCCGCGACTCAAGGCGCCGAATCCGCGCGTCGGCCTGGCTCACAACCTCCGCCGTGGTCGTCACGGCACCACGGTAAGCCTTCAGTCCCCGGAAGCACCCGCCTCGAGCCCGAACTCGGCCGCCTCGTCCCGCCGCCCGAGACGGTCCAGCACCTTGCGCAGGTTCGCGAGCTCACTGCGGTAGCTCGGGCCGTCCAGTTCGTCGTCCCGCTCCGAGCAGGCCCGCCACACCGCCACCGACTCGCGGTAGGCGTCCAGAGCGCCGTCGACGTCGCCGACCGCCTCCCGGATCCGGCCCAGGTTGTGCAGCGAGATGGCCAGTGCGGGGCCGAAGCGCACGGGCTCGGTCTCCCCGAGCGTGCGGTGGACCGCGACGGACTCGGCGGTCACCCGCGCCGACTCGTCGAGCCGTCCCAGGTCCTGGAGGAGCCCACCCTGAGCCAGCACGTGCGCCGCGAAGGTGCGGCGGTGCAGATCCGGGTCCGACTTCATCAACTCGCGCAGGATCGGGATCGCCTCCTCGACGGCCTCCAGCGCCGCCGCGCGATCACCACTCCTCGACCGCACCATCGCGAGCCCGTGCAGTTCGCGAGCCAGGCCGGGGAGATGGCGTTCGGGGTCGGTCACAGCCAGCCCTCGCCTGATCTGGACGGCTTCCGCTGACGCGTCCGCGGCCTCCCGGAGCCGGCCCGACTCCATCAGGCTCAGCGCGAAGTTGTAGAGGGCTCCTGCCAGCGGCGAGCGGTACCTGCCAGGCTCGACGGCGTCCAGCCGACGGTCGATGGCGACCGCTTCGCCGAGGAGTTCGGCGGCTGCGCCGAAGCGGCGGAGGTCCAGTTCGCTGGTGCCGAGGTGGACCAGCGCGATCGCGAGGTCGTGGAGGTGCCTGCCTGGACGGGCCAGTTCCAGCTCACGGTAGATCAGGACGCCCTTCTCGGCCTCGGACCTGGCACGGCGGGACTCGCCCAGCCTCCAGTGCGCGGCACCCAGGCGGTACAGCGAGTCGGCCAGTTCGCCGCGGTAGCGGTCCGGTTCGGCTTCCGCCTGCGTGGTGCGCATCCTCACCAGCTCGCTGAGCACCTCCAACGACTCCTGGTTGCGCCCGACCTCACCCAGCACGACCCCAAGACCGCGCAGTCCCTCGCACAGTGCGTCCTGATGACCCGCTGTCTCCCGGAGGATCTCCACGCTCTCCTCCAGCACGGTCAGGGCTTCGCGACTCCGCTCGAGCTCGTGCAGGACGCCGCCGAGCACCACCAGGGCCAACGCCAGGTCGGACCGCTGCTCCTCCGTTCCGTCCGCCAGTTCCCGCTGGAGCGCGACGGCCTCCTTCGCCGTTTCCAGCGCTTCGCGATATCCGTCGACGCGCATCAGGTAGGTGGACAGGGCGCGAAGTGCGCGGGCCAGCTCCCGGCGGCTCGCTTCGTCCTCCACCAGTGTGCGGCGATGGGCGACCGCCAACGCGGCGCAGGCTGCTTGGAGGTGCGGGAACTCCCTGGCCGGTGCCAGCAGGACGAGCTGCTCCCGTGTCCCCAGATCGTGCATCACCTCCTCGGTGCTGATCAGGGCCGCCAGCGCACGGTCGACGAGAGGATCGAACACTCCGCAGTCCATGATCGCCTTGAGCGCCTCCGGCAGTGCGCCGCGCTGCCGGGACAGGAGCGCGGTGAGCTGGACCAGCGCGTCCGGGTACGTCGTGTGGGCACGGGCCAGCAAGGCGGCTGCCGCTGGTGCGTCGTCGTCCCTCAGCAGGCGCGGGTTGGCCGCGAGGGTGTCGAGCACCAGGCGTTCGGCGACCAGGTGGGGGCGCAGGTCGAGGCGGTGGTCAGGGCCTACCGCGTACCTGCGGCGCGCCCATCTCGCGACCGCGACCCTCGACTCCTGGGCCGCGTCGGCCGAGAACTGCGGGACCCGGCGGAGCAGGTCGGCCGCGTCTTCGAGGGTGGCCGCGGGCAGCAGGACGAGGACCGTGACGGCTTCGGCGAGCACCTCCACGTCGTGGCCGGCGGTGGTCCAGGTGCGTTGTTCGAGGGTGACCAGTTCGGTGACGAGGGTGGTGAGCGTGTGGGTGCGGGTGCCCGACTTGCCCAGCACAGCGAGCAGGGCTCTGGCGTGCAGGACGAGCAACGTGTCCTCGTCGGTGCCCACCGGGCGGTCGGGGAGGTCGGGTTTGGGCAGGTGGAGGTGTTTGGCGTACGCCGCGACGGCTTGGGCGTACCAGCGTTGGCGGTCGGCCGCCTCGCCCACCGGGCGCAGGGCGGTGATGGTGCGCAGGTGCGGGAGGACGGTGTCGGGCAGGGCTTTCAGGGCGTCCGCGGTGCGGGCCAGCAGGAGGACCCGGATCAGGTCCGGGTGGGCCATCGCGCCGGTGAGCAGGGAGGCCAGCACGTCGGTGGGGACGCGGTCGGCGTCGTCGACCACCACGAGGGTGGGGTCGCCCGCGGCGGTGATGGCGTCGATCAGGGTGGTGCTCTGGTCCTGGAAGCGGCCCGCGGCCCAGCCGTCGTCCTGGAGCGACTCGGCCACGGCCAGGGCCAGGCGGCTCTTGCCCACGCCGGCCGGTCCGGTGATCACTCGGGCCACCTCGGCCTTCGGGTCGCGGGTGGTGCACCACGTCCTGAGGTCGTCGTGGGCCTTGCCGCGGCCCCAGAGCGGGGTCGGTGAGTACGGCGCGGTGAGCCAGTGGACCACGGCGCGGGCGTCGTCGGTGCTCAGCGGTGAGGTGGGGGCGGCGGGGCGGAGTTCGCCGAGGAGGCCGTCCCGCGTGTCGAGGCGGTCCTGGTGGTCGCGGGCCGACTGCCACCACGCCAGCGCGGCCTGGACGAGGACCAGCGCGGCGAGTGCGATCACCAGGGCCCAGGAGAACTCGCCGGTGGCCAGGTTCGTCAGGACGCCGACGCCGGCGGCGGTGAGCACCGACACCAGGCCGTGCCACCAGCGGGCGCCCCTCAAGCGAGTCATACCCCGCCTGTCGCGGGGCGCTCGTCAGGCGTAACAGGCCGTCACCCGACCGGCTGGACGCCCCTCAGGCGGAGCACCTCGGCTCGGGCGTGGGCCACCTCGGCGGTCTCGTCGCCACGGGCTCGGGCGATCTCGCGGGCCAGGTCCGCCGTCGCCTCCTGGAGGTGGCGGGCCCGCTTTCGGTCGTGCACCAGCTTGCGGAACGCCTTGCGGTCCTTGCCGAGGCCGCTGACGGCCGACAGCAGCGCCGGGTCCACCACTCCCCCGTCGACCTCCGGGCCGAGGATCTGACGGATCCAGGTCCGCTCCTGGCGGGCCGCGCGCCGCAGGACGGCGAAGAGCGTCACCAGTTCCACGGCCGCGATCACGAACGGGAGCAGGATCGCCAGGACCGGAACACCGCCGCTCAGGCCGCCCATGTCGTCCCAGGCGAAGTGGAACACCATCGCGGTCAGCATGGTCAGGACGCCGCGCGGGACGTGGCGGTCGCCGGGGGTGCGGCCCAGCACCCACATGAGGCCCGCGCAGAAGATGGCGCTGAACAGGGCGTGCGAGACGATGCCGGTGACCCCGCGGACCAGGAAGATCTGGAACGACGAGGCGATCTGGGCGGTGCCGAAGCTCTGGGCGGCGCCGTTGTAGACGTAGAGGACGTCCTCGAACACCTGGAAGCCCAGGCCGAGGAACGCGCCGATGATGAACCCGTCGTAGGCGCTGCGCACCAGACGGGGCGCGAGGCCGATCAGCAGGACGAGCCCGAGCGCCTTGGCGAACTCCTCGTTGATCGGCGCGGTGAGGCCCGCCGCCCAGTCGGAGGCGAAGGCCGTACCGCCCACCTTGGACCAGATCTCCAGCAGGGCGGTGTTGGCGGGCAGGGCGATCCAGAACGTCGCGGCCAGACCACCCCACGCGAACGCCGCCGCCAGCAACGACGCGGGCTGTGCGGTGTACCGGTTCTGGTGCCGCAGCAACAGCAGCCACGGCACCAGGTACAGGCCGAACAGCAGCACGCCGCCGGTCAGCGCCGGGCCGTAGAAGTGCGCGCCGGGGCCGAAGTAGCGCAGGATCGCCAGCGCTCCGCCGCCCACGCCCACCAGGTACACCCAGAACGCCAGGTTGCGCGGCTGGACGAACCGGAACGGCAGCCCCCAGCCCGACTCGTCGATCGCGGCGAGCTGCGCGGTCCTGATTTCGGATGTTGTCGTCATCGGGACGCTCCCGGGGTGATGCTGCGGACGAACGCGCCCACGACGTCCTGCTGCCGTTCGAACTGCCCCGGCGCCGTCCGCACCCGGACCAGCAACGCGGGCGCCGTCTCGGCCTGTCCGGATGGTCCGGCCATCTTGAACGCCACGTCCAGTCCGTCGCCCTGCGGCGAGGTGCTCCCCAGCGCCACCCCGACCAGTCCGCTCTCGGTGGTCACCGTGGCGCGCGGCCCGTCGACGCCGGCACTGCCCTCCGACCGCAGCACCTGGTCCAGGAAGGCGTCCGCCGACCCGGCGAACGCCGCGCCGCGCAACGAGATCGTCGCCCCGCCGGTGGCCAGCTCGGCCTGCAGACTCGTCGCGGACGCCACCCCGGCACCCGTCAGCGTCCCGTCCTCGAGCTGCCACCCGACCGGCGGCACGGCGGTGGCACCGTCACCGAGATCCAGCACGTCGCCGGCGCGGATCTCGTTGTGCCACGGGATGAGCGCGTTCACCGCGGGCAACCCGGCCAGCAACACCAACGCGATGACCAGAACGCTCAGTGCAGGCCCGAAGGTCCTCCGATCGAGCCCGAGGAACCGGTGCTCGACCGGCACCCATCCCCGTGGCGCCGCCTCCGTCATCCCGAGCCCCTCTCGCCGGCCGCAGACCACTTGACCACAGATCAACGGACTCGGCAGGCCGAGAAGGGCGGGGTGTCCGAGAGGGTCTACTCGACGCCGATCATGACCTCGGTCGACTTCACCAGGGCGGTGACCGGCTGGCCCACCCGCAGGCCCAGATCGGCCACGGCGTCCATGGTGATCGACGCGGTGACCTGCTGGCCGCCGTCGAGGTCCACGGTGACGACGGCCATGACCGCGCCGTCCTTGATCGCGGCGACGGTGCCGGTGAGCTGGTTGCGGGTCGAAAGGCGCACTGGGGTTCTCCTCGGGATGGTCGGAACATCCGAACCGTAGGCGAAACCGGAAACCCTGGCACGCCAGCGGTTCCGACCTTGATCCTCAGGTGCGAGGACGGCAACCACCGCCTCTCCGCAGACGCGCCGCCGACACGGGTGCCGAGGCGGCAGAAAAGAATCCGACCCGATCGTCACCAGTGCGGCGAACTCACGCCGGGTAGGTGTGCGCCTCGGTGGCCTTGACCGCCGCCCACAACGTGTCGCCAGGCCGAAGCCGCAGGTCCGCGAGCGTCGCCGTGGTGATGTCCGCCAGCACCGACGGCACGCCGTCGAGCCGCACGCGCGTGGTGTGCGCGTGTTGTTCGATGGCCGACACGGTGACCTGCCAGGTGTTGCGCGGGCTGCCGTCCGGCCGCACGACGTGCAGGCTCACCGCGGTAGGCGGGAACGCCACGTGCACCTCCCCGGACGCCGGCTCGGCGACGGTGATCGCACCACCGTCCACCAAGGACACGACCGTGCCGGATGCCTTGCCGCGGTACAGGTTGAGCCCGACGAGGGTGGCCACGTACTCGGTGCGCGGCCGGCGGGCGACCTCGGCCGGTGTCCCCTGCTGGACCGCGCGGCCGTGCTCCAGGATCACCAGCCGGTCCGCGAGCACCATGGCGTCCAACGGGTCGTGCGTCACCAGCAACGTGTGCCCGCCGAACTCGGCCAGGTGCCGGCCCAGCTCGGACCGCACCTGCAACCGGGTGCTCGCGTCGAGCGCGGCCAGGGGTTCGTCCAGCAGCAGGAGACTCGGCCCGGTCGCCAGCGCGCGGGCGAGCGCCACCCGTTGCGCCTGACCCCCGGACAACGCGCGGGGCTTGCGCTGGGCGAACTCCGCGAGTCCGACCCGGTCCAGCCACGTCGCGGCCCGCTCCCGGGCCTCCGCCCGGCGAGTACCGCGAGCCCGCAGTCCGAACGCGACGTTCTCCAGCGCGCTCATGTGGGCGAACAGCAGGTAGTCCTGGAACACCACGCCGACCGGACGTTTCTCGGGCTGCACGAACGCTTCCGGTCCGTCCCAGGTGGACTCTCCGAGCGCGATGCTCCCCGAGGTCAGCGGCGACAGCCCGGCCAGCGCGCGCAACGCCGTCGACTTGCCGGCCCCGTTCGGGCCGAGCAACGCCACCACCTCGCCGGGCGCGATGGTCAGGTCGAGCTCGAGGTCGAAGGAGCCGCGCGTCACGCGCAAAGCAGCGGAAAGGGTCACGTCGGCCCGCTGATCCACCGGTCGCGCAGACCGGCCAGCACTCCGACGGACACCAGCAACAACACGATGCTCAGCACGATCGCCGCATCCGGATCCGTCTCCAACGCCAGATAAACAGCCAACGGCATGGTCGTCGTCTCACCGGGGAAGTTGCCGGCGAACGTGATCGTCGCCCCGAACTCCCCCAACGCCCGCGCCCAGCACAGGACACCACCCGCGACCACGCCGGGCAGCACGGACGGCAGCGTCACGCGGCGGAACGTCAGCCACCGCGACGCCCCCAGCGTGGCCGCCGCCTCCTCGAACCGGGGATCAGCCGCCCGCAAGGCACCTTCCACCGAGATCACCAGGAACGGCATCGCCACGAACGCCTCCGCCACCACGACTCCGGCCGTCGTGAACGGCAACGAGATCCCGAACCACGCGTCCAGGTGCTGCCCGATCAGCCCGCGCCGTCCCAGCACCAGCAACAACGCCACACCACCGACCACCGGCGGCAACACCAGCGGCACCGTGACCAGCGCACGCAGAATCCCGCGCCCCGGCAACCCGGACCGCGCCAGCAACCAGGCCAGCGGAATGCCGAAGAACAGGCACAGCACCGTCGCCAGCGACGCGCAGATCAACGACAGCTTGAGCGCCTCACCGACCTCGGCGCTGAACAACTGCCCGGACAGCGTCCCCCAGGGCGCCTTGATCAGCAGCCCGGCGAGCGGCACCAGCAGGAACGCCAGGCCGAGGAACGCGGGCAGGGCGAGGACGACCGGCAGCCGTCCCCGCCCCCGATGACGTGTCACGGGCTGTCGAAGCCCGCCGCGCTCAGCACCGACTTGCCCTTGTCGGAGAGCACGAAGTCGATGAACGCCTTGGCCGCGGCCGCGTTCGGCGCCTTGGCCACCGGCGCGATCGGGTAGTCGTTCACGGCCTGCGCCGCCTCGGCGAACGTGATGCCCTCGACCTTGTCCCCGGCCGCCTTCACGTCCGTCTTGTAGACGAGCGCACCGTCGACCTCACCCAACGAGACCTTGGTCAGCACGGCCTTGACGTCCTGCTCCAGCGTGTCCGGCGCGGCCGTGATCTTGGCGGCCTCGAACACCTTCTTCGACGCCGCACCGCACGGCACCTGCTCCGCGCACAACGCGATCTTCTTGTCCGCGTTGCCGAAGTCGGCCAGCCCGGCGATCTTGCCCGGGTTGCCCTTCGGCACCGCGATCTGCAGCGTGTTCTTCACGAACGTCTTCGGCGCGTCCGTGATCGTCTTGCTGTCGGTCACCTGCTTCATGTTGGCAGGCGCGGCCGAGGCGAACACGTCGGCGGGCGCTCCCTGGTTGAGCTGCTGGGCCAGCGCCGAGCTGCCACCGAAGTTGAACTTGACCTTGGTGCCGGGGTTCGCGGCCTCGAAGTCCTTGCCCAGCTGGGTGAACGTCTCGGTGAGCGACGCCGCCGCGAACACGGTGACGTCGCCGGTGACCTTCGGCGCCTCGGAACCGGACGTCGGCGTGGACGAGGTCTGCTGGCCGGAGCCACAGCCCGCGAGCACCAGCGCGGCCGAGGCGACCGCGAGCACGCTGTTCGCGATTCTGGACATGTTCTTCAGGCCTCCGGGATCTCTACTACGACGTGGGTGGACTTGATGGACGCGACCGCGACCGTGCCGACCTCGAGGCCGAGCTCGTCGGCCGACTCCCTGCTCATCAGCGACACGACGCGGAACGGTCCCGCCTGCATCTCGACCTGCGCCATCACCCCGTCCTTCACGACGCGGGTGACGATGCCGCGCATCCGGTTGCGGGCGGACGCCGCGACCGTGGCGCCGGGTTCGGCGTTCTCCGACATCTGCTGCACGAACGCGGCGAGCTCACGGCCGTCGATCGCCTTGCGACCGTTGAGGCTCACGGTGGACTCCAGGCGGCCCTGGTCGATCCACCGGCGCACGGTGTCGTCGCTGACGCCCAGCAGCGTGGCGGCTTCGCTGATCCGCAGATTCGGCACGCCAATGATCCTAGGTGCCGCTTTTGCGGAGACAAGAGCTGTCGATGGTTGCGGATCGAATCGTGATCTACCACCGCAGATCTGACACAAATGGCCCTGTGGTTCCGCACCTGCGCACGTACCCTGGAGGTCGTGACGTCATCGTTTGCAGGCATCCCAGCGCCGCGCACGCCGCTGTCCGAGGACCAGGTCCTGGTCACCGGAGACATCAACGATGAATGGGTCTTCTGCACGTCCCACCTCGACGCGCACGCTCGCGAGCCGGTCAACGTCCAGTACCGCACCACCCGCGTCCGCGAGGTGCACCAGGTCCAGGGCGTCCCGCTGCACGAGGTGCTGGCGAAGGTCAGGCTGCGCACGTCCGGCGGCAGCAAGATGGACAAGCTCAGCTTCGTCGTCGTGGCCTCGTCCGCCGACGGCTACCGCGTGCTGCTGTCGTGGGCGGAGGTCGACCCCGAGTTCGGCGCCTGCTCGGCCATCCTCGCCACCCGCTACAACGGCCGGCAGCTCACCCGGCCGACGCTCGTCACGCCGCAGGACGGGCGGTCCAGCAGGTTCGTGCGCGACGTGGCCCGTCTGGAGATCGCGAGGTTCGGCGCGCCCTAGGCTGTGGCCATGGCGGAGCTGTTGACCATCGACGACGTCCGGGCCGCGGCCGAGGTGCTCGACGGACGTGTGCTGCGCACGCCCACGCTCCCCTCCCCAGGCCTGTCCGCACTGCTCAGCGCACCCACGACGGTGAAGCTGGAACTGTTGCAGCGCAGCGGTTCCTTCAAGATCCGCGGCGCGGTCGCGAAGATCCTGTCGTTGTCCGAGGAGGCCCGCGCGGCCGGTGTGGTCGGGGTCAGCGGCGGCAACCACGGCATCGCCCTGGCCGCCGCCGCGCGCGAACTCGGCGTGGCCGCGACCGTCGTCATGCCGTCCACGGCGCCCGCCCGGTCCGTCGAGCTGGCACGTGCGTCCGGTGCCGACGTGCGGCTCACCGAGGGGCTCGCGGCGGCGTTCGCGCTGCTGGGCGACCTGGTCCAGGCGGGTGCGACGCTCGTGCACCCCTACGACGACCCGATCGTGGTCGCCGGGCAGGGCACGGTCGGGCTGGAGTTCGCGACGGACGCGCCGGACGTCACCGACGTGCTGGTGAGCATCGGCGGCGGCGGGTTCATCTCGGGTATCGCCACGGCCTTCCACGCGCTCGTGCCGGGTGTGCGGGTGTGGGGCGTCGAGACCGAGGGCGCCGAGGCGATGAGCCAGGCGCTCCAGGCGGGCGGGCCGGTCGACATCACGCCGACGTCGATCGTCTCCACGCTCTCGGCGCCGCACGCCTCGCAGCTGACCTACGACCACGTCACCGCCCTGGTCGAGGACGTGCTGGTGGTGTCCGACGCGGACGCGGTGCAAGGGTCGATCGCGCTGGCCGAGACGCAGAAGGTGTGGGCCGAGCCCGCCGCCGGGTGTCTTCTGCCGGCCGCGCGCACGGTGCTCGGCCGGGTCGGGCCGGACGCGCGCCTGGGCCTCGTGCTCTGCGGCGGCAACGTGACGTTCGACGACGTCGTGCGCTGGACCCGTTAGGTCAGCTTCGCGAGGCGCGCGACCATCTCGCTGATCGCGGTCTTCAACGGCGGCAGCGGGAACGCTCCATGCGTCTCCACCAGGCCCGTCACCGCGGCCAGCAGCAGCGCGGTGTCCAGGGTCAGGTCCGTGCTGGTCGACTCACCCGCCTCCACGCAGCGCTTCAGGACGCCCACCAGACCCTCGAACGCGACCTGGGCGCCGGCGCTGACCTCGTTGCCGGGGCTCAGGATCAGTTTCCTGCGCGCGGGGTACCTGAATCCCAGCTCGACGTACGCGGTGTAGCGCGCGATCAATTCCGCGCGCGGATCGGTGATTTCCGCGACGGCCGCGTTCGTTTCCTCCGCGATCTGGTCGAACGCCATTTCGCGCAGCCGCGCGTGCAGCTCCGGCAGCCCCGGGAAGTGCGGGTAGATCGCCGGTCCGGTGATCCCGGCCGCCCGCGCCACCCCGCGCAACGTCACCAGCTCGGGTGAGCCCTGCTCGTCCAGCAGCTTCAGGGCCGCCCGCTCGATCTCGGCACGCAGCAGACCGCCCTGACCGCGCCGGTTCTGCTGCCGGCGAGGCGCCTGCCCTTCCGTCATGAACCAGATCGTACCCATTCCGGAATACCCCGATCGCCACGTGACCAGCATCACTATGCACCTGTTTAGCGATGGGTGCATGCTGGAGAACGCAAACACCGCGACCGAGGGGATCGAACGATGACGACCGTGGACAGGCCCGCGTATTTCGACGGGTTCATGGCACCGGTGCCGGACGAGATCGAGGCCGTCGAACTGGAGGTGACCGGCACGCTGCCGCCGGAGCTCACCGGCCGCTACTTCCGCAACGGGCCCAACCCGCTGCCCGGCTCCTACCCCGCCCACAACTTCATGGGCCAGGGCATGCTGCACGGCGTGCGGCTGGAGAACGGCCGCGCCGGCTGGTACCGCAACCGCTGGCTGCGCACCCCGCTGCTCGACGGCGTGCGTCCCGACCACGTCAACCCGCACGGCCCGAACGGCGTGCTGCGCAACAACACCGCGAACACCAGCGTGCTGCACCACGACGGACGCATCCTGACGCTCGCGGAGAACGGCTTCCCGACCGAGGTCACCGGCGAGCTCGGCACCGTCGGCCCGTTCGACTTCGGCGGCATGCTCAAGACGGCGATGACCGCGCACCCGAAGGTCGATCCGGTCACCGGTGAGCTGCACTTCTTCGGCTACGGCGTGACCCCGCCGTTCCTGACCTACCACGTCGCGACGGCTGACAGCCGGATCGTGCACAGCGCGGAGATCGAGATGCCGGCGGCGACGATGATGCACGACTTCGCGATCACCGAGCACCACGTCGTGTGGCTCGACCTGCCCGTCGTGTTCGACTTCGAGCTCACCCGCCGGCCCGGCTTCCCGTACCGCTGGAGCGAGCAGCACCGGCCCCGCATCGGCGTGATGCCCCGCCACGGCCGCAGCCAGGACGTGCGCTGGTTCGACGTCCAGCCCGGCTACACCTTCCACGTCGGCAACGCTTTCGAGGACGCCCTGGGCCGTGTGGTGATCGACGCCGTGGCGTACAACGCGGCGGGCTTCAACGAGGTCTGGACGGGCGTCGGCGGCCACCCGAACCTGGACACGGCGCTCTCGACCGCCCCGTCGCTCGGCGGCAGCCTCTACCGCTGGACCCTCGACCTCACGACCGGCGCCGTCAGCGAGCACCCGCTCGACGACCTGCCCATCGAGTTCCCGACCGTCAACGACGAGCGCACCGGCCTCGGCACCCGCTACGTCTACGCGGTCAGCAACGCGCTGCCGCTCGACGAGAGCCGCCGCCTGGCCGTCGTCAAGTACGACACCACCACCGGCGAGCGCACGAGCCACATGCTCGGCCAGGGTTGGGTCCCGGGCGAGGCCGAGTTCGTGCCCGCCGCGGACGGCGCCGGAGAGGACAACGGCTGGCTGCTCAGCATCGTCAGCCACGAGGCCGCCAACACCGCCGAACTCCTCGTCCTCGACGCCTCCGACGTGACGGCGGGGCCGGTAGCCTCCGTGCGACTCCCCCGGCGCGTGCCGTGGGGATACCACGGTGCGTGGATCGCCGACGAGGCGTAAGGACACAGCATGCGACACGACGATCCGCTGGCCGTCGCGGTGGTCACCGCCATCCGCACAGGCGACGTCCCCGCGCTGGGACAGCTGCTCGCGGACCACCCCGGCCTCGCGACCACGCGGATCGTCGATGACCACGGGCACGCGCGGAGCCTGCTGCACGTGCTGACGGACTGGCCCGCACGCTGTCCCAACGGCGCACGGTCCGTGGCGGTGCTCGTGGAGGCGGGCGCCGATGTCAACGCACGGTTCGAAGGGCCGCATCGGGAGACGCCGTTGCACTGGGCCGCCAGCGCCGACGACGTCGAGGTGCTCGACGCGCTGCTCGACGCCGGTGCGGACATCGACGCCGACGGGGCAGTCATCGGCGGCGGCTCCGCCCTGGCCGACGCGCGGGCGTTCGCGCAGTGGTCGGCCGCACGCCGGCTGGTGGAGCGCGGCGCGGCGGTGACGCTCGCCGACGCCGCGACGCTCGGGTTGCGCGACCAGGTGGAGATCCTGCTCGCGGGCGCGAGTCAGGAGGAGCTGGACGTGGCGTACTGGGGTGCTGGCCAGGGCGGGCAGAGGGAGTGCGCGGAACTGGTCGCGGCGGCGGGTGCGGACGTCGCCTGGGTTCCGCCCTGGGAACGCTAGCCCCTCGGGTCAGCCGACGTGCTGCCAGTCGACCTCGCCGTCGAGCACCTGGGCGCGGTACTTCCCCAGCACCACACCGCCCGTCTCCAACGCCCGCAGGACGTCGGTGAGCATCACGTCGACGCTGGGCCACAACTTCGCCCACAGGTAGTCGTCGTGCCACCACTGGCACACGCAGCCCGACTCCGGGCCGGGCCGTTCGTCGACGTAGAGGACGTCGCCGGAGCCGTTCGAGGCGATGGGCACGAACGGCCGCCGGAAGCCGGCCGACGGTGTGCCGGCCGGTCCGTCGGGGTCGTCCGGGTGCGGGGAGCGCTCGCCCAGCTCGACGAGCCAGGCGCGTTGCTCGGCGGAGAACTCGGGTGTCATCGGTTCCCACATCGGCGGGATGAGGTCGCGCAGGCCGGACAACATCCAGATGCCCCGGGCATCCGGCCGGGCTGTGAGGGTCTCGAAGGTGACGGGCGCGTGGACGCGCAACCACTCGTGCAGGAGGGCGGCTGGCTGATCGGTCACGAAGGTCATCTTCGCGTCCGGCGGCGCCCTGCGGCTACCGGATCGCCCGGGTTCCGGTCACCGCCGCCCACACCGCGAGACAGAGGTACGCGACCCCCTCGACGCGGGGCTGCGCGGCGTGCAGCCGGGGTCTCGCCCGCAGCCAGCCGCCGATCGTGCCGGACGCGCAGGCCAGTGCCACGTCCCAGACCACGCCGATCACCCAGAACACCGTGCCCAGCACGAGGATCTGCCACGCCTCCGGACCCTGCCCGGCGTGCACGAACTGCGGGATGAACGCGAGGAAGAAGATCAGCGTCTTCGGGTTGCCCAGCCCGACCAGGAGCCCCCGGCCGACCGAACGCGAGACCGGGGCGACCTCCGGTTCGGGTGCCTGGCGCACGCGCCAGGCCTGCACACCCAGGTACGCCAGGTAGGCGACCCCGGCCCAGCGGATCACCTCGAACACCACGGCCGACGACGCCAGCAGGGCCGACAACCCGACGGCGGCGAGCACCACCCGGATCGCCGACGCCAGCGAGATGCCGGCGACGGCGGCGAGCGCGGCCCGGCGGCCGTGGCCGATGCCGTGCGCGAGCACGAAGACGTTGGAGGGGCCGGGACTCATCATGATCAGCGCGGAGACGACGGCGAACGCGAAAAGTGTCTGCGGGGTGGGCACGGCGTTCACGCAACCTCACCGGACCGCCAGCTACAAGCGATGATTTCCACCGGACCGTTCGGTCGCACCGTACAATCGCGGCGTGCTGGACATGCGCCGCCTTCAGGCACTGCACGCCGTCGTGGAGAACGGGTCGGTGCGGGCCGCCGCGCAGGTGCTCGGGTACACACCGTCGACGATCAGCCAGCACATCAGCGCGTTGGAACGGCAGACGTCGACGGTCCTGCTGGAACCGTCGGGCCGCGGTGTCCGCCCCACGGCCGCGGGTCTGCTGCTGGCCGACCGGGCCGCGGACCTGCTGGCGCGCATGGCCGAGACCGAGGCCGCGCTGGCCGCGCTCACGGCCGGGGAGATGGGCGTGCTGCGGCTGGCCTCGTTCGCGACGGCCGGGGCCGAGCTCATCCCGCCCGCTCTCGCCACGACCCGCACCGAGCTTCCCGGCCTCGACGTCACGCTGCGGATCGCCGAGCACGACGACGCCCTCGACCTGCTCCGCGCCGGCATGCTCGACCTGGTGGTCGTCGAGACCCACGACCAGCCGGAGAACACCGGCGCGTTGACCTACCTGCCGCTGCTCACGGACCCGTTCCGGATCGTCCTGCCGAAGGGGCACCGCCTGGCGCGACGGCGGGTGGTGTCGCTCGCCGACGCCGCGGACGAGCCGTGGATCGACATCCGCAGCGAGATCGGTTGCTGCCACGCCGCGACCAACGCCGCCTTCCGCGCGGCCGGGTTCACGCCCCGGCGCGAGGTCGAGGCCGACGAGTACTGGCCGGCGCAGGGGTTCGTCGCCGCCGGACTCGGACTCGCGCTGATCCCCGTGCTGGCACTGGGCGTGCAGCACACCGGGGTCGTGGTGCGCCGGCTGGCTGCGAAGGACCAGCCGGTGCGCCACGTCCTGGCCGTCACGCGGCCCGCGGTCGAGCGGACCACGCCCGTCCGCACGATGATCGCCGCGTTGCGCCGCGAGATCAGCCGCTGAAGTTCGCGAACAGCAGGCTCGCCAACCCGAGTCCCACCAGCAGGTTGAACACGGTCGCGCTGGCGAACACGCCGATCGGCTTCCAGCCCGCCTCCCGCAGCGGCGCGACCCGGAACTCGAGTCCGATCGAGACGAAGGCGAGGATCAGGAACAACGTCCGCAGGTCGTTGACGGTCGTGATCACCGTCTTGTCGCCACCGGACTCCAGGAACACCGTCGCCACGACGGACGCGACCAGGAACCCGAGCACGAACTTGGGGAAGCGCTCCCACAACGCCCGCCCGCTGACCTTCGCCTCGCCGGTCTTCTCGACCTTCAACGCGAAGTAGGCCGTCAGCGCCACCGCGACCACGCCGAGCAACGCGTTCTGCGTCGTCTTCACGATCGTCGCGATCTGCAGCGCCTCCTCGCCCACCAGCGCGCCCGCCGCGCTGACCGCCGCGGTCGTGTCGATGTTGCCGCCGATCCACGCGCCCGCCACCGCCGTCGGCAGCCCGAACGCGTCCACCAGCAACGGCAGCACGAAGATCGACGGCAGCGCGAAGATGATCACCAGGCTGGCGGTGTAGGCGAGCTGCTCCCGCCGTGCCTGCACCGCACCGGCCGCCGCGATCGCCGCGCTGACCCCGCAGATCGACACCGCCGAGGACAGCAACGCCCGCAGCTTCGGTTCCAGGCCGAGCTTGCCGCCCAGCCACCAGGTGAACCCGAACACCAGCGTGATCAGCAGGAACGCCTGGGCGATGGCGGGCCCGGCCGCCTTGACGATCACCGCGAAGTTGATCGACGCGCCGAGCAGCACGAGCCCGGTCTTGATGAAGAACTCGGTGCGGAAGCCCGCGGCGAGCTTGTCCCGGAATCCGAGACCGGTCAGCACCGCGTTGCCGAGCAGCCCGAGCACGATCGCGTAGACGGGGTACTCGATGCTCTTCGCGATGTCGCCGAGCCAGGTGCCCTTGGTGAACACCGGCACGTTCTGCTCCAGGTACCGGGTGAGCGCGCCGATCAGCACCACGACCGCGACGCCGCCGACCGCCCACCAGACCTGGGACCGTTGCCGCGCCTGGACTTCCGTCATCAGGGCACCAGCCAGCCCGGGATGAACTGCGTCAGCACGAGTGCCAGCAGCACCAGTCCGACGATCGTCGCGGCCCAGTCCTCGTTCCACGCCAGCCTGCGCTCGCGGCGCACGCCCTCGTCCGTCTCCACCCCGGCCTCCTCAGCTCGTGCGTCATCGTCCGAGCCGACCGCCATGTCCGGCAAGGGCTCCCGCATCGTGGAACCAGCGGCGATACCTCTGATCACGAGGCACCCCTTGCGGTTTCGTGCAATACCTCCTCCGCGGGCGTCGTCGCGCGGTAAGGGAACAGCGCACACACGGCGACTCTGAGGGGAAGCAATGCGTCGAGTTGGTACAGCAGTGATCTTGGCGGTGCTGGCGAGCTTGCTCACGGCACCGGGCGCGAGCGCCGCAGAGAGGTTCTGGACGTTGCAGCTCAACCTGTGCAACAGCGGGATCGCGGGCTGCTACGCGCAGGGCCGGTCGGTCACCGAGGCCGCCGGGCTGATCCGCCAGGTGCGCCCGAACCTCGTGACGCTCAACGAGATCTGCTCCGGCGACGTGCCGGGACAGCTCGCACCGGCGTTGGCGGAGGCCTGGCCCGGCGACCGGATCTACCACTTCTTCGCGCCCGCGCTCCGGCGCGACACCGGCACCCCGGTCAAGTGCACCAACGGCCAGGACTACGGCAACGCGGTGCTCGGCCGGGTGTCCGCCGCCGCCTACCGGGGCGTGACGACGTGGACCGGGAAGTACGCGACGCAGGACAGCGGCAACGAGCAACGCACCTACGCCTGTGCGTACGCCGTCGGCGACCACCTGGCGTGCGCGACGCACCTGTCGGCGAGCAGCGAGCCGGTCGCGCTGGCGCAGTGCCGTTCGCTGCTGTTCGACGTCGTCCCCGGCATCCGGTCGTCGGTCGGTCTGACCGGTAAGACGATCGTCGGCGGCGACTTCAACCTGGAATACGACATGTCCGATCCGGAGAACGCGCAGAACTGCGTCCCACCCGGACACGTCCGCAAGGGCGACGGCAGCGTGCAGCACGTCGTGTTCACGAACGACAACGCGTTCGTCAGTTCGTCGAAGTACGGCCTGCGGTACACCGACCACGACGGGTGGCTGGTGCGGCTCACCAAGCCGTGATCAGGCGGGTGGCGCCAGCACCACCGCGGAGTTGTGGCCGCCCATGCCGAGCGACGACTTGATCGTCAGGCCGTCGCGCACCGGCGTGGGCCCGTTGAGCAGGCGAGGGTGTCCCGGCGCGACGATCGGCGGCGCCGGGATCACGCCGCTGTCGTAGCCCATCGCGGCCACGGCGACCTCGATCGCCGACGCGGCGCCCTGGCAGTGGCCGGTCAGCGGTTTCACGGAGTAGATCCCGGTCTCCGGACCGAACAGCTGCTCCAGGACGGCGGCCTCGGCGGTGTCGCACTGGGCGGTGCCCGGGCCGTGCGCGTTGAGGTAGCGCACGTCGGCGGCGCTGACCGAGGCGTTGTCGAGGGCGTCGGTGAAGCAGGTGGTGATCTGGTCGAGCGCCGGATCGATCGACGTCACGTGGTACGCGTCGTGCGACATCGCGCCGCCGAGGGTGAGGGCGTACGGGTTGGTGGCATGTTTCGAAAGTACGAACGCGACGGACGCCTCGCCCATCACGAAGCCCCTGCTGCCCTCCTGGAACGGGCGGCACGCGTCGAGCGGTTCGGCGTCCACGATGGCCACCCCGAGCTTGACGAAGTGGGACACGTTCTCCGGGGTCAGGGACAGGTCGGTGGCCACGAACACCACGTCGTCGACGATGCCGGCGTCGAGCCAGGCCTTCGCGGTGATCAGGCCGGCGTTGCCCGACGCGCACATCGCCGAGACGTTCATCGCGGGGCCGTGGAAACCGTATTCCTGCATGAACGTCGACATGGGCGTCGACGGCATCAACGCAAGGTAGTCGTGGACCGGCAGTTTGCCACCGCGCGTGACGTAGAAGTCGCGCCAGAGGTCCACCTCGCCCAGCACCACCGCGTGCATCAGGCCCACCCGGCGACCGGGACGCCAGCCGCGCGTGCCCGCGTCCTCGATCGCCTCGCGGGCGGCGGCGCGCATCGCCCGAGCGAACCTGCTGGGACCGTCCACCGGGTCACCGCCCTCGCCGACGTAGGCGGCCCAGACGGTGTCACCGGGGAATCGGCCCAGCTCAGGGACTATGGACGCGGCGGGTTTGCCGCTCATCAGCCCTTCCCAGAGCGACGGACGGTCCCACCCGTACGCACTGACGACGCCGATTCCGCAGATACCGACACCCCGAGCGACCATAGCTTCCAGCTCCCCCACACCGAGGGCCAACGACTCGACTGCCTGCAAGGATAACTGCGCCAAAGGGCTCCCAGCGAGCACCTCCCCCGTCCACAATGGACCCGGAAGGGATGGACCTGGAAGGGACGGACCCTGGTCACGACCCGGTACCTTCGACCGGATATAACGGCACACCATGTTGAAGCCACACGCATGATCTGGGAGCCAAGACGTGAGCGACCTGATCGGTGACGCCGAGTTCGACCACGAACTGCTGGTCGACCTCGCGCTCTCGGTCGGCGCCGCCGTGGTGTGGTGGCTGGACCTCGGCACGGACCGGCTCGGCTGGGCACCCGGCCTCGACGTGGTCATCGGCGTGCCGGGTGCGGACTCCGAGACCGTGCGGGCCCGGCTGGCCGAGCTCGTGGCACCGCTGACCGTCGCCACCAGGGCCGCGGCGGCGTGGCAGGACTTCGAGCTGGAGCAGCCCCTCGTCACCCCGACCGGCACGCGCTGGCTCCAGTTCCGCGCCCGCGTCTCGACACACGACTCCGCGCGGGCGCTGGTCGGTGTCGTGGCCGACGTCACGCGCCGGCACACCCAGCAGCAGGAACTGGCCGACCTCGCGGACCGGTACCGGCTGCTGGTCGACCTCGCGCCCGAGGCGATCGTGGTGCACGAGGCGGGCGTGCTGGTGTACGCGAACCCGGCGGCCGTGCAGTACGTGCGGGCCAAGTCCGAGGCGGACCTGCTGGGCCGGTCGATCACCGACTTCGTCCACCCCGACTCGCAGCGCGACATGCTGCAGCGCATCGCGAAGCTGACCGAGCCCGGCGCGACGAGCGACCCCGCCGACGCCGTGCTGACCAGGTTCGACGGCGGCACCACGGACGTCGAGTCGGTGTCGGTGCGCACCACCTGGGAGGGCAGGCCGGCGTTCCAGGTGATCATGCGGGACGTCACCGAGCAGAAGGCGGCCGCGGCGGCGCTGCGCTACCAGGCCGCGCTCGCCGCGCACGTCAGCGACGCGTTGATCGCGACCACCTCGGACGGCGTCGTGACGAGCTGGAACCCCAGCGCGGAGAGCGTCTACGGGCACGCCGCCGACGACGCGATCGGCCAGCCGATCAGCCACGTCGTGGGCGCGCCGCTGAACCCCGTCGCGGTGCTGCAGGCGGGCGGCGTCGTCCACGCCGTGCACCGCCGTTCCGACGGGGCGACCCTCGCGGTCCGGGTGTCGGTCGCCCGGATGGACGACGGCTACGTGCTGATCTGCGCGGACGAGACCGCGCGCCGCCGGGCCGAGCACCACTTCACCGCCGTCGTCGCCGCCATCGAGGAGGGCGTGCTCGTCGTCGGCAGCACGGGCCTGGTCGAGTCGGTGAACCCCGCCGCCGAACGCATCCTCGGCGTCAGCGCGCACGAGGTGATCGGCAAGCCCGCGTCGCTCGCCGAGCTGCACGACGAGTCGGGCCAGCCCGTCCCGCACAGCGACTACCCGTCGGCCAACACCCGTGCGAACGGCCGGGCCCAGCACGGCCGGATCCTGCGGTCGCTGCGCCCGGACGGCACGCACGTGTGGCTGTCCCTGAGCGCCCGGGCCCTCTCCCCCGACGGCGAGGTGCCGTCCGCGACGGTCGTGTCGTTCACCGACATCACCGAACGCCGCATGATCGACAGCCAGCTGGAGCACGAGGCGACGCACGACTCGTTGACGGGCCTGTACAACCGCACGGTCATCATCAACCGCCTCAGCCCGGCCGCGCGGTCGCACCGGTCCGGCCCCACCACCGTGCTGTTCATCGACCTGGACAAGTTCAAGGTCATCAACGACTCCCTCGGCCACAGCGTGGGCGACGAGGTGCTCCGCGTGGTCGGCACCCGCCTCGGCCGCAGCTCCCGCCGGGGCGACGTGATCGGCAGGCTCGGCGGCGACGAGTTCACCGTGATCGCGTACGGCCTGAGCGGCCCCGAGGAGGGCGCAGCCCTCGCCGACCACGTCCGGTCCGAGCTGAACCGCCCGATCACCGTCGCGGGCAGGCAGCTGCACGTGGACGCGAGCGTCGGCATCGTGATCGCCGAGCCGGGTGACCGCCGCGACGGCGCCGACCTGCTGCGCGACGCCGACCTAGCCATGTACCACGCCAAGACCAAGGGCCGCGGCCGCACCGCGTTCTTCGACGTCGAACTGCGCGAACGCATCCAGCGCCGCCTGCAGCTCGAGCAGGACCTCCGGATGGCCCCGATCAGCCACGAGCTGTGGGTCGCCTACCAGCCGATCGTCGACCTGCGCACCAACGAGCGCACCGCCGTCGAGGGCCTGCTGCGCTGGACGCACCCCCGCTACGGCCTGATCACGCCGACGGAGTTCATCGCGCTCGCCGAAGAGAGCGATCTCATCAACATCATCGGCGCGCACATGCTGCACAACGCCACCCGCGAGATCGCCGAGCAGGCCCCGGAGCTCCAGCTGACGGTGAACCTCTCGGCCCGCCAGCTCGACGACCCGTGGCTCGTCTCCGCGGTCCGCAACGCCACCCACAAGGCGGGCCTGCCACCCAGCTCGCTGTGCCTGGAGATCACCGAGAGCGCTCTCACCCGTGACCCGGCGCTGGCCTCCCGCACGCTGGCGGCGTTGCGAGAACTGGGCGTCCGGCTCGCGATCGACGACTTCGGCACGGGCTACTCGTCACTCGCGCAGCTGCTGACACTCCCGCTGGACACGCTCAAGATCGACCGCTCGTTCACGATGGGGCTCGGCCGGTCCGGCGAGGCCGAGGCGATCGTCACGAGCATCATCGCCATGGCGCACGCGGTCGACATGACCGTGGTGGCCGAGGGCGTGGAGCAGCCGGAGCAGCTGGAGATCCTGCGGGGCCTCGGCTGCGACCTGGCGCAGGGCTTCTACCTGGGCCGACCGGTCCCGATCGCCGAGCTGTGAGTCAGCGCAGGTACGAGGCCCCGTTGAGGTCGAGGATCGCGCCCGACGACCACTGAGCCTCCGGCGAGGCCAGGTGCACGATGGCGGCGGCGACCTCCTCAGGCGTGCCGACCCGGCCGAACGGGCTCTGCTCGCGCACCCCGTCCCCTTCGGCGCCGTCGAGCTTCGCGGCCTGCCGTTCGGTCGCGATGAACCCCGGCGCCACGGACGTCACCGAGATCCCGTGCGGCGCGAGCGTGATCGCCGCCGACTGCCCGAACGCGTGCAGCGCGGCCTTGCTCGCCGCGTAGGCCGGGTGGTCGGCCTCGCCCCGGAACGCACCCCGCGAGCCGACGTTGACGATCGCGCCGGGCGCACCCCGTTCGACCAGGCGCCGTGCGACGGCCCAGGTGACGTTGACGGCGCCGTGCAGGTTGACCGCGAACATCCGCTGCCACGCACCGGTCCACTCGTCCCACTCCGCCTCGCCGACGCGGTGCTGGTTGGACGCGGTCGGGGCGACGGCGGCGTTGTTGACGAGCACGTCCACCGCGCCGAGTTGGGCGACGGCGTCGGCGACGAGGGTGCGGGCGGCCTCGGGATCGCCGAGGTCGCCCCCGATCAACGTGTGTCCGTCGCCTTGCAGCAGCGCCAACGTCTTCTCGGCGTCGTCCCGGCGGCTGCTGTAGTGCACCGCAACCTGGTCACCCAGTTCCGAGAACGCTCGGGCTGTCGCTCGACCGATTCCCCTGGACGCCCCCGTGACCAGCGCCTTCCTTCTTTCCGCCATATGGCGAACCATACCCAGCCTTGCCTCGCTCGTGTTCGGTCTGCATGAGCCAGAACAGGACGAACTCGGCGATCAACGCCAACTCGCCGACCAGGGTCAAGTGGCTGGGTTTGACGGTCAGGTACAAGCCCAACCAAACGACCAAGGTGAGGGCCATCAACCCTGCTACCACTCGATATCCAAGGTAGGCGCCGTCCTGGAGGCTCGCCGACACCACCACGCCGATCAGCCCGATGAACAGGGCCCACGCGGCGAATGTGTGCGCGTTGTTGGTGAACCCGACCGTGTCCACACCGGCCCAGATCGCGGCGGCGATGACGACGAGCGCGCTGGCAGCGCGGATGATGACCGTCAATTCGAGTTTGCGGCTGCGCTGGAGCGCCAGCCAGGCGAACGCGCCGACCCCGCAGACCAGCACAGGCGGCAGTGTGGTGGCGAGGTTCGGGGTCGTGACGATCTCCGGAGCGACGTTGACGTCGAGGGGTTTCTCGCACGTTTTGTCGATGTCAGCGGGCACCAGGGCAACGATGAACGCCATGAACCCGGAGACGTCGAGCCAGGCGTTCTGCACCCCGTCGCCTTGATAAATGATCAAGCAGGCGCCGACCGCGAACATGATGCCGACGAACATCGCTTGCGCTGAAGTGAAGTAATAGCCGCTGATCGAGCCCTGCGCGCAGAAACCGTTCACGAAGAGATGGACGATGATCGACCCGAGCAGAAGCCCGAGCAGCACGATCACCATCACGCGAAGAGATCCATATGTGTCGATTTTGTTGTCAGCCACGGCTTTTCGCCTTTCGTCTCACCGCACCGGCCGCCACCAAGAACAGCGTCAGCCAGAAGCAGGTGAGCTTCACGGCCTCCACCGCTTTCAACGCGGGTTCCCCGGACAGCTGCGGCGAGGCGAGGAGCAGCACGTCCTCGACCACGTCGGCCACGACCCCGGCAGCCGGGATCAGCAAGATCCTCTTGTTGCCCCACAACGAGTGAAGCGCGCCGAAATAGGCCACCGCGTACACCGCGACGAACCCGAGATCAGCGATCAGGAACCATCTGGTCGGCGTTCCACTGCGCCGCAACCACAGGACCAGCGAAGGGCCTGCGATGACGAACGCCACCCAGGCGGGCACCTGCACCCATTTCTTCGCCGACCAGCGCAGAAATGTGTCCATCGTGCCCGCCTCCGAACTCTGCCGACAGCGCGTGACCTGAGGTCGCGGAGCGGAACGAGTTCGTTAACGCGCGTGACGCAATCGTTGCCGAATGCCGTCAGAACAGGCGGCCGTCCTCCTCCGCGGGCGGCTCCTCCAGTTCCAGCAGGTACCGCTTGCGCGTCAACCCGCCCGCGTACCCGGTGAGAGTCCCCTTCGACCCGACCACCCGGTGGCACGGCACGATGATGCTGATCGGGTTCCACCCGTTGGCGTTCCCGACCGCCTGCGCCGCCGCCGGATCACCCAGCGACGCGGCCAGCTGCCCGTACGTCCGCGTCTCGCCGTACGGGATCTCGACCAGCAGCTTCCACACGCTCTGCTCGAACGCCGATCCGCGCGGCGCCAACTCCAGGTCGAAGCGCCGCCTCGTGCCGGCGAAGTACTCGTCCAGCTGACGCCGCACCCGCTCGAACCCCGCGTCCGACTCCGGCCCGAAGTCGAGGCGCGGGGTGCGCAGGTGGCCGTCGAAGTAGAGCCCGGCCAACGCCGTGCCGTCGCCGACGAGGGTCAGCGGCCCGACCGGGGAGGGAGTGACGCAGTGGTGCATTCCGCTCATTGTCCTCCCCTGCCCGGTGCCCCCTACAGGCCGTGGCCGAAGGGGAAGAGCGGGTCGTCGTAGCCCGCGACGTCCTCCGGGTGCCGCCGTACTTGTTCCATCGAGCGCGGCAGGTCGAACGGCAGCCGCCCGGCCGGGGGGATCGCACCCGACAACGCGTCGGCCAGCGCCTCGTCCGTCGACCCGTAGCTGACCACGACGGTCGAGGCGATGGGCAGCAACGGGGTCAGCACCGCGGGGCGGTCCAGCGTCACGTCCACCACCAGCGGGCAGACCGCCGCGATCCGGGCCAGCCGGGAGGCCAGGCCGGGCTGGAACTCCAGCGACCCCTGGTGGAACCACGACTCCAGGAACAGGTCGGCCCGCGGGTCGAACGGCGCCATCAGCCGCACCAGCGCGAGATCCGCCTCCTCCGGGGTGGCGACGACGGTGCCGAGCCGCCCCGCCACCTCCGGGGAGAAGTTCTCCACGTAGAGCTTCAGCCCGGACCGCAACGGCAGCGAACCGTTCTGCAGCACGGTCACCGACCGGGCCTGCGCCGCGTGCCCCTCGTCGCGGAAGTCCTGCCGTCCCACGACCTCTGCGGCCCGGTCCTCGTCCACGTACGGGTCGTCGAAGAGCCCCAACGAGAACTTGACGGCCAGCAGCCGGCGCGCCGACTCCTCGATCCGCTCCTCGGTCACCCTGCCCTGCGCGACCAGTTCCAGCAGGACGTCCACGCACTCCTCGCCACCGAACTGGTCGGCGCCCGCGTCGAGGATGAGTTCCATGCGCCCCAACGCGTCCAGGTGCTCGACGCCCCACGCCCGCGCGGGCAGCACCTTGTCGCCGACGTGGTTGTCCATGACCAGTTCCCAGTCGGTCAGCACCACGCCGTCGAAGCCGAGGCCCTCGCGCAGCATGCCGGTGACGACCTGCTTGTTGTAGCCGAAGCCGACCTCGTCGATGGCCTCGCCGTCGACCTCCAGGCCCACGGGCATCCCGTAGTACGGCATCACGGCCGCGGTCCCGGCGTCGATCACCGCCTTGAACGGCGCCATGTGGTCCTGGAAGCGGCCGCCGGGGTAGACCTGCTCGCGGCCGTACGGGAAGTGCGCGTCCTCGCCGTCCTTCTGCGGGCCGCCGCCGGGGAAGTGCTTGCTGGTGCAGGCCACCGACTCCGGTCCGAGCGACGGGCCCTGGAACCCGCGCACGTACGCCACGGCCAGCGACGCCGTCAAAGCCGAGTCCTGACCGAACGTGCCCGCCTGGCGGGCCCAGCGCGGTTCGGTGGCGAGGTCGATCGCCGGGTGCAGGGCGCAGCGGATGCCGGCCGCCACGTACTCCTGGCGGGCGATGTCCGCGAACCGCTCGACCAGCGCCGGATCGCGCAACGCGGCCAGGCCCAGCGACTCCGGCCACTGCGAGAAGGCCTTGGCGCTGAACGACACCCCGGCGTTCTCCAGGAACGCGTGCCGCGGGTCGGTGGAGATCGTCACCGGGATGCCGTGCGGGGTGCTCTCGGCGATCTGCTGGAGGTTGTTGTACCAGCGCGCCGCCATCCGCGCGTCGTGCAGCGCGTGCACGTTGAAGTGGCTCAGGTGCTTCTGCGTCACGACGACGCTGGTCGGCGACTTCGAGATGTCGCCGGGCGCCTCCTTCACCGTGCCGTCCGCGCCCGCCTCGATGACGGTGTGGAACAGCAGTCCTGCCTTCTCCTCCAGCGACAGGCGCCCCAGCAGGTCCGCGACCCGGTCGGCCACCGGCAGGCGTGGGTCCTCGTAGGGGTCCATCACGCCGTTGCCGTTGAGGTCGCGGTACTCGACGCCGTCCTCGGAGATCAGCCGCACGGGCCGCATGTCCTTACCTCCCATGAACATCAGACTCGGCTCGCGCCGAACTCCTCGACCCCGATCACCGGACGCAACGCGCGTTCGACGGCCGGGGTGCTGAACGCCCTGCGGATCACGTCCCGGCACAGGACGTTCCCGATCGCCCCCATGACCATCGCCTGGTCCAGGGAGAGGTAGCGGCGTGCGATCGTGCCCGAGCGCACGGCCACCGCGTCGAAGAAGCCGCCCCGGCCGTACGCGCGCAGGTCGTCCTGGATGCGGGCGAGGTTCGCGAACGCCTCGTCGCGTTCGTGCATCATCGCGAGGAACGCCGCGTGCGGCGTGACCACGCCGTCGCCGTAGGTCGGCGTGGGCGCGGTGGCGGGACGGCAGGTGCCGAAGCCGACGTCGTAGTTCGTCATCTCCTGGTCGGAGAAGTAGCCGTTGGCGCCGTTCCCGGGTTCGTTGCCGGGACCCAGGCCGAGCGCGTCGACGCCGTACTCGCGGTAGCCGCCGGCCGGGTTGCTGGACGGGCTGAAGCCCCAGCACCCGTACTTCGCCTCGAGGAGCCCGTGTTCGCGTTGCGCGCGGACGTGCAGCGGGTGGTTGCGGCCCCACGACTTCGGTGCCCACCTCGCTTCCGGCACGAACACGTCCGGCATGAGCTCCTCGAACATCGACCCGCCCCAGCCGGGCACGATCCGCATGCCGCGATAGGTGTAGGCGCCCTCGAAGACCTCGATGCCGTAGTAGGTCCGGTTCTCGCCCACCGGCTGCATCTCGTGCCACGACCAGTCGCACGACGCCGGGAACGTCCGCCACATCGCGAAGTACTGCTTCGGCGGGACCTGGCCGGTGATGATGCCGAGGTAGCTGGTGATCCGCGTCTCCGACACCGTCGTGTCGTAGTGGTGGTTGGTCAGCCACACGGGCTCGCCGCCGATGTGCGTGCCCTGGTAAACGCCGCCGGGCCGGTCGTGGTCGAACGGGAAGAACCCGCCGTGGATCAGCCCGCCGGGACGCACCGCGGGGTGCCCGGCGACGTCACCGGGGTTGTAGAAGGCGTCCCACCGCATGCGGGCGAAGATCCGCCGGGCGAGGTCCGCCGCCGCCCGGTCCGCACCCGCCACGACCAGCAGCGCGGCGCCGAGCCAGCCGTTGTCGACGCTGGAGCAGAACGGGTGCACGACCGCGCCGGTGCCGGGCCAGGCACGTAACGCCGCCCCGGTCTCCTCGTCGTACCAGTTGAAGTACATGCCGCTCGGAACGTGGTGCTCCATCCGATCCAGAGTGGACAGAGTGCGGACCAGCCGCGCGGACGCCTCGTCCTTGCTGATGAAACCCAGCTCGCGGGCCACGACCGTGGACCACAGGTAGCCGCCGATGTTGGTCGGCGAGGTGTAGCCGGACCGGTCGCCCGCGGCGAGCGACTCGGGGATGTTGTCGGCGGGCAGGCCCGTACCTGACGGGGTCATGGCGACGAGGCTGCGCCAGGTGTCCTTGGCCCAGCCCCGCACGCGCACGGGGTCGAACCGTTTCGGGGCGGCGGTGGCGGAAGCGGAGGCGGGCACGGCGAGCGCGACGGCGCTGCCGATGAGCAGGGTTCGGCGGGTGAACGTCACAGGATTCCCCTTTGGACTTCTCACTTGATGCCGGTGGTCGCGATGCCTTCGATGAAGCGCCGCTGGAAGACGAGGAACACGAGCAGCACGGGGACGACGACGATCGTGGCCCCGGCGAGGAGCAGGCCGTACTGGATGGAGTTCTGCCCGGTCGAGTAGAGGGCGAGCGCCACGGGCAGGGTGAACTGGCTCTCCTGCTGCGCCACCACGAGCGGCCACAGGAAGTTGTTCCAGCTGCCCAGGAACGTGAGGATGCCCAGGGTCGCGAGCGCGGGCCCGCACAGCGGCAGGATGATCCGCGCGAAGATCCGGATCTCCCCCGCGCCGTCGACCCGTCCGGCGTCCAGCAGCTCGCGCGGCAGGCCGGAGATGAACTGGCGCATCAGGAACACACCGAACGGCGAGACGAGGAACGGCAGGATCAGGGCGGGCAACGAGTTCGCCAGGCCCGCGTTCACGACGAGCACGTACAGCGGCACGAACGTGACCACGCCGGGGATCATCAACGTCGCCATGACGATGGTGAACAGCAGCTTCTTGCCGCGGAAGTCCAGCATGGCGAGCGCGTAGCCGACCGCCGAGCAGAACAGCAGGTTCCCCGCCGTCACCAGCACGGCCACGACCGCCGAGTTGAGGAAGTACGTGCCGAACTGCAGGCGGGAGAACAGCTGCGTGTAGTTGTCGAGCGACGCGCTGTCCGGCCACCACGTCGGCGGGTTGCGCAGGATCTCGCCCTCGCCCTTGAAGCTGCCGAGGACCATCCACACGAACGGCGCGACGACGGCGACGAACGCGACCGTGAGCGGAACGTAGAGCCACCAGCGGTTCTTCACGTCAGCTCCTCTCCCGCAGCAGCCGGAACTGCAGTGCGGTGACGATCGCGATGACGACGAAGATCAGGTAGCTCATGGCGGAGGCGAAGCCGTAGTTGCCGAACCCGAACTGCTTGTAGGTGTACATCGTCGCGGAGATGGTCGAGTTGAGCGGGCCGCCGTTGGTCATCACGAACGGCTCCTCGAAGAACTGGAGGTACCCGATCGCCGTCGTCACCGAGACGAACAGCAACGTCGGTCGCAGCAACGGCAGCGTGATGTACCAGAACCGCGACAGCGCGCCCGCGCCGTCGATCGACGCGGCCTCGTGCAACGACTGGGGCACCGCCTGCAGGCCGGCCAGGAAGATGATCATCGCGGTGCCGAAGTTGCGCCACGCGGCCATCAGGATCATCGCCGGCATCGCCCAGTCCGGGTCGCCGAGCCAGTTAGGCCCGTCGATCCCGACCCAGCCGAGCATCGTGTTGATCAGCCCGTACTCGTCCTGCAGCAGGAACCGCCACACCACCGCGATCGCGACGATCGACGTGATCACCGGCGTGTAGAAACCGAGCCGGAAGAACGCCCGGAACCGGTTGATCCCCTTGTCCAGCACCACGGCGGCGGTGAGCGCGATCAGCAGCGTCAGCGGCACACCGACCAGCACGAAGTACGCGGTGTTCCCGGCGGCCGTGCGGAACAGCGGGTCGCTGAACGCCTGGACGTAGTTGTCGAGCCCGACGAACTCCACCGCGAACGGCGTGCGCAGGTCGCGGTTGCGGGTGTCGGTGAAGCTCATGAACAGCGACTGCACCACCGGCCAGGCCGTGAACACCGCGAACAGCAGGCAGAACGGGAGGATCAGGAACCACGCCGCCCGTTCTGCCCCGCGGCGGCGCGTCGCTGCCGAGCTCACTTGCCGGTACCGATGGAGTCCGCGGACGCCTGGGCGGCCTTGAGCGCGCCGCTCGCGTCGGAACCGGACCTGGCCACCTTCTCGACCTCGGTGTCGAGCGCGGTGATGGCCTGCTCCCAGGTGGCGAAGGTGGGCGGCGACTGCGCCGTGTCGAGCTGCTTGCCGAAGGTCGCGAGCTTCGTGTCGGCGGTCAGCACCGGGTCCTGCCAGGCGCTCTTCACCGACGGCAGGTCGGTCGACGACTGGTACCACTTGACCTGCGTCTTCGCGTCCGCCAGCCAGTTCACGAACTTCCAGGCGGAGTCGCGGTTCTTGCTCTCCTTGAACACCACGAAGTTCGAGCCGCCGACGAAGCTCGACGACGTCTTCTTGGTCGGCATCGGCATGACGTCGTACTTGTCCTTGAAGCCCTCGCCGCCGACCTTCTCGACCGCGGACATCATCCAGGGACCGGAGATGAACATCGGCACGCGGCCGCTCGCGAAGTCGGGTTCGGTCGTGGGCTGCGCGGGTGCCTCCTTGTCCGCGATGCCCTCGGAGAAGAACGAGCCGTAGTACTCCAGCGCCTCCTTCATCTCCGGGCTGTCGAAGTTGTAGGCCTTGCCGTCGTTCTTCGTCAGGTCGGCGCCGTTGGACCAGGCGAAGGGCAGCAGCGACTGCCACGACCCGGTGCCGCCGGGCTGCAACCCGATGCCCCACTTGGCGCCGGCCTTGGCCTGCAACGCCTTGGCCATCTCCTTGACGCCCGCCCAGTCCTTCGGCGGCGTCTCGATCCCGGCCGTCTTGGCGAGGTCCTTGCGGTAGTAGAGCAGGCGGGTCTCGACGTACCAGGGGATGCCGAACGACGTGCCGTCCACCTCGGTCGTCTTCTGCGCGCCCTCGAAGAAGGAGCCCTTGTCGATCGACGACGGCGTCGGGTCGAGCGCGCCCATCCCGGCGAACTCACCCATCCACGTCGACCCGACCATGGCCGCGTCCGGCGCCTGCCCGGCCGTGATCGCGGAGGTGAACTTGTTGTGCGCGGAGTCCCACGGGATCGCGGTCACCTGAACGTCGACGCCGGGGTTCGCGTCCTCGAACTCCTTGGCGAGCGCCGGGAGCTTCTCGCCCTCCGCTCCCATGGCCCACACGGTGATCGTCCCGGTGGCGGGCCCCGAGCCGATCTCCGCGCCCGTCTGACCACCACCCTGCTCGTCCCCGCGCCCGCAGGCGGCCAGGACCAGCACCAGGGCTGACACCCCCGCGAGCATCTTGGAAGTGCTGCGCGCCATCGGCTTCTCGCTTCCTCTCGGCGTTCGTCTGAAGTGGACTGCGGCTTCAGCAGCCACAGGAAGAGCGCACCACGAGCTGCGTGGACAGCGTCTGCGCGTGCGACCGCGCCGCCTCACCACCGACCAGCTCGTGCAGCCTGGTGGCCGCCAGCGCTCCGAGCTCGTGCACGGGCTGCCGCACCGTCGTCAGCCCCGGCCGGACGTACCGCGAGGTCATCACGTCGTCCCAGCCGACCACCGCCACGTCGCCGGGCACGGTGCGCCCGGCGTCCTGCAACGCGGTCATGACCGACAGCGCCAGCTCGTCGTTGGCGCACATCAGCGCGTCCGCCTGAAGCGCGCCGTCGAGCAGTTGTTGCGCGACCACGAGACCATCGGCCTCGTTCAGCGCGACGCGCACCGGTTCGGCGGCTTCGAGCCCGCGATCCTGATGCGCGGCAACGAATCCCGCGTACCGGTCGCGGATGTCGGGGCCGCTGTCCGGGTCACCGACGAACAGCACCTGCCGCCGTCCGTGGCCGAGCAGGTGCCCGGCGAGCTCCCGCGCGCTCTCCAGGTTCTCCGCCGACACCGCCTCGACCCCGTCACTCGCCTCACCGGCGATGACGACGACGGGTTTCTTGGCGCGCAACAACCGCACCACGTCACCCGAGGCCGCCGACCCGAACACCGCGATGGCGTCGACCCGCGTCGCGAGCTGCCGCACGGCAGCAGCCAGGTCGGTGCGGCTGTTGGTGAGCACGAGCACGACGGACTGCGCGAGCTCGGCGGCCCGCGCCTCGAACCCCATGAGCAGCTCGGCGTAGTAGGGACCGGACAGCTCCGGCAGCACCAGCCCGTGCGCCTCGTGGTGCCGGACCGCGAGACTGCGCGCCGCACCGAGCGGCACGTACCCGAGCTCCTCGACGGCGGCGAGCACCTTCTGCTTCGTGGCCTCGGCCACGACCGTCGCACCCTGCAACACCCGCGAGACGGTGGCGATGCTGACGCCGGCGTGCTCGGCGACCGAGTAGATGGTCGCCCCCGCGGACCGGGCCTCGGGTGAGGCCTGCTGCTTGCCCATGCGCGCTGCCTACCGCCTCTGTCGTCGCTGACTGTTCATGTAAGCGCTTACATATCACCTTGTGTAATGTAAGCGCTTACATTCGGCTGTTTCGGCAAATATAGGCACGCGATGCGGACCGGCACAAGGCCCGCAGCCGCCAACCCGTGCCTCACCGAGGTGAAAACACCAGTTCAGAGGGCTGATTTACAAATCGGACACAACCGTCTGTCACCTGACACAGACAACAACCGCGCCCTGAGTTGCCCACAAAATTTCGCCACAAGTGGACCACGAACGCGGGCCAATCCGCCGCTAGCGTCGTGATCATGACAGTCATCGGACCTTCGCCCACGAACTCACTGGACGTCCTGCTGCACCAGTCCCCCGCCATCCCCGAGGGCTCGGCCGGGATGGTCGGCGTCGTCACGATCCCACCCGGCGACCCGGGATCAGGCCCGCACCGGCACTCCGGCCCCGTCTTCGGCTACGTCGTCCAGGGCGAGATCCTCTTCGAACTGGAGGGCGAGAAACCCCAGGTCCACCGCGCGGGCGAGGCGTTCTGGGAGCCCGGCGGCGACGTCGTGCACTACCAGGCCGCCAACCTGCGCACCGACATCGAAAGCAAGTTCGTGGTGTTCATGCTCTGCGCGCCCGACGTCCCGATGATGACCTACCTGGACGCCGACGAGATCGCCGCCAGGGACCACCTGCGCGTCCCCACCACCTGACCCACGCACGCACTCCGGTGTCAACCGCAGTCGTCATCGCAAGGCGACCACCGTCTCAGCCAGGCGCGCGCACCCAACCGGACAGCCGTCAACGCACCCCAACCACCTACGAAACCCGGTACGCGAAGCCGAAGGCGAGCCCGAACGGGCCAATGCCCGCCACAGAGCCGGTTCCACCGCTCAAGGCGATTGGGGCTTGACTTTGGG